>CBCTVZ010000006.1:0-42397 GCA_965150505.1 uncultured Robinsoniella sp. | reverse complement strand
AACGGGCTTTCATCTCGGATATAAATAACCGAGAATTCTCGCCCGAAATCTTAAACACAACAACCAACTTCTTTTTCTCACATTCAAAAGGTATCTTCTTATTTTTTTCTTCTTATTTTCAATCGCTTTTAAAATCTAGCAAAAAAACAGGATGGTGTCTCCACCATCCATCTGTTTCTCTTATTTTCACTATAATTTTTACTGTAATTTTTCTTTCTTCTTTCTGTCTTACTCAAATGTTACTCGTCCCCAGAGGCTAGGATTTTTGTTAATTTCCATTGTTCCACACCAGCTCATCTGTACAGAGGACTGTGTATTCGGAAATGGATAATCATTGTCTGTGATACAGAAATTAAAATTGATTGTATCTCCAACTGCCGGAACGTACTGAGCAATCCGTTCATTTGAAAAATTTGCCCATGGAATTGCCGCTTCAAAAATAAATCCGTCTTTTGTCGGAGTATGTTTTTTCTCGTATCCTTCTAAAATATCTGCATTTTCTTCCATTCCTTTTGATGTAAACCTTCCTAATTGTTCTCGCTCAATCATAGAACGGTCAATCGCTGTATACCAGTTTTGACTGTCCATCATCAGATACAGTAAAAAATCATTTGTCTCAAAAGAAACTCTCTCTGGATCTGCTTTTGGATCTGTAGAAATATAAATTTTAAAATTATCTTCCAGATCATGTCCAATCACGCCGACTGCTCCAAGACTAGACGCTTCCTTCATGTCTGTTGCAAGATATAGATTTTCTTCATCCCACATCAGATAAACCGTACCGCTTACATCCGTCTCACCCAGCCAAGCGCTTTCATCTCGAATAATCTGAGACGCATCTTTTATTTCAATCGGAGAAGACAGATTCCATTCGCTCAAATCTCCGTCTATTGTAATTGGCTCATCAGCATGATACGCGGAAGCATTCGGCTGTTCTGCTGATGCAGCTACAGACATCGTTCCCAGTGACAAAATCAATGCACTCGATAATAATAATGCTTTTTTCATATATGATCTTTCCTTTCAATCAATCCGTTTTTTTCCATTTTTTCTTATTTTGGAAATCTCAAAACGGGCGCTGCTGTTTTGGCAGCGCCCTGAAATATGGTAGGTATATAAGGGTGGTTTTAGAGTAACTCACCTGTTTTTTTATTCTACAACGATTGTTTCGCTCATATCGCCAACTGTAATGGTATGTTCGCCTGCTTCGAGAGTCAGCTCTACTGTGATAACACGGAACTGTCCTTCATCGAGGGCTACAAATTTTTCTGCCGCTACATTTTCACCGTCCATTACCTGAACCGTCATATGACCATCGGAACCATTATTCTTTGCAACAAAGTTAATTTCAAATGGAACGCCTGCTTTCTGGATTTCTGTAACAGCTACCGTTTCAATAGAGATGCCCCATCTTCCTTCTACTTCTCTTTCTTCTGTCGTCTGTGGTACGCTTAACAGACTCAGCTCAATATCAGCTGGCTTGCTATAACTCATACCATAGTTTGTTGTCCATAAAACATTTCCTAAATTGTTTGCCATATCAATAGTCGGATTTTCTTTTGCCATCATTGCCATATACAGACGAGTCTGTGTATCTACACCGATATCATTCTGTAATTCGCCCCATGACAATGTATAATCGTTTTTATTATAAGCCGTTTCATATAACGTGCTTCCTGCTGGTTCTTTCTCTCCAAACAGCATATCCGCTGTGATGGATGGCGTTGTATAGCGATAAAAACTTCCAACAGAAGAGCCATGGTCAGGTGTATTTACAAATGTCTGCATCAGAATTGCATCACAAGCTTCTACCTGTTCCAGACCTGGTTCTGTTTTTACCGTACCTTCAAAAATAAGAACGATTGATTTTCCTGCTGCCTGTGCATCTTCAACCATGTAATAATAATTATCATCAAATGTTGTTACATGGAATACACAAACATCTGCTTCTTCCATTGTAGATACGACTGTTCCATGTTCGCCAAGAGCTGTTATATCGCTTTCTTTGATATTTTCAGCCGAGCCATCTACATATACTTTTGTTCCTTTTGCCAATGGAAGAACGTTGTTGTCGTTTTTCAGAAGAATTGTAGATTTTACCATCAGTTCTTCTTCCATCTCTGTAATTTCACTGCGGCGCGCTGCATTGACATCGTCATTGCTCATAACCGCAAACTGTTCTGCTTTATATTCTTCTGATCCAATTAAATCAAGTGCATCGGACCAGTCAGAGTATGGATCTTCAAAAATTCCAAGTTCAAATTTATTGCGAAGTACGCGTGCAACGTGTTCATTGAAATCTTCTTCTGTCACGAGTCCATCGTTTACTGCCTGAAGAATGATATCAGGGAATGCACGGTTTGAAACTTCTTCTGCATACGCATCAATATCTGTTCCAAGAATTGCACCGTAGCAGCTGAACATATCTACGCCTGCGTTTAAAATCATTGCATAACGCTCTGCTGCGGATAATGTAGAAATATCCACGCCGTCCGATGTAATACCTGTATTTCCCATAATACGGCTGATATCCAGAGGCCAGTCAAGACATACAACGCCTTCATATCCAAGATCCTCTCTTAAGATCGAATACGTATCTTTATCCATGTATCCCTGCACGCCATCTGTCACGCCAACATTATTATTTGTCATAATATAATGTGTGCCTGCATCTACAACGGCCTGCCATCCAACCATCCAGCTGTCAATCAGATCTGCCGGTGATTTTGCTTTAATATAAGCATTACGTCCGCCACGAGCAATAAAGTGTTTGGAATGAGCGCTCCATCCATTATCCTGATAAGCCTTTGTCTCTGTTGCAGACATCTTTGCAATATAATTTGGATCATCTCCGTAAAAACTGCCGATTTCATTGCCGTATCCATGGAATACCTGATGATATCCAATCGCTGCAGATTCTTTTGAATATTCAGATACCAGATTGTACAGTAAATCCTCATCATGAGCAATACCAAAAGCATAATGCGGCATATCCACCATACCGCCCCATGTATTGTAAGAACGATCTCCTGAGAATACACATGGGATACCAAGACGATTTTCTTCTGCGATTGCCTGAATAGAGTTAAATAAATCAAGCTGATCTTTTGGATTTCCGGTCAATGCTGCGATAAATGTCGTTGTATTTGTTCCTTTAATCTGATATGCCATCGGAACAACTTTTGAACCTTCAATATCAACATACGGTTCTGTAGAATACAAGCATGTTTCTGGATCACTTATATATGGCGTTCCTTTTACGGTTACGCCAGCATGGGACTGATCCTGATCTCCCCCAAGATCACTGACCGTACTTCCATTGCTTCCAAAGATACATCCAAAAATCAGAGTGCCCGCTTTTTCTTCCGGAGTCATCTGTGCCAAAAGATCCTGCACACGAGTTTCCTGTTCCGCGCGCCAGTCTTCATAGACATCCAATTCTCCATCTTTATCAAGATCACGGAAGTATAATCCGTCCACTTCCAAGAATCCATTTTCATTTTTACTGCTCAGGCGAACCTGATCGCCATTCTCTTCAATGTAATAAAATCCAGATTCACTCTGCTGAATGATGGAATTTTCTTCTGCAAAAACAGGAAGACTGAGTGCATTCAGCATCATTGCTGATGAAAGCAGCATAGAAATTTTCTTCTTTTTCATAAAACACCCTCCTTTTTAAAAAAATACCCTCTTTTTCATATTTTTTATATTTGTTTTTTACTTTACATACTTGGAAATCCTGCGCAGTGATTTCCTGATTTAAAACCGGCTTCAATGTAATTTTGATTATACCATTTGAAAAATGATTCTCTCAACCGTATTGTCATGAACTGCTTTTTTTTGTCATGAATGGTATCTTATGTATAAAAATCAAAATTTTAAAAGGCTTTACTGCTTATTTTTTATCAATTACAGTAAAGCCTTTTTTATTTCAAACTATTTTATATTTTTAATTTCGTTCTATTTTTTGCTTGGATATCTTATCTATTATTTTGTATATGCTGCAGTACGTTCATCCTGAATTTGTCCAGACCAGTTCAATCCATATGCAAAATCATATGTGTTTCCATCTGTATCTACATGGCATTCCAAATCAAACGGAACATCTTCTTTCTGCTGTTCTACCGTATCCATGTTAGCTGGAAGCTGCATCGGCAGTAATCCCTGTGGCTCATGATTTCCGGAAATATTTTCTAAAGCAGCGCGTCCGGATACTCCCAGTCCTAAGACAATACCATCTGCTTTTTCCTCAAATTCATATAAACAGAATGGATTTGTTGCTGTGACATAAACTACTAATGGCAATTCTCCGATTTTTTCTTTTGTATTTAAAATTAAATCTAAATCTTCTGTATTGCCTTTTGTTGTTTTTCCTCCATAGTAACGAGAGCGTCCTCTTTCTCCTCCTGCTGCCATCCATTCTATTTCTTCTTCAGGATCTACTGCAATCGGATATTCACGTACCGCCTCTGGATTTGCTGTATAATCATTATAAATTAATGAGATTGGATAATATCCATTGTCAATGCTGCCATCGCTATTATCCAGATCCACTTTACTATCGTCAAAACCACGATCCATAAAATGAGGCGCTTCTACAGAAACAAGTGCAAAATCTACTTCCGAGAAATCTGTACGGCGTATAATATCTTCTTCTGTCAAAGCATTCAAATCTGCACCTTCACGAATCTCATCTGTCACCACATTAAAGTATTCATTTGCCATCTCCCAGTCAAAGGAATAAGCGATTGCTCCTGAGAAACTCATATCTTCATATCCTACATGACTCCAGTCTCCACTGGCATGTGCAGAGGCAGAATCGGTCGTTGTCTCCCGTTCTTTATTGATCTCCATCGGCATATAAACCGTCTTTTTCTGATCCGAAGCTGCATTTAAAATCTGTCCAGAATTTTTCAGTAAAATTACAGAATCTAACTGCGCCTCATATGCAATCTTTGCATTTTCTTTATCGGTCATCACTGTTGCTGCATTTTCTGAACTTACATAAGGATCTTCAAATACACCTGTCAAAAATGAATTATATAAAATCTTTTCTGCATTTTCATAAAACATTTTTTTATACATCTCAGAACCGTCATAATCTTCTGACTCAGGACGTATAAAAAATGCTTGTTCTGCATACGTTGTATTTGCGAGCGATCCTATTGTATACGCATCCATCATTGGCTTTAATAACTCATCGCCGCCAAACTGCGTCATTCCATTTTCCAATGCCATCACATATCTTTCCACCTGCGTCAGATTTTCTACGCCCCAAGGTGTCCAGTAATCTGCTGTGATGCACCAGTCTGTACAGATCACACCGTCAAATCCCATTTGATCCTGCAAAATATCATTTAATTTATAAGAATTATATCCGCTTGCTACCGGCGCGCCAATCGGACCATCTTCATCATATGCAACCGAATACGATGGCATTACTGCTTTTGCACTCTCTGTCAAAGTATCTAAATGGAAGACAGATTCAAATACCGAATAATGTTCTGCCATGTTATTTCCAGGATATACTGCATACTTTCCTGAATTTCTATGAGATTCTCGACCAGCTTCTCCCATTCCATCTCCAGGAAAATGTTTTACCATTCCGATTACAGAGTCTTTTCCCCAGCCTTGATCTTGGGCATCTGTTCCTACTTTATCCCAAGTGCTTTGGAGAGCTTCTACATATGCTTTTGCCATATCGCTTGTCAGAGTCGAATTTTCTCCCCATGTTCCTGAGTACCGTCTCCATCTTGGTTCTGTGGCAAGATCAATCTGCGGTCCTAATGCAATATTTAATCCACATGCACGATATTCCTGTGCCTCTGTTTGTCCGCTCAAAAAAGCATATTCTGGATTAAAGGTAGCTGCAATTCCTAAATTTGAAGGCCAACAAGAGCCGTATGCTGTTGTTGCAATAGAAGTTTCAACATCTGTCGCTAAATTTCTCGGATCGCTTGAAAAATTCATAGGGATACCAAGTTCTTCTTTTTCTGCTGCTGCCTGTAAATTATTTACCCATCTTGTTGTCACATCAGATTCATTTTTTCCACTGTAGAGCATTGTACAAACATTATTTTCTGTCACCAGTTTATATTGATATGGCGTATAATTACCCTCGTCATCTGCCGGAGAAGTATGAAGACTATGAAGCAGTAAACCCGCTGCCTGCTCAAGCGATAATTTAGAAGCTAAATCTTTTGCTCGTTCTTTGCTGTCTACACGCCAATCCTCATAAATATCTAATTCTCCATCTTTATCGAGATCCTTAAACGCATAGACACCATCGTCTTCTTCAACTTCCAGCAGTTGTGCTGACGTATAACTTAATGATTTACCATTGTTTGGGTTTGTTACTTTATAAAATTCATCTGTCTCATTATACTCTACCATATAAATATCTTTTTGGGTCTCTTCTGCATTTACAGCAAATGTCATATTAGAGGCAAGCACACTCATTGCCATAAGAATACACATACGTTTTTTCATTACCATGTTCCCCCTTTTCTTTTTTTATTCTAAGAGAACTTTGCGCAAATTTTTTTTAGAATTTTAAGGTAAGTTCATTGTAACATTGTGTATTTTGACGGTCAATGTGATTGTCTTTAACTGTAGTTTTTTGTCTTTAACTGCAAATTTCACAATTTTTTATTCTATTTTTCTTCATTTAACAACAATATGCTCATTTCAATCCATCCATCATCTCCATCTATTTTTAAACTGCCCCGATATCGCTCGACTACATTTTGTATAATCTGCATTCCAAATCCATGAAATTCTTTTTCTTTTTTACTCGTTAAAAAGGAAGGATTATCTCTCAGTAAATTACCATTTGTACTATTTTTAATCACAATCTCAAGATAGGCTCTATTTTTTTTGATGGATAATTCTATCCTTTTTTCCTCCGTATCTTGTGCTGCCTCAATCGCATTGTCGCAAAGATTGGATAACAATATATTAAAATCATAAAAGGAGATATGATTTAATTCTATTTCTTTTGCACGGATCAAAAAATGGATATTTTTCTTGCAGGCTGCCTCTCGCTTTTGATTCAGTATAATATTTAAACGATTATCCTTACAGTATGGTATAAGGCTTTCCTGAGATAAGACTATCTCATGTAAATTTTCAAGATAACGATGCAATTCTTCATAGTTCTCTTCCTGTATCAAACTATCAATACAAAATAAATGAGACTTATAATCATGCCGAAACTGTTTTAAAGAATTTTGCATCTTTAAAATCTGCTCGATATATTGCTCCTGATTCTCTATAAAGTTTTTCTGGATCGTTTCAATTTGAATCCTTTTCAGATTATTTTCCATAAGATTTACAATATAATACAGTAAAATAGGCAAGATGCAACAGATCGCATCGATCAATAGATGAAAAATTAAGGTTTTTTCATTTTCATCTTTATGACCACGCAATATATACAAAATCACACATTCTATTACACATATGATTCCTACCATATACCAGTATTTTGGCAATTTATAATGACTTTCTCGAATCGTATAAGAGAGTAAAAATTTAATTGCTAAAAACAAAAATATTTTTAATATAATTCTTCTAAAAATATAGACAGCCAAAAATATCGTATGATTCATGATACCATTGACTGCCATGAGATAAGTTACTCCCACTCCTACATGTTCTAATGCAATCAAAATAGTATATAATACCATACAGATCACGCATTTTAATTTCCAATTCTCTCTGCAAAAAATCAAAGTATAGAAAAACGGAATAGAAAATAAAAGGAACATCCAAATTCGGACATCGTTTTTAAAAATCTTATCTCCTACCCATAGTACTGCTGTTAATATCACTCCTCCGACAATCCAAAAATTATTGTATTTTGTCTTTTTCACTTCAAAAAACTTATGTATAAAATACATAAATAAAAAAGCATCCAATAAATGTCCTGCCATATTGATTAATTTAACAGGGAAATATTGATGCAGTGCCTGCATATCTAAAATTACGTTCATCATAAATTCTCTCTATTCAATTAAATATTTACATAATTCTGCCTGTAATTTAGAAGCTATCCCTCTTCTGATAGGAAGTTCTGTTTTGTCTGTCAGGATTACTCTGTCATATTTTACAGCATAAATCTTTTTCCCATTGATGATGTAAGATTTATGACATCGGATGAACCCATACGGTTCTAAAAATTTTTCAATATTTTTCATGGAATTTCGTATTAATTTTTCTTCTTTGTTTGTTCTAATCCTTACATATTTTTCTACTGTCTCTATATACATGATAGAATCTATCAAAAAAGTATACTTATGACCTGATTCATCCTCAATCTGACATACCTTCTCTTTGTCCTTCTCTATTAAAATTTTTGTGATATCTCTTATCGTATGCTCCAGATCTTCCTCAAAATGTAATTTTCGAATAAATGAAAATGGATGCACACGAAAGCTTTCAAAGACATATTCTTCTTTTCCTGAGACAAAAACCAACAATGTTTTTGGACATATTTCATTTATCTTTTCCGCCAAATCAATCCCATTCATCTCCGGCATATCAATATCTAAGAAACAGATACTATATATATCTTCTTTCAATTTATTTTTTAATTCTAATGCTGACAAAAATTCATCTGCCTGTATCTGTATTCCAAAATCTAAAAATTTTTTCTCTAATGCTTTTTTTATATGCTTTACTGATATTTCCTCATCGTCACAAATCGCAATCTTTATTTTCTTCATTTTTATACTTCATCCCTTCCCTCAAATACCACAAGTTATTATCCTCTCTGCCAGTCAAAAAATTTTTTTACAGTTATGGCATTCATCCCCAATAGAATCAAAATTTTTATGTGAAGTCTTCTGCTTGATTTTCTGTTAAAACGCTAAATTTTTCGTAAAATACATTCGTTTTTCTTTCTTTTTATTTTATCAAAAAACCACTCAATTTCAAGCTCCTTTCAAAATCAAAAAGTGGGCTCTAATACCTGATAAACACCGTGACAAAATATAATACTATTTTCCTTTCCCTTCCAAATCAGATATAATAGTATAAAAGCAAATTTTTTTGACTCATCCATTATACTTTTCAGCCTTAATAATAAATAGAAAGCAGGTGTATTTATGCCATTACAAATCGTCCGAAACGATATCACAAAAATGAAAGTAGATGCAATCGTCAATGCTGCAAATTCCTCACTTCTTGGAGGAGGCGGTGTTGACGGCTGTATTCATCGTGCTGCCGGTCCAGAGCTGTTAGCCGAATGCAGAACACTTGGAGGCTGCAAGACAGGCGATGCCAAAATTACAGGAGCTGGAAAACTCCTCTGCAACTATGTGATCCACACGGTTGGACCAATCTGGTATGGCGGTAGCCATGGAGAGCGTGAAAAACTGATTTCCTGTTATCGTGCCTCTCTTTCTCTGGCAAAAGAAAAAAAGTGTGAAACCGTTGCTTTTCCGCTCATCTCTTCTGGCATTTATGGCTACCCAAAAGATCAGGCTCTTCGGATTGCCATTGATACCATCAGTGAGTTTTTGTTTGAAAATGAAATGACCGTCTATCTTGTCATCTTTGATAAAAAAGCATATAAAATTAGCGAAAACTTGTTTGCTGATATTGTAAATTATATTGACGACAATTATGTAGAGGAATATAGCCCTAAAAGCAATGAGCGTCTGCGCCAGTTCCAATCCTCCCAAGATCAAGAAAGAGACTTCCGCCATTTTGTTTGGGAGGCAGAAAATGAATCATTCCCTATATCTTCTTTTTCGAAGGTATCCAAAAATAAAATGTCATTGAATGATATGCTCTGTCAAATAGATGAAAGCTTTTCAGAAATGTTATTGCGAAAAATTAATGAATCTGGTCTTACAGATCCACAGGTATATAAAAAAGCAAATATTGACCGTAAACTTTTCTCAAAAATCCGCTCAGACCGTTTATATCAGCCATCCAAGCCCACGGTAATTGCTTTCGCCATTGCTCTTGAACTGTCCCTGAATGAGACAAAAGAACTGCTTATGAAAGCCGGCTTTGCACTTTCACACTCAAATAAATTTGATATTATCATTCAGTATTTCATCGAAAATGAAAACTACAACATTTTTGAGATCAATGAGGCTCTATTTGCTTTTGATCAAAATTTACTGGGAGCATAAAAAATGTCGCTTTTTAAGCGACCAGATTACATCCCTTTTTCATTATAATATGGCTATAAAAAACAGCGATCTTATAGAAAGGGGTATGAATGATGAGAAAAAATTTGACAGAAATTATATTTATTCTTGATCGAAGCGGTTCTATGAATGGACTGGAATCTGACACGATTGGCGGTTTTAATTCTATGATTCAAAAACAAAAAAAGGAAGATGGAGAAGTGCTTATCTCTACTTTTCTTTTTGACAGCACGATTCAACTTCTGCATGATCGGGTAAATATTCAAGATATTGACCTGATGACAGAAAAAGATTATACCGTAAGAGGATGTACTGCTTTGTTCGATGCTGTTGGAGCAGCGATTCATCACATCAGCAACATTCACAAATATGCCCGCAGTGAAGATGTGCCGGAACATACCATGTTTGTGATCACAACGGATGGCATGGAGAATGCAAGTCATCATTTTGACAGAGAAGAAGTCAAAATACTGATCCAACGTAAGAAAGAGAAATACAACTGGGAATTTCTCTTTCTTGGCGCTAATATTGATGCCATTGAGACAGCAAATTCCTTTGGCATTAACAAAGACCGCGCTGTAAATTATCATTCTGACAGCGAAGGTACTCTACTTAATTATGAGGTACTCAGTGATGCAATCAGCTCCTTTCGCAGCAGTATGCCTCTTAACGATAACTGGAAACAGCGTATTGATGATGATTTTTATACGAGAGAAACGAAAACAAAAAACTCTTAATATGGTCTGTTTTTTGTACTTTACATACTATGGAAAGGGCCAATCAGATTATACTTTCCAAATAGCATAGCAAGCCTTCTTTCGTCAATGGCTCACAATGACTGAGTATGCAATATTCACAGTCTGTAGATCGAATCATCTGCATCAAAGAACGCAATTTATCCTTATCCATATATCCGTCTTGGAAGAAATTTTCACTTGTTGCATCTCCCAAAAACAGCGTTTTTTCTTCTGGTATGTAAATACAAGTGGTATCTTCTGAATGCGGTGATACCGTGTGAAATATTTGGGCAGCGATCCCCCCTAAATCCAAAGTCATTCTATCTGAAAAGGTTAAATCTGACAGCACAATATTTAATTTATCCTGTCCGTCATATTCTTTTCTAAAATGAACATCTTCTTTTTTTAAACTTTCAATATAATTGGTATCCGCTGCCCGTTCTTGCTGATCTTTGAGAAACTCATTTGTTTTTTCATGAGCAATGCTGATCCCACTGATCGCATTCATACCAAAAGTGTGGTCATAATGCCAATGTGTAAGGACAGTAAAATCAGGTTTCTTTAAATGCTCGAACTCGATTGCTTCATAAAAATCTTGAACATGAGAAGCGGAGTATCCAGCATCAATCGCCAGAGATAATTTATCCCCTTTAATATAAACTAACATAGGTCTATCCACTTCAGGATTGTGTTCTAAAAAATAGATTCGGTCAGTCAATTTATTTAATCTCATCTTTTCCCACCTTTCAGGCAATCATTCCATAGTCTTGTTCATAGTATCGACATAGAAATATCATTTGTCTTATACATTCTATATCTCTTCACTGAAATACTGTTAAATCAGTAAACTATATGATATAATCACTTTGTATATTTACTATTAAAAAATCAAGCGCTAACCTTTTTATGCCAATATAGATGGATCTTTAAAGGCAATAGCCTAAACTCATAATTTTTTTCAGATTACCCTATATACTTCGCAGGCAATAAGAACTAGAACTCCCTACCTTTAAGTATGGGGAATATCAATAAAGGAGATTTTTTATTTTGAATTTTTATTTTGCACCGATGGAAGGAATCACCGGATACATCTACCGCAATGCACACCATCATTATTTTTCTGGAATTGATAAATATTTTTCACCCTTTATACAGCCAAATCAAAATGAATGTTTTCACTCCAGAGAAATTCAAGATGTGATACCACAACATAATGAACAGATTCCTCTCGTCCCTCAAATCCTTACAAACCGAGCAGATCTTTTTATCATCACAGCAAAAAAATTGGAACAGATGGGATATAAAGAAGTCAATTTGAATCTGGGATGTCCCTCCAAAACAGTGGTTTCAAAAATGCGCGGTTCTGGGTTTTTAAAAGAACCTGTCTTGCTGCAGAAATTTTTAGAAGAAATTTTTTCTGCACTGACTATGAAAATATCCATAAAGACAAGAATCGGCATAGAAAATCCGGAAGAATTTTACGACTTAATTGAAATTTATAATCGTTTTCCTATCAGTGAATTGATTATTCATCCAAGATTGCAGACGGATTATTACAAAAACACGCCAAATCTCTCTATTTTTTCTGAGGCATGTCGTCTCAGCAAAAATCCACTCTGCTACAATGGAGATTTATTTACCTCGCGTCATTATGAACAATTTTGTCGGGAATTTCAGACGATTGACCGTGTAATGATTGGAAGAGGCTTTCTCGTCAATCCAGCGATGGCTTCTCAGATTCAGTCTGGGATGACGCTGACAAAAGATACGCTTCGAGCATTCCACGATGAAATTTATGAAGGATACCAAAAAGTAATGTCCGGTGATCGAAATGTACTTTTTAAGATGAAAGAATTATGGTTCTATCTGATTCACCTGTTCTTATCACCTGAAAAAACAGCAAAACAGATCAAGAAAGCAGAAAAGCTTTCTGTCTATGAAAAAATAGTGGATCATTTATTTTCTGATTCAGAACTGATCCTATAAAAAACAAAAGGAGGAATATTTATGAAATTAGAACTTTACCAACCTGTACAGGAAAATGACTATTATTTTAAAGGCTATGTCTCTTTAGCACAATTATCGCAGTTATTTTCTGACTATCCTTTTTCCGAAGAAACCTTAGAAAAAGCGGCTATTCATCGCAGAAATATGATTCATGGCATTTCACCATTCTCAGCCGTACTGCGTATAGACCCTGACAGCCAGATGGAGTCCTCTGAAGATACGATTTCATTTATTTCTGATCATATTCAAATCCGCAATGGAGCAAGCAAAATTGCTGCAATCTGTCAGTTGGAAGTTTCACAGCTTGATGAGGGCGTTATCCCTGTCAGCATTTTTCTGGCAACAGAAGAAAAGCTGAAAGAGCTTTCTTTCTAATTTTTTCATTTGTAAAACAATTCAGAGGTTTTATGCCCTCCCTTTTCGGCATAAAACCTCTGCACAAATTGATCCTCTTATTTTATCAATCAAGTACGGATTCCTGTTCCCAATTCAGAATTTCACCTGATACTGCATCCATCTCAAATTCATATTTGATATCTTCATAGATAATTTTTCCGTCATATATAGTAATGCCATCTTCCTCTTCTTTCTCCATTCGGATATCTTTCTCGTTTGCGCCCTCTATCATTTCAAGCGCTATCTTTTCTGCCTCTTTTTCTGTCAATTTTTCTCCATTTTTATCGTGATGAATATATTCTTTTTTTGTTTCAAACTGCATCTTTGAAATCGTTCCATCCTGCATACAGATATCATATTCATATTTTCGTTTCTCTGTCTGAAATGCAATTTCGTACAGATCTCTGCCTTCTTCCTGATCTCGTTCCGTCTGAAGTTTTGAAATCTCTTCTTTTCTCAATCCAGCATGGTTTAATGCAATTTCCACTGCTTTGTCCCGCGATACACTGCTGTCTTTTTCCTGCAAAGATTCCGCGCTCACACAAAAAGCGATTCCCGCTGTAAGACATACTGCAAATACGATTGCTCCCCTTCTTGTTCGTTTCATTTTCTTTTCCATAAAAGTTCCCTCCTATTTTTTATCAAACCCGTATACTTCCCTGTCTGTTCTTTCTTTTTGCAAGGTGCAGTGCGATCTGCCCTATATCAAAAAATCTATTTTATCTTAGATGAATTTTATTATAATATAGTATACTCAAAATAGAAGAAAATCTTTTTGAATTTTTTTTAATATTTTTTAAACTTTTTTTTCAAAAATAAGACTACCGCACGGTAATGCTTATGATGTAAAGAAACATCTGTTATCACCGTACAGCAGTCTTATTTTATTTGCTTCGCTATTTCTTTCTTTTGTTTACTACGCCTTATTTTCTTTTGGCATTCTCATCTTCATAAAAGTTAAAAATCCAACGGTCATCACCATTCCTGCTGGAAGTGAAATCCAGACAGACTGTGTAAATCCTGCAATGATATAAGTAATACAGGAAATTACGGCAATGGAAATCGCATATGGAAGCTGTGTCGAGACATGGTTGACATGCTCACTCTGCGCGCCTGCTGAGGCCATGATCGTTGTATCTGAAATCGGTGAGCAATGATCTCCGCAAACTGCTCCTGCCATACATGCAGAAATCGAAATTGTCATCAAAGTTGGGTTTGTATTTTGAAATGCTTCCACTACAATCGGAATCAAGATACCAAACGTTCCCCATGATGTTCCTGTCGCAAATGCAAGAGCGCATCCCACTAAGAAGATCACTGCTGGAAGCAGATTCATCATTCCTTTTGCACCCTTATCCACTAATTCTGCAACAAATTCTGCTGCTCCAAGGCTGTCTGTCATTCCTTTCAAAGTCCAAGCAAATGTCAAAATCAAGATCGCTGGAACCATGGCTTTAAATCCTTGTGGTATACAGCCCATACATTCATTAAAGGACAGGACGCGACGTGCCACATATAAAATCACCGTGATAATCAGTCCAAAAAAGCTTCCCATACAAAGTCCTAATGACGCATCACTATTGGAAAAGGCTGTTACAAAGTCTACACCACTGAAAAATCCACCTGTATACAGCATACCAATCACACAGCAGATAATCAAAGAAATAATTGGAATCAAAAGATCAAGTACTTTTCCTTTGGAAGCGATGACATTTTCATTTTTTTCTGCATCTGCATAAGGGCGGTTTGATGTTGTAAACAGATCTCCCTTTCTGGCATTTCTCTCATGGAGAGCCATCGGGCCGTAATCCACTTTCATCACAGTAATCACAATCATCATTAAAATTGTAAGCAGTGCATAGAAATTGTATGGAATTGCACGAATAAATAAAGAAAATCCATCTTCTCCATCTACAAATCCTGTCACCGCTGCCGCCCAAGAAGAAATCGGCGCGATGATGCAGATTGGCGCTGCCGTAGAATCAATCAGATATGCCAATTTTGCACGCGATATCTTATGTTTGTCTGTCACAGGACGCATTACGCTTCCAACAGTTAAACAGTTAAAATAATCATCAATAAAAATCAATACTCCAAGTGCAATGGTAGCAAGCTGCGCGCCCACACGCGTCTTAATATGTTTTGCCGCCCATCGTCCAAATGCTGCTGATCCTCCTGCTTGGTTCATCAAGCAGACCATGATACCTAAAATCACAAGAAAAATTAAAATTCCCACATTATATTCATCAGAAAGCTGTGCTATAAATCCTCCCTGAAAAATATGAAGTACCGTTCCCTCAAATGAAAAATTAGAATAAAACAGCGCGCCTACTAAAATTCCGACAAATAAGGAACTGTACACTTCTTTTGTGATCAGCGCAAGTCCGATTGCAACAACTGGAGGAATCAAT
Organism: uncultured Robinsoniella sp.; assembly: GCA_965150505.1. Classification (GTDB taxonomy): domain Bacteria; phylum Bacillota; class Clostridia; order Lachnospirales; family Lachnospiraceae; genus JAGZHZ01. Next base: position 26,683 of record CBCTVZ010000006.1, on the reverse strand, counting down.
GCCCAGAATGTCGCATACATCTCTGGTTTGGCTGCCTCTGCCTCATCCCCTCCTGCAAAAACAATCATGGAAAATCCTACTACAAGCAAGATCGTCAAAATTGCAGATGAGAGCAGCCTGCGTTTTGTTTCTGTACGCATAAAGTTACCTCTCTTTCCTTCTTTCCTCATCGGTTTTCAGCAAAAAAATACCATGAACGGATACTCCTTCCGGAGAACGTTCATGGCTAAGTGCTGTCTCATCTTTTTGCGTATTCTTCCTAACCAATGATAGCGCTCCACATCTGTGACAGTGCGCTGCATCTTCTGCATCGCCCCAGAATATCAAATCGGGCTTTTGATATCCTTCGGCAGTCTCCCCTTTCAGATGTCATAGCTGCCCTGCCGTCATATGCCATCTTACTGATGAATCCTGCTCCTCTACCATTTTGTATCCAGTCCATCTTCTCTGAACCGACAATTATATGATTGATTGTACCATGTCATCTTAGGAATAGCAACGTATATTCTCAAAATTTCTCGATTTTCTCAAAAAATGATACCTTGTTGCTTTTTTTCTTTTTTTTCTCTACAATAAGAGAAACAATTAGAAAAAAGAAACGATTAGAAAACCTATTTTTTTATTTTCTCACAGAAACCAGAAAGGAGTATTTTATGCAGCTTGAATTACAACAGACATCAGGGCATTTATATATTCAGGTTTATCAATACTATAAAGAGCTGATTTTATCGGGACGATTAGCTCCCGACACAAAAATGCCTTCTCTTCGCCGTTGCGCCAAGGAATTAGAAATCAGCCGCACCACTGTAGAATCCGCATATTTACAGCTTGCCGCTGACGGATATATCATCGCCCGCCCGCAAAGTGGTTATTACGTTACGGGACTTTGCGCTCACCATCCTTCTCCCCACGAAAACAAACAAAGCTCCTCTTTTCCAATTCGCTATAACTTCGCCTCCTCTGGCGTTGATCGTGAAAGTTTTCGTTTTGACATCTGGCGTCGTTACATCAAAAGCGCTCTGCGTCAGGATGAACGTCTTTTAAGCTATGGCGAACCACAAGGTGAAAAAGATTTCCGTGAGACGCTTGCCTCTTATGTACAGACCCATCGAAATATTATCTGCAGTCCTGATGATATTGTAGTTGGAGCTGGAACGCAAAGCCTCTTAAACATCTTATGTCCCCTTTTAAAAGAGAGAAAAAGCGTCTCATTCCCAAATGCTTCTTTTGTTCAGGGAATCTCTGTCTTTGAAGATTACGGTTTTGATGTCCATTATCGCAATAAAGACTGCGATATTATTTATGTCTCACCGGCACATATGACAAAATGGGGTGATATCATGCCTGTCTCCAGACGACTTGAATTAGTCCGCTATGCCGCTGATCACGGCAGTATCATTCTGGAAGATGACTTTGAAAATGAATTTGTCTACCTTCAAAGACCCACTCCTTCTCTTCAAAGTCTCTCTGGCGGACACGGTGTCGTCTATATTGGATCTTTTTCGCGTCTTCTTCTGCCTTCTATCCGAATCAGTTTTATGGTACTTCCCCCAGAGCTTTCCAAAAAGTATCATTTAAGATCGAATCATTATAATCAGACCGCTTCTAAGGCAGAACAGATTGCTCTATGTCAATTTATCCGTGACGGTCATCTTGCTGCCCAGTCCAGAAAACTAAAACGATTGTATGCGGCCAAATTAAAAGAATTACTTTTGGCTGTCCGCCATGCTTTTGGAAAAGATGCCTCCATTCGCATCGGTTCTGGCGGAATCAGCCTTGCTCTTCGTCTTCCATGCAGTATTCCAAAAGAACAATTCTTATCCTGTTGTAAAAAAAGAGGAGTTCTTGTAGAACTCCTTAAAGAAGAATCAGGCTTTATTGATCTGCTTCTCTCCTGTTCGACGATGCCATCCGATAAGTTTCTCCCCGGATGTCTCTGCCTTGCCAAAATCTGGAGAGACGTATCCGATCCCTCCTTTAAAAGCTTCTGATCTGATCCGTTCCGTCATCTCCTGTTTTTTCGATGGAACGGATTTCTACTTCATAGCTGTAATGATCATTGACCTTTATCGTCACTTTGTCTCCGACATGATGACCTCTTAAAGCGCTTCCAAGAGGGGATTCAATGCTGATATATCCTTTCAGCGAATTTCCTCGAATTGAGGTGACCAAACGGTAAGTCTCTTCTACATCGTCTTCTTCCACATAAATTTTTACGGTATCATTTAATCCCACTTCATCTTCTTTCGATTCTTCTGAGACAATCTCTGCATTTTTTATCATTCGTTCCAGATATCGGATACGGCTTTCATTTTTATTTTTATCTTTCTTCGCTGCATAATACTCAAAATTTTCACTCAGATCTCCCTGCGCTCTCGCTTCTTTTACAGCCTCAATCGCTTCCTTTCTCACCACCAGTTTTCTGTATTCAATTTCCTCTTCTATCTTTTTTACGTCTTTTTCTGTTAAATGTTCTCTCATTTTTCTACCCCTTTTCTTTTTTTCAATATTATTTTCTGTTCTGGTGAACGCCCCATCCTCTAAAGAGAATGGTTTTTTTGATTATGGTTTTACAAAATGGATGTCTTTTTTCTTTTTCTTCTGTCCTATCCGTGATATATTTATTATATGTGAACTCCCTTATCAAAAAGCAATGGGATTTCTGAAAATTAAATTTTAAAATCATATGCTCTCTGTACAACCTAAAGCAAAATCAGAGAAAAAATGTTTTAAAAGAAAGGATGTGCTATATTTGTGAAAAAAGTTTTATCCCAAGATGAAAAATTTCAAAGGATGCTAGAAGCCCCTTTGCCTGGCCTGATTGGAAAGTTGGCTGTTCCTACCATCATCAGTATGTTGATTACATCATTCTACAACATGGCTGATACTTTTTTTGTCGGAAAAATCGGAACAAGCGCAACGGCTGCCGTCGGTGTTGTCTTTCCTCTCATGTCGATCATTCAGGCGCTCGGTTTCTTTTTCGGCCATGGTTCCGGCAATGCCATGTCCCGAAAGCTTGGTGCAAAAGAACAGGAATCCGCTGAACATCTCGCATCTGCTGGATTTTTTTCTGCCATTTTTTGTGGACTTCTCATCACGATTTTCGGTCTTTTGTTTTTAAAACCGCTCGCTTTGGCGCTTGGCTCAACGGATACCATTCTCCCTTACACGGAGGATTATCTCGGTATCATTTTGATTGGCGCTCCCTACATGACTGCACAGCTTGTTTTAAATAACCAGCTTCGTTTTCAAGGCAGCGCTTTTTATGCAATGATTGGAATTACAAGTGGCGCTGTGCTGAATATGGTCTTAGATCCTCTTTTCATTTTCGTATTTGATATGGGAATCTCTGGCGCTGCTCTCGCCACAATCATCAGTCAGTTCATCAGTTTTATTTTACTTTTGCTTGGCAGTCATTTTGCTGGCTGTATCCCAATTCGCCTGAAAAATATCAAATTTATTCCAGAATGCTTTTCTGAGATTACAAAAGGAGGTCTTCCTTCTCTATTCCGTCAGGGATTGGGAAGTGTCGCAACGATTGCGTTAAATCTTGCCGCAAAACCGTATGGAGATGCTGCAATCGCCGCCATGTCGATTGTGATGCGTATTACCTTTTTTGCTTCCTCTGCTCTTATTGGATTCGGTCAGGGATTTCAGCCAGTATGTGGATTTAATTACGGCGCTAGACAGTACGACCGCGTCCAAAAAGCATTCTGGTTCTGCGTCAAAGTGTCTTCTGTCTTTTCTTTGATTGTTGCTGTCATAGGACTTTTCTTGTCGCCACAGCTGATTGAAATTTTTAGAAAAGGAGATGCCGATGTCATCCGAATCGGAGCGACGGCTCTTCGGATGCAATGCTTTACCTTTCCTCTCCTTGGATGGATTACACTAAACAATATGTTATTTCAGACAATCGGAAAGACAGTTCCGGCAAGTATTCTTGCCTCGGCGCGTCAGGGAATTTTCTTCTTCCCTGCCATCTTTTTATTGCCGATTTTGCTGAATCTGACTGGTATTCAGCTTGCGCAGCCTGTCGCTGATCTTGCCGCTTTTGCGCTGTCTATCCCGTTAAATCTTTCTGTCATCCGTGAATTGAAAACACCATCCGAACAGAAAAAACTTCTTTAAATTTTATCTTTTTTCAACAGTTTCAGCGGGAGCATTTTTTCTCCCGCTGAACCATTTTTTCTTATTTTATTTCTATTTTACTGTTGGATTATTTTTCCTATTCTATTTTACTGTTAAATCGTTTTCTTTCCATTTATTTTATCTTACTGTTTATTTTATCTTACTGCTTTTTCAGGCTTCTGGCTGTTCCTCGATATCATGTTTCATCATTTCCACAGCAAGAGGGAATCCATGCTGCGCCGCTTTTGCCATCCACATTCTGCTCTTTGCTTTATCTTGTTCGACTCCAGAACCATACTGATACATCACCGCTATATTATACTGTGCTATAGGGATCTCTGCATTTGCCGCCTGCTCAAAATAAGAAAATGCCTTTTTTTCATCTCTTTCCACACAGATTCCAGACATATAGTAAAGCCCCACACAACAAATTGCGCGATATTCTTTTTGTTTTGACGCTTTTAAAAACCAAGAAAACGCTTTTGATTCATCTTTATTGACTCCCAGTCCTTCTTCATAGCATCGTCCCATATTGTACTGTGCATTTGCATTGCCTTGATTTGCTGCTCGTCTCAGCCAGCTGACTGCTTTTTGATAATCTTTCTCCACACCTTTTCCCTGCGCGTACAAAAGTCCCAGATGAAGCTGCGCCTCCTCATGACCCTGATCTGCTGCTTTTTTATACCACTGTGCAGCTTTCTCAAAATCTACCGGTGTTTTTACTCCATTTTCATAATAAAATCCCACTGCATACTCGACGTTTCTCTGTCCTCCTTCTGCCAGGACTAATAATTCTTCTAAGCTAAAATCCATTGGTTCTTTGTTCATTTTTGTTTTCTCCATTTTTTTTATAATTTTAACACACATTCCCTTTCCGTGCAATCAAACACCATTGACATGTTTTTGTTTTTTGTTTATTCTAGTATGAACTGCCCATCATCTAAAGGTCATGGGCTTTTTGACTGAAATATTATAAAAGAAAGGATTTTATTTATGAGCAAAACTCGAAATCACCGTTTACTTGGTATCCTTTTGCTCTGTGCTGCGACGGTCGCCGCATTTTTTCTGATGCAGTCTGCCAGACAAAAAACTTCTTCTGCGACTCCTATTCATGCCACAGAGTTTCATTTTGATACAGTAATCACGGTCACCATCTACGATTCTTCTGATACTTCCTTACTTGACGGATGTATGGAGTTATGCCGCGAATATGAAAATTTATTCAGCCGCACAAAAGAGACAAGTGAACTTTATAAATTGAATCACGGACTGCTTGAAAAAGAAGGAGATTTTTATATTTTATCTGATCAGACAGCAGATCTGATTCAAAAAGGATTAGAATATTCTCGCCTCTCTGACGGCGCTTTTGATATCACAATCGCTCCTGTCTCTTCTCTGTGGGATTTTTCTTCCGAAAATCCTCATGTGCCACAAGATTCACAGATTCAGGAAGCTCTTTCGTATGTAGGATGGGAAGATGTCGATCTTCAGGAAAATCGTATTCGATTTTTAAAAGAAGGAATGGAAATCGATCTGGGAGGAATTGCCAAAGGTTATATCGCAGACGGTTTGAAATCATATCTTCTCTCACAAGGGGTAGAAAGCGCCATCATCAATTTGGGCGGAAATATTTTATGTATCGGCGAAAAGCCAGACAAAACACCGTTTACAATCGGTATTCAAAAACCGTTTGCTCTGCGCAATGAAACGCTTGCCTCAGTCAGTCTTTCTGACCAATCTGTCGTTTCGTCTGGAACATATGAGCGTAATTTTGAAGAAAATGGTAAATTTTATCATCATATTTTAAGCCCAAAAACAGGATATCCGTATGAGAATCGTCTTACTTCCGTCACTATTTTTTCAGATGATTCTGTAGATGGGGATGGACTTAGCACATCTTGTTTTGCCCTTGGACTTGAAAAAGGAATGGAACTGATCGACAGTCTTTCCGGAATCTACGCTCTTTTTGTCACAGAAGATGGAGAACTTCATTACAGTGAAGGACTTCTGGAAAATTTCTCTGTCACCGTATCAAAGTAAAATTTACATCCCCCGACGGGGCTTGTAAAAATAATCCTGTATTATATAATCAAACAAAAAGGAGAATTTTCGATATGAAAAAAACGAATTTTTGTTTGATCGTTTCAGCGGCAGCTTTCTTTTCACTTTCCCCTTTCTCTTCGCTTGCCGCTGAAGAATCATCTTATGAAGTAGAGACATTAAAATTAGAAGGCGGAACGGACTGGGGAACGCCGAATCCTTTTCTGCATCAGTCCAGAGGTCCTGGACAGGCAAAAGCTGCTCTTGTATATGGCAGTCTTCTGGAAAAAGATGAAAATGGTGATATCGGCTGGCTTGCAAAAGATTGGACAGTAGAGGAAAATGTTTTCACCTTTACGCTGTATGATGATCTGACTTTCCATGACGGCGATGATCTGACTACAGAAGATGTCGCCTTTTCTCTTGATTATTACAAAGAATTTCCGCCTGTATCCAATTCACTCGGAACAGGAGAAGATTATCTCGTACAAGATTATGAGATTATTGACGACCAGACAATCGCTATCACTGCCGAGGAAGTAAGCGCCGATACCTTATCTAGCCTTGGATCTTTTAAAATTCTTCCAAAGCATATCTGGGAAACGGTAGAAGATCCATATACTTATACAGGAGACGGATATTTAACTGGAAGCGGCGCTTATATGTGTACTGCTTATGATGCCGCATCAGGAAGCTATGAATTTACTGCTTTCGATGATTTCGTTCCTATGAAACCGGCTGCGCAGCGTATCCTCTTTGTGCCTGTCAGTGATTCCCTGCTTGCATTTGAAAATGGCGAGATCGATATTACTTCTATGCCAGTCGATCTCATGGATCGCTATAAAAATGATGAATCCATCGGTTTTGTCGAGAAAGCAAATGATATGGGTTACAAAATGCTGATTAATTTTGAAAAATGTCCTGATTTTCTTGATAAAGAACTGCGCGCTGCTTTGTATCATGCGCTGAACAGACAAAATATCGTAGACAGCGTATTTCGTGGCGCTGGAAGCGTAGGAAGCGCCGGATACGTTCCTGAAGGCGGATTATACTATAATGACGAATGTACTGTGTACGAATATGATCCAGAATCTGCAAAGACAGCTTTTGATGGAAAAGGAATCAAAGTTACGCTTCTGGCGGCTGACAGTGGAAACGATGTCAGCATCGCTGAACTGATCAAAATTGATCTGGAAGCAGCCGGCATCGAAGTTGAAGTCATTTCCTATGAATCCTCCACAAGAGACGAAATGATCAATTCCGGCAATTATGAATTTGCACTTGTCGGAAATGGCGGATGGGGCAATAACCCACCAAACTATATGAGAACGGTCTTCTCTGATATTTCCAAAAATAAAGGTGGAAATCCTCATTCCATGGGACCGATTGGATACTCAAATGAAGAAATTACAAAGCTTTGCGAAGATCAGGCAGATGAGACAGATTTTCAGGCACGCCTTCAGATGTTTAAAGATATTCAAAAACTCGTCAGTGATGAAATTCCTCTGATTGTGATTGCAAACCAGTCTTCTTACTCCATGTATCGCAAAGACTATTATGATGGATGGATGAAGACGTACGCTTATCAGCAGGCAGAACAAAATCGTCTCTCCTTTATGTCAAGATGATTTAGGAGTTAAAAATGAAACGAAAATTTTTTATGTTTCTGGGCGCATTTTTTCTTATTTACCTTTTTAATTTTTTCATCCCCCGACTGATGCCGGGGGATCCTTTCCGTTATTCTTCCTCTGTGTCAGGTGAAGATATGAACACGGAATACAGCGAAGCACAAATTCAAAAAATGCGGGAGTATTATGGCATGGACAAATCCCTGTCTGAACAGCTTTTTCAAACCGTAAAAAGTAATCTCCATGGCGATTTTGGAATGAGTATTCATTATAAGATGCCAGTCTCCTCTGTCATCCGTTCCAGACTTCCATGGACACTTAGCATTATGGCTGTAACGTTATCCATCAGCCTATTTTTCGGTGTCACACTCGCCTTGATCAGTGTGCGCAGCAAAAAAGCAGACCATCTCTTATATGGCTTTTTTTCCGCGCTTTCTGAAATCCCGCCATTTTTAATCGGTCTGCTTTTTCTCTTTCTCATTGCAGCCAGAACAGATTGGATTCCCCTGTCAGGCGGAATCACGGCTTTTGCAAAATTCGATACGTTCTATGAGTATATAAAAGATCTTTTTGTCCACGCGCTTTTGCCTGTATCTTCTCTGTCTCTTGTGACGATCCCAGGATTTTATTTCACCTCACGGGCAAGTTTTCTTTCTGTTTTAGGAAAACCATATATGCTGGCTGGAAAATCAAAGGGACTGAGTGAATGGCGTATCCGAATTTTTTATATTTTACGCAATACGGTTACCCCAATCGTTGCCCGTCTTTTTTTAAGCATCGGTACGGTGATTGGCGGAACGCTTCTTGTTGAAAATGTATTTGCTTATCCTGGAATCGGCACAGTGATGAGAGAGGCCGTACGTTACAGAGATTATCCTATGATACAAGGAATTTTCTTACTCTCCGCTGTGATTGTCCTTGTCAGTATGTTTTTGGCAGATCTACTCAACGCCAGTTCAGACAGGAGGGAAGCGCAATGAAAATGATTTTTCGTCAGACATCCACACGAATCTTGCTCTCTCTTTTGCTTGGCATGACGTTGCTTTTTGCTTATGGAGAATTGCTTTACCCTCACAGCGCCTATCTGCCTTCTGGCGCTTCTTTGGAAGCTCCTTCTGTTCATCACATACTTGGAACGGATCATCTAGGAATTGATATTTTTGCTCAGATTTCCAGAGGCTATTTTTCTAGTATGTTTATGGGCATCCTCTCGGCAGTTCTTTCTTTTATCGCCGGAGGGATTTTAGGCACGCTTGCCGGATATAAAGGTGGAATCACCGATCATATCATTAGCTTTTTTATCAATGTTTTTCTGTGTATCCCACAGCTTCCTGTTTTGATTGTTCTGGGTGCATTTTTCGGGCAAAGCATATGGAATATCATTTTTATCATTTCCCTGTTCTCGTGGGCTCCGATTGCAAAACAAATCCGTGCAAAGACGATGTCCATTAAATCACGGAAGTATATTTTACTGGCTGACGCATATGGAGGAAAACCTTTTTATATCATTAAAACGCATATTCTTCTGGAACTGCTTCCTCTTTTAATTGTCAATGCACTTGGAGTCATTGGAAAGACAATTCGTCAGGAAGCCTCTCTAGCTTACCTTGGTCTTTCCGATCCACTTGCGAAATCATGGGGATTAATGATCAATAAAGCTTCTGGATTTTCCGGAATTTACTTTACGCCATATTGGAAATGGTGGCTTTTACCGCCCGTAATCGTTTTAATGACAACGATTCTTCTGACACGGCTTCTTGCGAGAACATTTGAAAATGAAAAAAGGGAGGATTCATAAATTTGGAAGAAATATTAAAATTGAGCGAAGTCTCTGTACAATATCCTGATTTTCAATTATTTCCTGTGACGCTTCAGCTATATGCCGGTGAGACGCTTGCTATTTTAGGCGAATCTGGAAGCGGCAAGACAACGCTTGCCCGCGCCATCTCCCGCCTTTTGCCACAGTCTGCAAAGATGTCAGGTCAAATTGAAATCTGTGGCTATCCTGTCAGCGATATGAAAGAAGCTGATTTAAAAAAGATCCGTATGGAACAATTTTCCGTCTGTTTTCAAAGTTCTTCTGAATGGCTTAATCCAAGCATGAAAATATACGATCAACTTGCTGAAGTGCTAAGTCGGAAATATTCCAGAAAAGAAATTCGCCAAAAGGCTGAATCTGTCATGCGGCAAGTAGATCTTTCTCCAGACACCTTAAATCGGTATCCAAAAGAATTGTCAGGCGGAATGATTCAAAAATTTATGATTGCAATGGCAATCGCTCTTGAACCTCGACTGATTATCCTCGATGAGCCGACCAGTTCTCTTGATGCCGGTGCAAAACAGGAAATCATAAAATTAATCAAAAAAATCCGGCAGCAAACTTTTGCTTCTTTTGTTTTGATTACACATGATATCATGGTAGCAAAAGAATTATCAGAAAAAATCATGATTTTATATCAAGGCGAAGTAGTCGAGACTGCTTCGACCGACCAGCTTCTCCATGCGGCTCATCACCCTTACACAAGAGGTTTAATCCACTCTTTTCCTGAGCTGTTTCCTTACCGCGATATGTGGGGAATCCGTCCTGCCGATCATGCCAAATGTGATCCCGATCATCACTGTGTATTTTTCAATCGCTGTACACAGCGCATTGATGTATGCGCCCACCGCCGTCCCCTTCTCAAAGAAGGACCTCCTTCTCGTTTTGTAGCTTGTCACAGGGGAGGCATTGTCAAAACCTTATCTGCTCAGGGGCTGAAAAAAAATTATGGCGCTCAGGAAGTCCTTTCTGATGCGGCATTAAAAGTATATTCCGGCGAACTTGTCGCTGTAGTCGGAAAATCTGGCGTTGGAAAGACAACACTTTGCAGTATTCTTGCTGGATTTTTAAAATCAGATCAGGGAGAAATTTTATTTGAAGGCATCCCTGCTGATTATAAAAAGCTTCATCGTGAAAAAGGCGGTATTCAGATGGTCTTTCAGGACAGCACAAGCGCCTTAAATCCACGTTTAACCGTCTCTCAGGTCATCGGTGAACCATTAAAGTTATCCGGAGAAAAAAATAAAGAAACGATCCATGAGACCATAAAAAATCTATTATATGAAGTTGGACTGCCGACCGATTCTTCTTTCTTAAAGAAAAAAACAGAAGAACTTTCCGGAGGTCAAAAACAGAGGGTCAATTTAGCCAGAGCCCTTACCATGAAACCAAAACTGCTGATCGCAGACGAGCCTACTTCTATGCTTGACGCATCCAGCAAAGCCAACGTCTTGCGATTATTAAAAACGATACAAAATAAAGAAGGCTGCGCCATGTTATTTATCACGCATGATCTGGAAAGCGCCAGAAAAATAGCAGATCGGATTTATCTCGTAGAAAATGGAACAACAAAAAGAATACAAGATCATCAATTAATCAATTTATTTCAGGAGGAAGTATGAACGAAAAAATATTATGGGACAAAGCAGTTGCCTTTCACGGTCATTCCTGTGGAGGACTTACAATCGGATACAAGGCTTCTTTATATGCCGCAAAATTATTAGATTTAGACTATTCTGATGATGAAGATGTCGTCTGCATCACAGAAAACGATGCCTGTGGCGTTGATGCCATTCAGGCGATCTTAGGATGCAGCGTTGGAAAAGGGAATTTACTTTTTCATCTATGCGGAAAACAAGCCTTTTCTTTCTACAACAGAAAAACTGGAAAATCGGTACGCCTTGTCTTAAAAGACAGACCACAGATGAGCAAAGAAGAAGGCTTTGCCTATCTTCAGTCAAAAGATCCATCTGAATTGTTTGATGTAAAAGAAACTACCATCACACTTCCAGAAAGAGCAAAATTATTCCACTCTTATCCATGTGAAATTTGCGGAGAAACAACGATGGAATCCATGATGCGTCTGGAAGATGGAAAGAAAGTATGTCTTGACTGTTTCCACACTTACAGTCGTTTTCTTTGATTTCCTATTTTTTTAGAAACTGCTTTTATTTTTAGCCAAACAAAAAATCAGAAGAAAATCGTATCGCCCTAGATTTTCTTCTGATTTTTTATGTATGATCCTTTCGTTTGTCATGACCGAAACCCACGATCTTTCGATGACGGGTAATTATCAAAAGGATCTCTTATCCGTATTTCGTCTTTGATTCTATGTTATCTTGAACAGATGCTATTGACAAATACAATATAGCATCCAAAATCTCCGATTGTCTTTCGACAATATTTATCCTCTTCTTCGTATCCCAGTTGATCTCTCCACTGCGCCTTTTTGCCTTGCATTTTTAAATAGCGGGCAATCATATTAAAATGTATTATCATAGAATCATGGCGTGATGTTCTCAATGAATCTCTGTCCATTTTTTCTTCCCTTGACATCTGTTGCCAATCTGCTCGCATCGCTGCATACTTCGTGGCTATTTCCACCAACTCATCATACAGCTCCTTTGCGTCTGGATCATCCCCGATTTCATCGATCATCTCTCTATGCAGACTTTGCATCTGCTCAAAACTCAATGTCTTTTGTTCTTTTAAGTAATCCTCAAACGTATTTGTTATCATATAATTGTTTTTCTCCTAGTATCAATGCGTTATTTTTATTCCCTGTTTTTCTTTTTTAGCGGAAATACATTTACAATCACAATACCGGCGCTTACAAGAAGCAATGCCACGATATTCTTTATATGGAAAGCCTGTTCTCCTTCCCCAAGCAAAAGCGCAGACAGCAGTACGCCAATCACTGGATTCATAAATCCATAGATTGCTACTTTTGAGACAGGATTATATTTTAGCAAAATTCCCCACAGCGTATAAGCAACTGCTGACAAAAATGCTAAATACAAAAGCATACCAGCAGAAGCTACGGTAAATCCTTCTACTTTTCCGCCCATCCATATCCCTGCCACAATCATGATACATCCACCTGCCAAAAACTGATATCCGCTGAGCATCACTGGATTTTCATTCTGCGCATACTTCTTGATCATCGCAGAAGAACACGCATAGGAAATAACGGATAATAAAACAAATCCTTCCCCATTCCAACGAAGATCAAAGTCTATTCCCGATCCGCTTAAATTTGCCGCGATCACGCCGGCAAGTCCTACAAGACATCCAACTGTTTTTGGCAGTGTCAATTTTTCCTGATGAAAAATCAAGCTTGCAATCAAAATAGCGGCAAGGCTGTTTGTTCCGACAATGATTGCGCCTTTTACTCCGCTTGTGTGTGCCAGTCCGATATAAAAAAATAGATATTGAAAGACTGTCTGAGCCAGAGCTAACTTTAAAACTTTTCCGATTGATTTTTTATTTGGAACTAATACTCTTCTCTGTATCACGCTCCCAAGCAGTATGGTCAGAACTCCTGCAAGTGCAAAGCGATATCCGGCAAATAAAATTTGTGATCCCGCCGCATCAGATGCAATCGAAAACATCTCATATCCTATCTTAATACATGGAAATGCGCTGCCCCACAAGATACAGCAAATCAGGGCAAGACCTGCCACAACCCATGTATTTTTCAAAATATGTTCTCTTTTCATTTTTCTTTATTCTTCTCTTGCCAGATCTGCAATGATTTTCGCACATCTCTCAATTCCAAATTCTCCGCTGTCAAGACAGATATGATAGTTTTGTGAAACGCCCCATTCACGGTCTGTATAGTACCGATAATTTACTTTTCTTTTCTTATCTTTTTCTTCCAATCGTTTCTTTGGAGATTTATCCGTCTCACCGTATAATTTTACGATTCTTTCCGCTCTTTTTTCCATACTGGCATGGATAAATACATTCAGGCAATCTTCTCTGTCCTGTAAAATATAATCCGCGCATCGTCCCACAATCACGCAATTTCCTTTTTCTGCCAAATTTAAAATGATTTTTCTCTGCGCCTGCCAGATATAATCGCTGACAGACATCCCATTTCGGTCTCTTCCGATAAAAGCATAGGCAAAAGCGCTCTTCGCCGGCGCATATTCTCCTTGTTCCTCTATATACTGTTTATCAAATCCGCTTTCTTCTGCTACTTTCTCAATCAGCTCTTTATCATAAAATGCAAATCCTAATTCCTGCGCAACCTTACGCCCGATTGTTCTTCCTCCACTGCCAAACTCTCGGCTGATTGTAATAATGGTCTTTTTCATACAAATCGCTCCTTTCCTCGTTTCTTTTCTGTTTTGCCATTCTTCTTATTTATCATATCACATTTTATGAGCATTCGGTTTCTTTTTTTCTCTCTTTTTGTTCTTTTGTGAACTTTCCATCATCTAAAATGACTGATTTTATAAAGCGCTGATGCCCTTACTAAAAGAGAAAAAAAGTGTAAATCCCCATCTGAATTTACACTTTTTACCATGCTTTCATTATTTTATTCTTTATATTTTAGGTTTGTATCTCATATCAGATACGGTATATACCGTAATAAAGGCATCTGGGTCTTCCTGATTGATATAATTCATCAATCTCTGATATTCGCTTTTATCCACAATCGTGATAATTTCATTTCTTTTTTCCATATTGTAAGCCCCGATTGCCTCATAGATTGTCGCGCCGCTGTGAAGATTTTCAAGGATAAATCTTCTAAGCTTTTCTTCTTTTTTTGTGATAATGCAGACTCTTCGTTTTACATTTTGACCAAAAATAAAATGATCCAGCACAATCCCATTAAAATACGTTCCCAAGATACTTAAAATGACTGCTTTCTTGTCGTAAATCAGCGCTGAGGAAAGAGCGACACACATTCCAGAAAGTGACATTGCTTTTCCAAGATCCATATGCAGATATTTATTCATAATCTTCGCCACAATGTCTAATCCCCCAGATGAAGCATTTCTGTTGAATAAAATACTTAATCCCACGCTCACAACGAGAATATAGCAGATTACATCTAGTTCTGGGCTGTTTGTCATAGATCCAAAATTAGGAAAAATTTTTTCAAATAATGCCAAAAATAATGGCAGCAAAATACTGGTATATACTGTTTTTAGTCCAAACTCTTTTCCACATGTCAAAAATCCAATTATCAAAAGCACTACATTTAAAATCATTGTGATTGCTGACAGCGAAAGCGGTATAAAATTAGACAGTACAATTCCAAGACCTGAAATACTGCTGACAGACGTTTGACTTGGAACTAAAAAAAAGTATACTCCCGAAGCAATGATCGCAACTGTTACCGTTAAAATAATCGTTTCTTTTATGAATTCTTTGTAATTAAACGGTTTCTTTTTCATGATTTTATCTCATTTTCTATCTCTTAAAATTTTTAATCTTACTCTTTAGATATCTTATCCTATTCTTCTCCTATTGTCAAACACGAATTTCCCCGTCTAAAGTCAGATTCCTTGCCATTAAGCGGGGTTTCCTATGAATAGATACCATATCGTCTTTTTCTTATACAGGAAAAGCACAGCAAAAATTTTTGCTGTGCTTTTGTAATTCTCTTTTCTTCTGCTGTCAGCTTCAGATTATTTAAAATACTCCTCCATCTCCCAGACCAGTTTCAACTGTGTTCTGGTGCGATCTAAATTGTGTTCCGGTCTGCTGATCTTAAAATAATGATCCCCTTCCAGATAATCTGTTAAAAACCGCATTCCACATTCCAGTGTCATCAGTCTTGCTCCCCATGGCAGACTGGCAATCTCTTCGCTTGTCAGAACATCTCCCGCTCCCTGAAGATATCCTTCCATATATGTTTCATACAGCTCTGCACTAAAATGAACTTTTGAAAGATCCGGCTCATCTTCCGCAGCAGTCGCTGCTCCAAAACGAATGGAATCTCCAAAGTCATATGCGGCAAGACCAGGCATGATCGTATCTAAATCAATAATGCAGACTCCTTTCTGTGTTTTGGAATCCAGCAGAATATTGTTCAGTTTTGTATCATTATGCGTCACTCTAAGCGGCAGTTTTCCCTGTTCAAGCAGGCGTACAAGATAAAAACAGTCCTCTTTTCTCTGACGGATAAATTCCAATTCTTTCTCCACCAAAGCTACACGGCCCATCTCGTCTTTTTCTACTGCTCTCATCAGATTTTCATATCTCACTGGCGTATTATGAAAGTCAGGAATCGTCTCATGCAGTTCTTCTGCTGGATATTCTCCAAGCAAATTCATAAAGTTTCCAAAACTTCTCGCGCTTTCAAAAAACTGCTGAGGATTCTCCACGCTCTGAAGACAGATCGCATCTTCAATGAAAAGAAATACTCTCCAGTAATCCCCTTGACTGTCTTTATAATAACCCAGTCCATCTTTTGTCTGATATACGGTCAAGGTCTCTCGATTTGGATCACCGCCTCTTTCTATAATCTTTTTCTTTAAAAAGCTGGTGACACCGATGATATTGTCCATCACATACTCTGGTTTTTTAAAGATCGATTTGTTGATTCTCTGTAAGATATAGTCTATGAGATCTCCCTGTGTATTTCGAGCCGTTAGAGCAAAAGTATCGTTGATGTGTCCGGCGCCATATCTGCATACCTTCTCAACTTCACCCTTCCAGTCATAGGCCTGCAATACTTCTTCCATACAAAGTCCCTCTGCATCCAACACTTTTACCATACTGATACCTCATTTCCGTATATTTTTTCTTTTCTGTTAACATTCATACCATAAAATCTCATTTGCTTCCAGATGCTGACTAAAGCTGCTTCCATCTCCACGATAGATTACCGTATCCTGTGGTTCATATGTATTATTTACAACACAGAATTTTCCATTTTTTACATATGCGTGTACTTCCACATTTACATTTTCAGAATACCAGGTACGCAATTCTTTTTCTTTTCCTGCGCTCCAAAGAACAGCGCGGTACAGAACTCTTGCATTTTCAAAACTGTATGGCAGTCCGCTGATATATACGCTGCGTCCGTTTCCAAAATCTTTTACAGCCATCTGTACTTCTTTTTCTTTCTGTACTAAAACTTCAGCATCCTCAAAGGCATAGATATTCTTTTTACCTTCTCCAAAGTCCACCTGATCCTGAACATCTTCCAGAATAAAGTGTTCTGGATGCTCTTCCCAGTTATACTTATCATAGTTCAAAGTAAAGCCTGTCTCTTTTTCTACGCCCATCAGCTGTGCTAACTGGAAATAATGACCTTGGTACTGATGACCGGAAGGTTCTCCAATACCAATCCATCCACCGCCATTGTACACAAATTTTCTAAGAGCAGAGGTGATATCGGTATCTTCCCACCAGCTTCCTCCTGTGTGTGCGGTATCTCCATCTCCCACATTGATGATTACATCGATCTCATCCAATAACTGTGGATTTTTCTTGATATCATCAAAGCTGATAAAGCGCACATCAAACGGCGCTCCGCTGAGAGCCTCAATAACGCCTGCATAGCTGTAGTTTTGTTTCTGATATAAAGCATGGTGTACCATGTGGCATCCCCATGCGCGCATCTTGCCCCAGCAGTTCAGCACTGCCACGGTAGCGGTACAATGAGGAGTCGTTCCTTTGATATTATCATACAATTCACGGAACTCATCGCATACCTGCTCTACATAATCTAAAAATTCAGGGAACTGACATGCCAGTTTTAAATATCCGCCATATCCGATTCGGTCAATCGGCTTACGCAAAATTGCACGGCGTGCTGTTACCCAGTTGACTTTTGCTTCTTTTACAGGATCTCCTCCCTCATGGAAGGTATCTGGGAAGAAATATGGCAAAAATCTTCCTTCTGTATAATTTACTCCTGGAATATCACTGATCAGACGAAGTGTCGAACCATTTCCTACACTTCCTACTACGGCATCAAGGCCCATTGTCTGAAATTCTTCCATAAAAGGTTCTGTTCCAATCCAGTGATCTCCTAAAAACATCATTGCTTCTTTGCCGTAAGAATGTGTGATATCCACCATCTCTTTTACAATTTTTGCAACTTCACGGCGCTGGAATGCCTGAAAATCACGGAATTCTTTGCTCGGCACACGATACTGATTGTTATAATATCCCTGATCGATGATATATTCCGGACGGAAAGGATATCCGACTTCTTTTTCAAACTGTTCCAGAATATAAGGGCTTACTGAGGCAGAGTATCCATACCAGTCTACATATTTTTCTCGTTTCAGCTCATCAAATACCAAAGTAAACTGATGGAAAAATGTAGTATATCGAATTACATTTAAGTATGGATGTTCCTCAATAAACTTTTTCAGTCTCTCAAGACTGTAAGCGTGTGTTTTTGGCTGACGCACATCAAATGTAATCTGATGTTCTACGTCTTTCCAGTCATTGATCACAGCATTGTACATATGTACTGGGTCCCAGATCAGATAAGCCAGAAAACTTACGGTATATTCATGGAAAGCTTTTGCGCCTCTGATCACCACGTTTCCTGCTTCTTCATCGTAATCCCACTGATCGTTTGGAACTGGAACGCCCTCAGAGCGATCCATTACTTCCCACCAGCGATGGATATCATCGCGTGTGTTCGCCATCATAAGTTCTTTTGAAATTCCCTTCATAAGAGGAATCTCCAGTGTCTCTTCCACTGCTGTATAAAATCCAGTCATAATATAGCACTGCTGTACCTCATCTGGATTTGCTTTTGCCCAGGCATTATCTTTTCTTGTTGTATAATACGTACTATATACCTTTGCATCGACCTGTTTTAATTCTTCTGGGTAATCCGTACCGTCACAATCTCTTATGGCATCCGCTCCCCATCTTTTTAACAGTTCTAATGTCTCAGGTACTACATCCACATCTGTAGGAATGGTCACACGACCTTTTCGTTTTAAATTTTCCATGGTTCTCCTTATCTTGTACTATATTCTTACTTGCTGTGTCTTCGGTTATAATACCATAATAAAGCTAAAAGCCCAACTAATCCCAGCATCATCATTCCCAGTCCTTGAAAACTGATCTGTTTTTGTCCAATAACGATCAGCCACATACATACCAGAAACAGAGCCAGACAAATTATCAATATAAGACGTTCTTTTTTATATTCCATACCATCCCTATCCTTTCAGACCGCCCAGCGTCATTCCTTGAGTAAGCTTTTTCTGAACGCAGATATATAAGATCAGCGTTGGAAGCATTACCAATACAAGTCCTGCATACAATTGTCCATACTGTGCCGCTGCATTCTGTGCTTTCATCAGATTCATCAGACCAACCGGCAGTGTCTTTCCGCCTTTTGGATCTGCCAGCAATGTCATAGCAATGATATATTCGTTCCAGAAAGAAAGGAAGTTAAACAGAATTACTGTGATAATACTTGGCTTTGCCATCGGGAAAATAATCCGCACCATTGTTCTTGTATATCCAGCGCCGTCCATGTATGCTGCCTCTTCAAAGTCTTTCGGAAGTGTTGCAAAATATCCGGATAACAGATAGATTGTAAATGGAAGCGCTGTCGCTGCATAAACAACAGCAAGAACAAAAATATTATTCAGTAAAAATGGCGGAAGTCCTATTTTTCTTAAAAATGTATTTCCATCTACAAACATCAAAAAGATCGGAACAATAATATAGTTTACATTGATAAACAGGCCGGCCATAAATGCCACATTCAGAATCTTTCTTCCTCTAAATTTAAAACGGCTTAACGCATATGCTGCCGGAAGTGCAATCACTAACAACAGCACCAGTGCAAGCGCTGTCACAATCACACTGTTTAACATATACTCGCCCATTCGCGCTGTGGTCCACGCATCAATAAAGTTCTGGAAGTAAAAACCTGCTGGAAGTTTCCATGGGTTTCCATAAAATTCACTGTTCTGTTTGATGGAGGCCATAAATACCCATGCCACCGGCACAATGATGCTGACAGCAAGTGCAATCAGCACCACATAGATAAACAGTTTGTAGATGCTGAATGGTTTTTTATTTGCTTTTTTTCTCATATCTTCATCCTCCCTCTACAGATCAATGGCTTCACGCTTTGTAATTGCATTTACAATCGCACTCAGACCGAAGGAAAAGATAAAAATAATTACTCCTACTGCCATACCATATCCATAACTTGAGTTTGTATATGCCTGTTTATACATATAGCTCAAGAATACTTCTGTACTGCCGTCAGGTCCTCCGCTTGTCATTGCCTTTACAAAAAGGAAACTTAAGTTGATACTGCTTATGATAAAGAATGTCAGCGTTGTTCGGATATTTGTCCAGATCATTGGCAGTGTAATCTTGAAAAACTGCTGTATTTTCGTCGCGCCATCCAGTGCAGAACTCTCATAGAGACTGACAGGAACACTGGCCATACTTGCCATGTACATAACCATATAATATCCGATTGCCTGCCAGATCATCGCTGCCGCAAGAGAAAAGATTACAATTTTCTGATCTCCCAGCCAATATACTGGCCCGCCTTTAAAGATAGAAATAATACTGTTTAACATACCATTGTTTGCATCATAGATTGCGCTGAAGATCGCACTGATAATAACAACGGAGAGTATGTTTGGAATATAAAATACGATACGGAAAAAATTCTGTCCTTTAATTTTTTCCCGTGTCAGGATTGCTGCAAAAATGAGCGCCAATCCCATCGTGATGACTGTTACCACAACGATCAACAACAGCGTATTCTGAAATGACTGCAAAAATTTGCTGTCGTCCATCAGTTTCGCAAAGTTCTCCAATCCCACAAACGTTTTCTTATTGGAATATCCTCCCCATTTGTAGAGAGACATACGAAATACGTTAAAGGTGGGAATAATCATGAAGATCGTAAACAGGATTGTCGCCGGTACTACGCACATCGCCACAAAGCCTGCTCGTCTGCGTCCCTTTTTCATATAATTCCTCCTAAAGTCAAGAACATTTGAATAAATAAGACCGAAGTTTTATCGCTTTTGTCCCAAATTTGGGACAGATGCACAAACCCGGTCTTATTTTATTATTCTACAACAACTTCTTTATATTTGTGTCGTTTTTATTTTAAAGCTTCTCTTAATTTGTCACTGTCAGCTTTGATTGCGTCGATCCACTCTTCTTCTGTCTTGTCTCCGCTCACTAAAGAGTTGATTGTTCCAAATACAGTATCAGCAATATTTACACCTTCTACTGCATCTGTTGTTGCAAATCCGCCCAGAGCAACTTTTGCTCCGTTGTCATAAATGCTGTAGTAAGTTTTGTTGTCGCCTTCTAATGTATCTGCCAGTCCCAGAAGAGGCTGAATAGCGCCGCTCTCAGCAAAGATTGCTGCTGCTTCATCAGAGTACATATATGCGATAAATTCTTTTGCAAGGTCTACGTTTGGAGCTGCTGCTGGAACCCAGATCTGCTCAAACCATGCGAAGGAATAACGGTCTCCGCCTTCTTCCAGCGCTGGAAGAGCCATGAATCCCCAGTCAAATCCTTCTGCTTTTGGAGCGTCTGTCATTTCACCGATTACCCAGTTTCCGTTTGGCATAAACAGCGCTTTGTTATCGCATACCAGCTGCTGGTTCTTTAAGTAGTTGTCATTGTTTGCATTGGAAGGAACAGATTTTTCTGTGTAAGAAGCCAGTTTTGTGATTGTATCAAATACTAATTTTGCTTCTTCTGTATCCCAGATGCCTTCTTCATAATGTGTAGCTTTGTCAAAGAACTCTGGTCCGCCTGCTTCATACAGCATTGCATAGAAGAATGCGTCAAAATATCCTGTTGTTGGATAAGTAAACAGAGCGATTCCTTCTTCTGCTGCAGTATCGCCTAATGCCCACATCTCATCCCATGTCTCAGGAAGTTCCCATCCTTTTTCTTCAAACAGACCTGCATTGTAGAACAGTCCGCATGGGCTGTAGAACATAGGTGCAAGATATGTCAGTCCATCTCCATATGGATTTGTCAGAGAACTGTCTGTAAATCCGCCTGCGATTTTCTCTTTCACAGTAACATCTTCGCCTGGAACTGTCATATCCAGTACGTCTGTCAGATCTGTCAGAGCTTCATCTTTGATCATTGTCTCTGTCATAGCGGCTGGTCTTCCTGTTGCCAGATGAACAACGTCTGGATAATCTCCGCTGCGGAAGCTGTTTCCGATTACGTCTTCCAGATTTTTGTCTGTGATCAGCTCTACTTCTGCGCCTGTCATTTCTTCAAATGCTGCGCATACCTCTGTCCACATATCTACGCCGTATGCTGTCTCAATCGCTGCAACTTTCAGTGTCTGACCTTCAAATTCTTTTGCTTCTTCTGCAAAAGATACTGTAGACATTCCTGCCAGTGAAGCAGCTGCCATGCTCAGACTCAAAACCATACTCAGTTTTCTTTTCATTGTTTTTTCCTCCTTTTTAATGGTACGCTTATTTGACACTCCACACGGCTAAAGCCATGGGATTCTTGCTACCTGCTACACATAACTAGCTGACCAGTCTATTTCTAGTAGGTCGTAGTGCAAGGTATGGGTGTGCCATCACCCATCGTAGAGCAGAGCATATAGCTCCCTACGCAGTTTGTCTGTTACCAACAAACTCAGGTAAAACTTATATGGAATGCACCCATAAGTTTTGTGCTTTCCATTCCCCTTTGCATGTCTTTAGTATAACAACATTTTTTCTATTTTCAAAGCGTTTTCTTGCTAATTATTTTATAGATCTTGCTTTCTTATCGCATTTCTATTTTTCTATACATTTTTTTGATTCCAACCATTTTATTAATCATTTTATACAATTTTTTGTTTGCTTTGTTTTTTTATCATAGCTTTTTGGATAAATCTTTTTTTCTGTTTCGTCTTTTCTCGTGACTATCTTGCATAATTTTACTTTTTGTATTATATTTTAATCATACTATAAAAAGCAATATTACTAAACTTCATTCCAGAAATGTGAAAGGAGGTCGCTTTTAAATATGAGCAATCTATTTTATTCTGTGCATCCGCCTTTGTCAGACCCTGATCTTCTGCAAGGACAGCTTTTGTACGTTACTTCCGCACGATATGATACCGATTGGAAC
Source organism: uncultured Robinsoniella sp. (assembly GCA_965150505.1). Lineage (GTDB taxonomy): Bacteria > Bacillota > Clostridia > Lachnospirales > Lachnospiraceae > JAGZHZ01. The sequence goes on along the minus strand of CBCTVZ010000006.1, from coordinate 3,988 downwards.
AGCATCCCGCATACCCATTATTTCACTGAACTATTTTTTGTCCGAAAAGGAAAAGGATATTTTCAAATGAGTTCAGAGACTTTTGATGTTCAGACAGATGATTTAATTTTAATCAGCCCTAATATTGCCCATACGGAACATTCCTCCCGCTCAGAGCCTCTGGAATATATCGTTCTTGGAGTAGATGGACTGACTTTTACGCATCCGGACGGCTCTCCTATGACATATGGCCGTGTCAACTGCCGTCATGATCACTCCTCTATCCGCTTCTATCTCGATATCATAGTAAAAGAAATGCAGCAAGATCATGATTACCGTGATCTGCTGTGTCAAAACCTTTTAAATGTCATTTTGATTTATTTACTGCGCCATGAAAAGTTGCAGATTAAAATTTCTTCTCAGGTAAAAGCCAGCAGAGAAATCTCTGTCGTAAAAGAATATATCGATCAATATTTTAAGACTTCTATGAATTTAGATATCTTGGCGGATGCAGCCCATTTGAATAAATATTACATGGTTCACCATTTTACACAGACGTATGGCATCTCACCGATCCACTATCTTCTTCAAAAACGTCTGGAAGAAAGTAAATTTCTTCTCAGAAGTACCGATTATTCGATTTCACAGATTGCTGAAATCACTGGTTTTTCTTCGATCAGTTACTTTTCTCAGCGTTTTAAAACTTCCACCGGAATGACTCCTCAGCAGTATCGAAGACAGCTCAATCAATCAGAATCTGCTACGTTTCACGGAACAATATAAAAAAAGCTGATCTCTTTTTCAGGTCACATCAGTGAACCTTTTTGAGATCAGCTTTTTTCTGTAAAAAATAAAATTTTACACTCTGATTCTAAATGTCTTCGGTGCAAATCGATATACCAGAATACTTGCGATGATACTATAAATGATGCAGAACACAATCGTCATCATTCCAAATATTGGGATCGGCATACGCAGCTGCATGAAAAAGAAGCAAATCATATAGGTCACCGTCATCACAACACGATACGTACCGCTTTTTAACTCCGTTCCAGCATTATACGGCTGAAGCAGATAATAGACTGTCAGATAGTGGATCGAGAAAAACAGACTCATACACAAAATGGAGACAATCAATATCAAATAATGAAGAGGATTGTCTGTTCCTCCCGTTACAAAAAGAATAAGAGCCAGACCAATGCCGATCACCAATGCAGGAACGGCATTGATTTTCATAATCTCGCGAAGTCGAATCTGAAACAGTCGCAGTACAAATTTAGGCTGTTTGTAAAACGAATACGTCAGCAGACTGTGATCGCAGTTCATAAACAGAGCCTGTGTAAATCCCGTTCCACGGTTGATCGCATACATAATAAATACAAAATATGGAAGCCATGTCATCACGATCTGATTGATCTCTGGTCTGACTTCTGGTTTTAAATAGCTTACTAGCAAAATACCAGCGACAATAGCGGCACAGACATAGGCAATCTTTTTTGTCGAATTCCACAAAATCTTTTTATGTCTCTTAATAAATAGCTCATTCAAGTATTCAAATCCATTTCGATTGCTGGAAATCGATGTGTCTGTCGATATTTTATTCTCATTTGCTTTCTTTATAATTTCCTGTTTTGCAGATAAATCCATCTGGTTTGTCAATCCAGCCAACAGTTCCTGATTGACTGCACGGTAATCTTGAAAAGTCCATATCTTTATCATTCCTACCACGCCAAGAGGAATACAAAGCAGAAAAATGGCTGTCGCTATTGTTTGAGGCAGCGCTAATCCAAAGGCTGGCAGACCATATGCCACGCATAAAAGCAAGGCAATCGCACCCCATGTATATTTTGAGAGTTGATTTTCATTAAATCCAGATCCTCTTCTTTCATAGTCCCACAGAGAAACAGCCGCAGCAAACAATTTCATTCCTACTATACAAAGCGGGAGAAGCAGACAAAACCATACTGATACGCCATTATTCTTTCCAAATAAAAGGGTAAATGGCAAAAAGCCGACAACCACTTTTATCATCGCATACAAATAATTGACAAGCGTATATTCCCTTGCATCCATTCTCATCAAAAACATCGCATAATATTTATCTTTTGTAGGGTTAAAAAGATGCGTATTTGCAAAACTTCCAATGATGGTGAGAAACAGCAAGATATGTAAAAACGCCTGATTTGCAGGCACTTTTTCATAGAGAATGCCAATCCCGCATACCATGGTCAAAAAATAGAGAAATTTTCCTAAAAACGTCGAAAGCGCTTCCCAGATCACCGATATTACATTTGCAAAATATTTAAGCCCTTTTACCTGATATAGCGTTGCCGGAAGAATTTTCTTTAAAATCGGTATCTGTTTTAGAGAAAATAAAATTCCATTCACACGATACGTATTTTTAAGGGCAAAAGATGTTTTTAAAGTCTTATTCATGTTCTTCCTCCCTTAACGCTGCAATGATTTTATCTTTAAATTCCCTGCTGTCCAGATTTGTTTTTTCCACGACTTCTAATTCTCCGTGATTGAGCAGTACAATTTCGTCACAAAGATCAAGCGCCAGATCCATAATATGCGTAGAAAAAATGGTAATCCGCCCCTGCTTCAGAGAACGAAGCAACTGTTTCATCTCCTCAGCCACAACCACATCAAGAGACGTAAGCGGTTCGTCTAACAGCAGAAGATTTGGCTTTGCAATAATATTAATCAACATCTGCATTTTATTTTTCATGCCATGCGAATAATCTTTTAACAGTTTATCTCTGTCTTCTTTCTCAATCCCCATATCGTCAAAATATTCATCGATACTTTTTGGGTTCACAATGGATTTCTCATTGATATCCATAAAGAACTTTAAAAATTCTCTCCCTGTAAGAAATTCCGGTACGGTAGGCGTAGACAGTACATACCCGATGTCCTCTCCTGTTGTTTCCCTAGATATTCCATCCATATCAAAGTAAAAACGACCTCCATCTATCTTAAGATCACGGTTCAGACAGTTAAACAAGGTTGTTTTTCCAGCGCCGTTTCTTCCAAGAAGTCCATATATTTTTCCTTCCTCAAAAGAAAAATTGATATCTCTCAAAACTTCCTTTTTTTCAAATTTTTTTGATAGATGTTCAATTATAAATTTCATAACTTTTCCTCCTGTATGACCTATTTTAATCCTTTATTTCCATATAAGACTTCCTTTCCTCAGAATTTTTTATTTAAAATTTCTTTTTTATATTTTCTTTTTTCTTCTTTTTGACTTTATTCCAAGATATTTTTTTCAGTTTCCTCTTCTTCTCCCAGATAATCTTCCAACTGTTTCTGCCAATTTTTCCTGTCCTCTTCTGTGATGGAACGAATCACTTTGCAAGGATTTCCACCGGCAACCACATGGCTTGGGATATCTTTTGTGACGACCGAACCAGATGCGATCACCACATCGTCACCGACTGTGACACCAGGATTGATCACCACATTTCCACAAATCCACACATCATTTCCAATCGTAACCGGTTTGGCATATTCCAAATCCAGTCTTCTCACATCCTTGTCAATCGGATGACCAGCCGTATAGATGCTGACATGAGGTGCAAGAAAAACATGATCTCCAAAGCGAACCTCATTTTCATCTAAAATCGTTAAACCTGTATTTGCATAAAAGTGATGTCCAAAATAGATTCTGTCTCCGTGATCGCAGTAAAAAGGCGGTGTCAGCACCATATCCTCCGGCGCTTTTCCAAACAATTTTCGCAATTCATCAAGCGCTGTCTTGTCCTCCCAGAAATTAGAATCATTAAATTTTTTGCAGGCTGCACGAATCGTAGCCCACGGGTTATCCGGCACTTTATATGGGTGATATAATTTTCCTTCCATCATACGTTTTCTTTCATTCATATAATTTTCTCCTTTACTCTTTTTTTATATCAAAATTTTTTCATATTATAATCCCAAAATTAAAAAAATAAAAGGGGCTGTGAAATAACAGTCTCTATGAAAAAAGAGGACTTTTCGTTCAAAA
>CBCTVZ010000005.1:0-42475 GCA_965150505.1 uncultured Robinsoniella sp. | reverse complement strand
CTTCTATGCCTATCTATTTTTTACTTTACCCCCAAGTAAAGTTTACAACCGTTTTTTTAGAAATCCAAAATGAAATTTTTAGAATCACTGCGTATTCAGATTTTCAATCAGAGATCCTAAAGGATCGGACTGTGAAGTTTCTGGAACGGTTTCCGGAATATCAAGAGGAGCTTGCGTTTCCGGAGTTGGCTGATTTGGATCTGGATACATTGGATCTGTGATACTTGGGTTTGTCTGTGGCTGTGTCTCTGTCTCGGTCTCAGAACCTCCGATTGGTTTTGTGAGGTTTCCAAGCAGACCGCCGAGCGGAGAGTGGTTTCCGGCGCATACCTGAGTTGGAGCAAGATATGCGGCATCTTCCGTATCCAAGGAAATTCCAGCAGGAAGAGACATATAAACTTTTGCAGTGGAAGGACAGGTGGAAGATGCAACAAGTCCTGTTTCTGTACAGATATTGACAGAAATATGTGACGTACAATATTGTGTCGGTTCTGTTCCGGCTGCAAACGATTCGGTATAAATTTGAGAGCCTCTTGGATCAAGGTCGCAGACTCCTGGGATGGCAAGTAATCCAGATTTTTTGCAGACAGAGGCAGTCACAATATCAGATGGCGCTTCAAACTGTCTGATCTCAAGATTTTCATGGATTCTGGACATGATAGATTGCCAAAGCGTTTTGCTGTAGGAGTGATAAATGTCACCGTAAACATCAGGAAGAGGACTGTTATTGTCATATCCTCCCCAGATTCCACAAGTATAATATGGCGTATATGCTACAAACCAGATATCTCTGTAATCTGAGGTCGTACCTGTCTTTCCAGCGACTGGCATTCCATTCAAATTGATGGAGGTTGCTGTTCCATCCACAGCGGTCACAACATCCTGCATTGCATTTGTGAGCAGATATGCGGTGGATTCCTTGATAATAGAAGAAGGAGCTGGCGTATTGTCGATCAATATATTTCCATCTCGATCTTCAATCTTTGTGAAAAATTTCGGTTTATTATAATTTCCTTTATTTGCAATCGCAGCGTATGCAGCAGTCAGTTCTACATTATAGACACCATCTGTCAATCCTCCTAGTACAAGAGATTCATTGATATCAGAAAAAATACCATAATCGGTCTCTAAGTGAGAACAAAGAGTGGAAATACCAAAACGCTGCGCAAAGTCGAAACCTGCCTGCGGCGTGATTTCGTTTAAGCACTCGACCGCTACGATATTGATGGATGTCGTGATCGCTGATCGAATAGTCGTCAAACCAGTGTAAGAATTGACATCCCAGTTTGTGATCGGATTTCCGTCCTTATTGATATAAGGAGCATTGTTGTACACCGTGGCAAGTGTCTTTCCGTACAGATCAAGAGCCGGCGCATAGGCGGTCAAAATCTTAAAGGTAGAGCCAGGCTGTCTAGGAGAAGAAGTTGCTCGGTTTAAAGTCAGGCTGGCTTCTTTTGTACCGCGTCCTCCGACAATCGCTTTGACAAATCCTGTCGTTTGATCCATGATTACGCAGGAAGCCTGAGGCTGTGGTGTGATCGTGATTCGTTCTGCAATTTCCTGATCGCCTTCTTCATGGATGGCAGTTTTATACTGTTCGATCCAACTGCGGGCTTCTTCTTCTGAGGAAAAGAGAAGGTTAAAAGAAGAATCGCCAAGCTGTTCCTGAATATAGGTACGGAGCATTTCTTTACTGTGGTTGACAGTCTCGCCATTTGGTTTGAGAATGCTGAGCGCATAGTCCAGACCAACTTGAGTGCTGGCTGGGAAGTTGGCAAGATTTGCAAATTCTTCATCGCAGATTTTTTGAATATTCTGGTCCTGCGCAGAATAAATTTTCAAACCACTGGAATAGACAGCGTGATATGCCTGATCGTAGGAATAGCCTTTTTCGGTCTGGAGTACCTCCATTACCTGATTGATCAGAGCATCGACATAATAAGAATAAGGATCGTCTTCCTCGTCGGAGACTTCGATATTTGTCTGTTGAATCCTCTCATATACGTTGTCGCTTAAGGCTTCTTGATATTGCGCATCTGAGATATATCCTTGCTTGAGCATTTTCTTTAGAACAATCTGACGGCGCTCTGCATTTTTCTCAGGATAAGTGATTGGATTGAGCATGGTAGGATTTTGAGTAATGCCGGCGATAACGGCAGACTCAGAAAGCGTCAGCTCAGATACATCCTTATCAAAATAACGGTGCGAGGCGGCCTGTACGCCATATGTGCCAGAACCTAAATTGATGGTGTTTAAATAATTTTCCAAGATTTGATCTTTATTCATCTTTTCTTCCAGCTTCAAAGCAAGATACTGTTCTTGAAATTTTCTTCTTAATTTTTCGCCGAAAGAAGATTCGCTCGTCCAGTCGGTGAAAACATTGTTCTTTAAAAGCTGCTGTGTGATGGTACTAGCTCCCTCGGAGAAACTGCCATTTTTCAGTCCCACAAAGAAAGCGCGGATGATACCGCGGATATCAATTCCGTTATGTGTGTAAAAACGTTCATCTTCCACAGCTACGACGGCGTGCTGAAGATGGACAGGAATGCGATCCAGTGTCACAAGCTCTCGGTTTGCGGATGGAGCAGTCAGTTTTTGAATACGGTTTCCATTTTGGTCGTAAATGTAAGTGGCAGATTCGGAAGGACGAAGACTGATATTGCTGATATCGGGCGCATCTTCAATCAGACCGTTGATCATTCCAAATCCGGCGCAGATTCCAAGTACGAGGACTGCTATAAAAGAAAGCAGAACGATCTTTACAGCAGAAAGCCGGAGTTTTTTTCTGATCTTGGGAGCTTTTGGATCTTGTTGATGATTTAAAAGACTGTTTTTTCCATAATCCATAGATAAGAATCTCCTTTGCATGAAAATATAGAAAGTATGATTGTGTATTGCCGAACACGGTTACGAATCAAATTATATCAGAACTATATTTTGAAAGAAAGGGGATAAATGGAAAGTTTAGAGATTCTTAAGAAGAAAGCAAAGTCAGATGAAAAATGAGGAGTAAAAAGTATAGGTTGTGTTGCAACGGCAGGATTGGTATAATAAGAACAATTAAAATCAGAAAAAGAGCAGAAAAGGATGAGAGAGAATGGACGGACAGAAAATATTATATGAAGGCGGCGAAGGAGAAATCATAGAGAAAAAATCACGTTTTATTGCAACGATTCAGCGTGCTGAGAGTGAAGAGGAAGCCGTTTCGTTTATCAATGCAATGAAGAAAAAATATTGGGATGCAACGCATAACTGTTCCGCATTTGTGATCGGAGAGAAACAGACCTTGCAGCGATGCAGCGACGACGGTGAACCGTCTGGTACGGCAGGCAGACCGATGTTGGATGTACTTTTGGGGGAGAAAGTCTGCAATCTTGTCGTTGTCGTGACACGATATTTTGGAGGAACGCTTCTTGGGACAGGCGGATTGGTGAGAGCTTACTCAAAGGCCGTTCAGGAAGGGCTGCGCCATTGTAAAATCATTGAAAAGAAACAGGGATATTTGCTATCAATAAAGACAGACTACACAGGAATCGGAAAAATTCAGTATATTTTGGGGCAAAGAGGAATTGCCATCACAAATTCAGAATATACGGATACAGTGACGGTGGAAGCGCTCGTGCCTTTTGAAGAAAAGAAAGATCTGACAGAGGAGATCACAGAGGCAACGAATGGAAGAGCAAAATTTTTGAAAGAAGATCCGGTATGTTACGCATTTGTGGATGGAGAGCCGATGCTTTTTTAAAATCGTCACTTGCATTTGACATAGCAACAGAGTAGAATAAGAAAGATATGTCAGGAAAATAAAAAATGAGGATAGACAAATGGAAAATAAAAAAAATCAAATAGATCTGATAAATGCACCAGTTGGAATATTTGATTCCGGCGTTGGCGGATTGACTGTCGCAAGGGAAGTGATGCGAAATCTTCCACAGGAGAGAATCATTTATTTTGGCGACACGGCGCGAGTGCCGTATGGAAGCAAATCAAAAGAGACGATTATCAGATATTCCAGACAGATTATACGCTTTTTGATGACGCAAGGAGTGAAAGCGATTGTCGTTGCGTGCAATACGGCAAGCGCCTTTGCGCTTGAAGAAATAAAAAAGGAGCTTGAAATTCCGATTTTGGGAGTTGTACAGCCGGGGGCGAAAGTGGCGTGTGCTGCGACAAAAAATAAAAAAATCGGAGTGATCGGGACAGAAGGAACGGTGCGAAGCCAGATTTATACAAAATTTGTACAGCAGTGGGATCCTGAAATTGAGGTGATTGGGAAAGCGTGTCCGCTTTTTGTACCTCTAGTGGAAGAAGGATGGCTGAAAGATCCTGTGACAGATGAGGTGGCACAGCGCTATCTTGGTGAACTGAAAGAAAAGGGAATTGATACGTTGGTGCTGGGATGTACCCATTATCCGCTGCTGCGCTCTACGGTCAGAAAGGTGATGGGAGATGAGGTAACGCTTGTCAATCCAGCATATGAGACAGCATTGGAGTTAAAAGAACTGCTTTGCGCAAGTCATCTTGATGCACAGGGAGAAGACAGACAAAGCGGAGAAAAGTATCAGTTTTTTGTAAGTGATGCGGCAGATAAATTTAAGCAGTTTGCAAATTCCATCCTGCCATATGATATAGAAACTACAAAACAGATTCAGATTGAAGAATTTTGAGAGGGAAATGATGACAAGAGAGGTATTGCTCAGTATAAAGGGATTACAAGTGATCGGGGAGACGAGAGAAGAAACAGGCGGCGAAGAGATAGAAGTTGTTGCGCCTGGAAAATATCGGTTTCAAAATGGAAGGCACTTTATCAGCTATGAGGAAGTAATTGAGGGGAGCAAAGAAAAAATTCAAAACTTGATAAAAATTAGCGATGATATTGTGGAAGTGACAAAACGTGGTTTTACAAATGCCCATATGGTTTTTGAAAGAAACAAGAGCAATATGAGCTATTACGATACGCCATTTGGAAAATTTTTGATTAGTATTATGGCAAGAAATATTCAGGTCACAAAAGGACAGGAACAAATCAGCGCAAAGGTAGAATACAGCCTTGATATCAATTATGAACATATGGCAGATTGCAGCATTGAGATTCAGATTAATGCCAAAAACGGAAAACCATTTTATCTGTCTGATAAGATGAAATGATGAAAAACGATAAGAGAAAGATAGGGCAGTAAAAAGAAAATTTCGGGAGATTCGCCGCAAAAGTCAGTTTTTGTGGCGAATCTCCCGAAATTTATACATCCGTTAAAAACCTTATTTATTTTTTTTACTGAATTTTGATTTCATCCGTTTGAAAAAGCCTTGTTTTTCAGGTTTTTGTGTCTGTAAAGGTTTTCTTACCCCTTTAACGTCAACAATATAGATGCCGCTGATTACCGCTTTGACTTCCCTTTTGACCGGTATGAGATCAAAAACATTTGCATCGCAGACAAGTGTCATGATTCTCGGACCAACTTTTGCTTTAACGATTGGAAGTTTAGAGCCTCTCATCAGTTTCGGTGTCTGATCAATGACGATTTGGGGAAGACCAGATTCTTTGATTTTCATTTTCTTTTTATCGATGACCAGCATAGAAACTGTCTGTTTAGCAGCTTCAATCTGTTCCTGCTGGAGAGCCTGCTTTTTTTGTGCTTTTCTTCCGAGAAAATACAGAGCAATAAAAGCCACGACCAGTACGACCAAAATGACAATCAGTACATTCCAAAACATTAGAATACCTCCCATAATATTATGATGACAATATATTTTATCATTCTTTTCCAGAAACTGCAAGAATCGATCTGTATTTCTTTATTTTTTATTAAATATGAAAAGTATCTTGTTGAAAAGAGAAAAGATGTGTTATAATGATTAGCTGTATAGACAGCACAAACAGTGCGATAGGAGGATTTTATGAAAAAGAAATTCATAGCAGCGGCTGTAGTGATGGCTTGTGGCTTAATGTTATCCGGATGCGGTGACGGATCAAAAGACACAGATACCACTGAAAAAGAGACAGTCACAGAAAAAGTAACGGAAAAAGCAACAGAAAAAGAAACAGAGACAGAACAGCAGACAAAAGAAAAGAAAGATGCAGCGGCAAGCGCAGCTGATGCAACAGCTTCTGAAGCTACACCGACAGATGCAACAAGCGCTGATGCACAAGAGCTTAAAAAACCTGTTTATACAGCATCTGATTATGTAAAACTGGGACAGTATAAAGGACTGGAAATTACAGTTGATCCTATTCAGGTGACAGAAGATGAAATTGATGCTGAGATTGAATCTGTTATTGTACGCTCTGGAAAGAGAGAAGAATTGACAGAAGGTACCGTTGCAAATGGAGATATTGCAGTTATCGACTTTGTTGGTAAAAAAGACGATGTAGCATTTGATGGCGGAACAGGAAAAGATTATGAATTAGAAATCGGCTCTCATACATTTATCGAAGGATTTGAAGAGGGAGTAGAGGGAATGAAAGTAGGAGAGACAAAAGATCTCGAACTGACTTTCCCAGAAAATTACCCAAGTGAAGATCTTGCCGGAGAAGATGTAATCTTTACTGTGACAGTAAATGCAATCAAACAGACTCCAGAATTGACAGATGAGCTTGTAAAAGAACTTTCTACAAAGAGCAAAACAGTAAAAGAATACAGAGAAGAAGTAAAAGAAACTCTGGAAACAAACAAAGTAAATCAGCAAAGAGGAACAGAACTTCAGAAAATTTATGCGCTGCTGATTGAGAACTGTGAGGTAGTAGAATATCCACAGGAACTGTTAGACTACGGCGTAAGTATGTTTAGAAAAAATTATACAAACTATGCGAAGCAGTATGGTATGCCATTAGAAGACTTCATTAAAGGTATGTTCGGTATGACATTAGAGCAGTTTGAGGAGCAGGCTCTTGTAAATACAAAAGAAAGCGCTCGTCAGGAAATGCTGCTGAAAGCAATCGCAGAAAAAGAAGATTTAGCGCTCACAGAAGAAGAGTACAAAGAAGGACTGAAGAAGTACACTTCTGATTATGGATTTGCAAGCGAAGAAGCATTATTAGAAGCAAATAGTGAAGAAATCGTGCGCGATGCCCTGTTACAGGATAAGGTAATGCAGTTCTTATTGGATAATGCCGTAATCACACAGGCAACTGCTACAGATGCAACAAAGGCAGATGCAGAGAGTGAAAAGACTGAGACAGAAAAAGAAACTGAAACAGAGACTGAGACAGAAACCGAGACAGAAACAGAAACGAAGAAAAACTAGGCAAAAATGAGAAGGTGCTGCAGATGATTAGAACTGCCGGAAAGATCGAAGACAGTGAAAAAATCAAAATTTGCAGCACTTTTTTTCAGTATCGTTGTTGGAAGGATCAGAGTAAAAAAAGAAAGGAAACAATATGGACGTGATGGAAATTTTAAAGGCAGTGATTCTTGGTATTGTAGAGGGAATTACAGAATGGCTGCCGATCAGCAGCACGGGACATATGATTCTGGTAGATGAATTTTTAAAGATGAATGTCACGCCAGAATTTAAAGAAATGTTTCTAGTTGTCATTCAGCTTGGGGCAATTTTAGCCGTCGTCATCCTATTTTGGAGTCAGATGTGGCCGTTTACCTCGAAAGAAAAGGGCTGGGTAAAAAAAGATACGTTTTCTATGTGGTATAAAGTGCTTGTTGCCTGTATTCCAGCCGCAGTGGTAGAGTTGGCAGCAGGGGATTACATTGAAGCTACCTTTTATAATTATTGGGTTGTTTCGTTTGCATTGATTATTTTCGGAATGGCATTTATTTTGATTGAAGATCGAAATAGAAGAAAAAAACCAGCAGTGAATCATTTGGCTGAAATCACATATAAGGATGCTTTTATTATCGGTATGTTTCAGTTGATCGCGGCAATTTTTCCAGGGACATCGCGTTCTGGCGCTACTATTTTAGGCGCGATTTTAATTGGAATTGCAAGACCTGTCGCAGCAGAATTTACCTTTTTCTTAGCCGTTCCTGTTATGTTTGGGGCAAGTCTGATTAAAATATTAAAATTTGGTTTGGCATTTACATCAGCAGAGGCAATTATTTTACTGACAGGCATGGTGGTTGCTTTTTTTGTATCTGTCATCGTGATTCGTTTTTTGATGGGATATATCAAAAAGCACGATTTTAAAGTTTTTGGATGGTATCGTATTGCTTTGGGATTTATCGTTTTAGGATATTTCCTGTGTTTTGCATAAAAAAGGCACATTTTTAAAGCGTGAAAACCTTCATAGCTTGCTGTGAAGAGTAGTTGATATAGAGGAAAGTGAAATGAAAGAGAGAAATCAGTCAATAGATGCAATCAGATTTCTGGCAGCCATTCTCGTTGTCTGTCTTCATGTAAGTCTGCCTAAAGGACAGATATGGTCGATGAATGTACTGTTTGTAGCGCGCTCGGCAGTACCTTTGTTTTTGATGATTTCAGGATACTTATTTGGAGTGAGACAGAAATGGGATAAGCAGATCGAGAATTATACGAAAAAACAAATATGGAAAATTACAAAAATCGCTGTGCTGTCCTATCTTCTTTATATTTTAATTGATGTATGGAGAACAGGACCAAAGACCGTTTTTCATATTTTGATGAATTATAAAACCATGATACGCTTCTTGTTTTTTAACAAAACATTTTATGGAGGCCATCTGTGGTATTTGTTTGCCTATATGTGCGTTCTGATTGTTTATTATATTTTAATAAAGAAAAATAAAGTAAAATGGATGTATTATTGGACCCCAATCGGACTGATTTTATATTATGTTCTGGGAAAATATTCAAAATTAATTTTTGGGGAAGCTGTCAATTTTTGGTATGCCAGAAACTTTTTGATGATCGGGATTCCATGCTTTGCTATCGGTTACTACTTAGGGCAAAGAGGAATCAAACCGGCTGTTCAAAGAAAAAATATAGAAAAAGCAGGATGGCTTATCTTGTTGATCTGGCAGATTGGGCTGATCTGGGCAGAACGAGCTTTCTTGAGAGATTGTCACGCTTATTTTGGCTATAACAATTTTATTTTTAATACATCGATAGCAGTGACCGCTCTTTTATTTGCCTTGCGTTTTCCGGGAAAATCAAAATGGGTAGAAGAGATGGCAAAGTGGGGAAGAAAATATTCCATCGTGATTTATATTTTCCATCCGCTTGTATCAAGATGTATCGGATTTGTTGTCAAAAAAATTGATTTTTGGGTAGAATGGACACAGGTGGAGAGCAATCTTCAGATCTGGAGAGCGATTCTTCCAGTTTTATGTCTGATAGGATGTATTATGATAAAACTCGTATGGGACTGGGGTCATAAGGTCATAATAGGAAAGAGAAAAAAATAACAGGATAGAGAAATGATAAAAAAACTTGAGAGTATAGAAAATATACTTTCAAGTTTTTTTGTTAAAAAAGGACTTGACAAAGAAAAAATGTATGTTATAGTAGTTGTAGAACAAATAAAACAACAGCTTGAGCAGATGGGAAAGATCTGCTTTATGGAGGTATATTTATGAATATCAGCAAATTCACACAGAAATCACTTCAGGCTGTGAATGATTTGGAAAAAACAGCGTATGAGTATGGCAATCAAGAGATTGAACAAGAACATTTATTATATTGTCTGTTAAATCAGGAAGACAGTCTGATTTTAAAATTAATAGAAAAAATGGAAATTGACAAAGAACATTTTTGCAAAAAAGTGCAGGAAGCTGTCAATAAGAGGGTAAAAGTATCAGGAGGACAGGTTTATATTGGACAGTACTTAAATAAAGTATTGGTCAGCGCCGAGGATGAGGCAAAAGCGATGGGAGATGAATATGTCTCTGTGGAACATTTATTTCTTGCGCTCCTGCGTTATCCAAACCCAGCATTAAAAGAAATTTTTAGAGAATATGGAATCACAAGAGAACGGTTTTTGCAGGCGCTCTCAACGGTCAGAGGAAATCAGCGCGTGACAAGCGACAATCCGGAAGCAACGTATGACAGCCTGAAAAAATACGGTCAGGATCTTGTAGAAAAAGCGAGAAACCAAAAATTAGATCCTGTCATTGGACGAGATGCGGAGATCAGAAATGTAATCCGAATTTTATCGAGAAAGACAAAGAATAATCCTGTTTTAATCGGAGAACCTGGTGTTGGAAAAACGGCGGCAGTAGAAGGATTGGCACAGCGTATCGTGCGGGGAGATGTTCCGGAAGGGTTGAAAGATAAGACGATCTTTTCACTTGATATGGGAGCTCTTGTGGCAGGCGCAAAATACCGCGGCGAGTTTGAAGAGCGTTTAAAAGCCGTATTGGAAGAAGTAAAGAAAAGCGAAGGAAAAATCATCTTATTTATTGATGAACTGCATCTGATTGTAGGCGCTGGAAAAACAGACGGAGCAATGGATGCCGGAAATATGTTAAAACCAATGCTGGCAAGAGGAGAGCTTCACTGCATCGGCGCGACAACACTCGACGAATATCGTCAGTATATCGAAAAAGATGCAGCGCTGGAGAGACGTTTCCAGCCGGTTCTTGTGGATGAACCGACGGTGGAGGATACGATTTCCATTCTCCGTGGCTTAAAAGAGCGATATGAAGTATTCCATGGAGTCAAAATCACAGACAGCGCTCTTGTTGCAGCGGCTACCTTGTCAAACCGTTATATCACAGATCGTTTTCTTCCAGATAAAGCGATTGACTTGGTGGATGAGGCGTGCGCATTGATTAAGACGGAGTTAGATTCGCTTCCGTCAGAGTTGGATGAACAGCAAAGAAAGATTATGCAGCTTGAAATTGAAGAGGCGGCTCTGAAGAAAGAGACGGATAAATTAAGTCAGGAGCGATTAGAAAATCTTCAAAAAGAGCTTGCAGAGTTACGAGATGAATTTAATGCAAGAAAGGCACAGTGGCTGAATGAGAAAGAAAGTGTTGAAAAACTTCAGACATTGCGTGAAGAAATAGAACATATCAATAAAGAGATTGAAAAAGCGCAGCGCGCTTATGACTTGAATCGTGCCGCAGAATTGCAGTATGGCGAACTGCCGAAGATGCAGCAGCAGCTTGAGATCGAGGAAGAAAAAGTCAGAAATAAAGATTTAAGTCTTGTCCACGAGAGCGTGACAGAAGACGAGATCGCACGAATTATCTCAAGATGGACAGGAATCCCAGTGGCAAAACTGACACAGGGAGAGAAGAGTAAAATTTTAGCATTAGGTGAAGAACTGCATAAAAGAGTCATTGGTCAGGATGATGGCGTGGCGAGAGTAACCGATGCAATTTTGAGATCAAAAGCTGGAATCAAAGATCCTACAAAACCAATCGGATCGTTCCTGTTTTTAGGACCTACCGGTGTAGGAAAGACAGAACTGGCAAAAGCTTTAGCAGAAAATCTGTTTGATGACGAGAAAAATATGGTGCGTATTGACATGAGTGAATATATGGAGAAACACTCTGTGTCCAGACTGATCGGAGCGCCTCCAGGATATGTAGGATATGAAGAAGGAGGACAGTTGACAGAGGCAGTCAGAAGAAAACCGTATTCAGTCGTTCTGTTTGATGAAGTGGAAAAGGCACATCCAGACGTATTTAATGTTTTGCTCCAAGTATTAGATGATGGGCGTATCACAGACTCACAGGGAAGAACCGTAGATTTTAAAAATACGATTCTGATTATGACTTCCAATATTGGATCTTCTTATCTGCTGGAGGGCATTGCAGAGGATGGCACAATCAAACCAGAAGCAGAACAGATGGTGATGGGAGATCTGCGCAGTCATTTCAGACCAGAATTTTTAAATCGTCTGGACGAGATTATTATGTTTAAACCTCTGACAAAAGAGAATATTGGAGCAATCGTAGCGCTGATGACAAAAGATCTGAACAGGAGACTGGAAGATCAGAAAATTTATCTGGAGTTGACGGATGAGGCAAAAGACTATATCATAGAGGAAGGATATGACCCGATCTATGGCGCAAGACCTCTAAAAAGATTTCTGCAGAAGAATGTGGAGACGCTCACTGCGAAAATGATTCTTTCGGGCGATGTTGAGACAGAGGATACGATTGTGATTGATCTTGTAAATGGACAGCTTGCAGCGCGGGTAAAAAAACATCAGGAGTGAAGAAAAACAAAATGATACCAAAAGATCCAATTATGCTATTAAGCTATGTAAATACGATGCTTCGAGACAAATATAGTTCTGTGACAGAACTTTGCAAAGCGTGCGGTGTGGAAGAACATGCCATTCGGGAAACGTTAAAGACCGTTGACTATGAATATGATGAGAAAGTAAATCAGTTTATTTAATGCGTCTCATCTCCCCTTTTT
Organism: uncultured Robinsoniella sp.; assembly: GCA_965150505.1. Classification (GTDB taxonomy): domain Bacteria; phylum Bacillota; class Clostridia; order Lachnospirales; family Lachnospiraceae; genus JAGZHZ01. The sequence continues at coordinate 30,172 of CBCTVZ010000005.1, read as the reverse complement.
ATCGGGAAAAGCCGACAAAACAGAAGTTTGACTATCCTATAAAAATCATGTATAATAAAAAATCATGAAGAAGGGGAACGAAGGGTATGAGCGAAGAAAAACGCAGGAAGATTCAAAATTTCATCTCAGTGATTTCTTTGGTTTTAGTGGGAGTTATTGCCGTATTTCTGTTTATAGCTTCCAAAAATCAAAAACTGACGGGGACAGTTTTTAATGTGATTATCATAGCATTTTTAGTTTTTTACTGGATTTTGCTGGATGTAATAGAGCCGATTCTGCTAAAAGAGTTTGAAAATTTTACAAACGAGCGAAAAATGGCATACGCAAAATATATTGTGACGGATGCAATCGGATATGCAGGTCTGGCAATGTTTATTTGTCTGCTGGGAAATGCCTCCTCTAATAAAGGATTAGTCGGAGCAGTGATCTATGTAGTGTGCATCTGTTTAAAGAGAAAATATAAAGAACAGTTTTTGAAGTAGTGGAGATTCGCAGACAAGAAGCGAAAAAGATACTCAAAAAGAAGAATCAAATAAGAAATTGTGACAGAAAGCAGTTCACAGCCGAAAAATGGCATGGGGACTGCTTTCTTTTCATATACATTTCAATGAAAGAATGGTTTTCAGCTTTTTGTATCACAGATCTGTTTTGGGATACAAAAAGAGGAGATTTTAATTATGAAAAATAGAAAGATTCGCAAAACTCTGACGGTAGTGAACACTTTTTTACTTCTGGCAATTTTTGGAATGCAGGCTGTTTGGATGAGAGAAGGGGAAAAATGGGTAGACGTATCTCAAAAGATGGAAAGTAAAACAGACGATGGAATCAAGCCTAAAATAGCGCTGACTTTTGACGACGGACCTCACCCTGTCTATACGCCGATGCTTTTGGAAGGCCTTCAAAAGAGGGGAGTCAAGGCAACGTTTTTTCTGATTGGAAAAAATATCGAAGGAAATGAGGAGATTGTAAAACAGATGGCAGAACAGGGAAATATCGTAGGAAATCATACATATAATCATGTAAAAATAAATGATTTACCTGATTTGCAAGCGTGTGAAGAGATGAAAAAGACGAGCGATCTTGTAAAAAAAATTACGGGAGAGACAACGTGCTATATCCGACCGCCGTTTGGCGAGTGGGATGAACATTTAGACTGTGGAATCGCCATTATTTCTGTGATGTGGACGATTGATCCGTTGGATTGGACGACGCAAAATGTCTCGCAGGTAGTAAATAAAGTGGTGACGGAAGCAAAAGAAGATGATATTATTTTATTGCATGACTGTTATGCCTCTTCTGTGGAAGCCGCCTTTGAGATTATTGACCAGCTTCAGGCAGAAGGGTTTGAATTTGTGACAGTGGATGAAGTGATCTTAGATTAAAGAATGAAAATGAAGAAGAGGATCGATATGGATTTATTTGAATACGCAAGAAGTAAAAATATGGAGACAGAATCTCCGCTTGCCTCCCGCATTCGTCCAAGAACATTGGAGGAAGTGGTTGGGCAGGAGCATATTATCGGGAAAGGAAAGCTGCTTTACCGAGCAATCAAAGCAGATAAATTGAGTTCAATTATTTTTTACGGACCTCCAGGCACAGGAAAGACAACGCTTGCAAAGGTGATTGCAAACACAACAAGCGCAGAGTTTGTGCAGATTAATGCGACGGTTGCCGGAAAAAAAGATATGGAAGAGGTAGTTAAAAAAGCAAAAGAAGACAGGGGAATGTATGGGAAAAAAACTATCTTATTTGTAGATGAGATTCATAGATTCAATAAGGGACAGCAAGATTATCTCCTTCCATTTGTGGAAGATGCGACGATTACTTTAATTGGCGCTACGACAGAAAATCCTTATTTTGAGGTGAACAGCGCTTTGATTTCCAGATCTGTGATCTTTGAATTGAAGCCATTGGAAAAGGAAGATGTGAAAAAATTGATTCACAGGGCCGTCTATGATAAAGAACGTGGAATGGGAGCATATCGCGCAGAAATCTTACCGGAAACAGAAGAAATTCTTGCTGACCTTTCAGGTGGAGATGCCAGAATCGCTTTAAACGCAGTGGAGCTTGGCGTATTGACGACAGAGAGAAGCGCAGATGGAAAAATCTATCTCACAACGGATGTTATTTCAGAATGTATTCAAAAACGAGTTGTGAGCTATGATAAAAATGGCGATAACCATTATGATATTATCTCGGCATTTATTAAAAGTATGCGCGGATCTGATCCAGATGCCGCTGTTTACTATCTTGCCAAGATGCTGTATGCAGGGGAAAGCATAGAATTTATTGCCAGAAGAATTTTGATCTGCGCTTCAGAGGATGTGGGAAATGCAGATCCGATGGCGCTTCAGGTGGCAGTGGCGGCAGCAACAGCAGTAGAACGAGTGGGAATGCCAGAAGCGCAGCTGATTTTATCTCAGGCAGCGCTTTATATTGCGACTGCGCCAAAAAGCAATTCTGCTACGAATGCAGTGTATGAGGCAATGAAATCCGTAAAGGAAAAAAAGACAACCGTGCCATCTCATCTGAGAGATTATCACTACACTGGGGCGAAGAGTTTAGGACGCGGAATCGGATATGAATATGCGCATGACTGTCCAAAACATTTTTCAAAGCAGAGATATCTGCCGGAAGAATTAGGCGATCAGAAATTTTATGAACCATCTGAGAATGGATATGAAAGACAGATTAAACGATATTTGGATTGGATTCATGAAGAATAAAAAAATGAAGAATAAAAAAGCATGGACAGTATTTTATACCGTTCATGCTTTTTTGAGTTTAATGAAAAGGATCACATCAATTCTTTCATCAGATTTGCATAGATCTCCTGACATCGTTCTTTCCAGTTTGCACACATGGAAGAGGCTTGCTCTTTGTCAGGAACAGTGAGTGTCAGTTCAATCAGGCTGGAATTGCGTTCTAACACCTTACATTCAATGGCATAATCTCCATTTGTTGTCCTATAAAAATCAGAGGTCACAGAGACTTCATCGCGCAGTTCCAGACGATGTTTTTTTAGGTAATCGTCAATATCTTTTTGAATAGATTTTGAAATCATATGCTCAAAGTAACCAAGGGTTTCTTTTCCGGCATCTGTAATATAGTAATAAGAGCTGTTTCTAATCGTTTCTGAACGAATCAGATTTGATTCGATCAATTCTGAAAAGGTCTGCTGCAGAGTAAAATAAGTAGTATATCCGGCATCCAGCACGAAATTGGAAATTTGAGAATTCGTGAGAGGAAAATTCACTCTTGTCAGCATATACAGTACAATGAGCTTGTATAAAGTTAATGGTTCTGACATTAAAATGCCTCCTTTATTTTGAAAAATTTCGTCCTTGCCAGGTATGACGATTCTTTAGTTCTTGATGAATAGCATTCAGCACAGAACGTTTTTTTGTACTCCAAAGCGGAGCGATCAAAAGATCTTTTGGACCGTCACCTGTCAGGCGGTGAACTGTGATATCAGGTGAGAGGATTTCCAGACAATCTATGATAAGAGAGACGTATTCATCCATTTCAAGCACATGAAATGGGTGCGCCTCATAATAATCAGCGAGATCAGTCTGCTTCAAAATATGAAGAAGCTGGAGTTTGATCCCCTGAATTGGCTGATGATTCAGATAGGAAACTGTCTGAATCATCTCGCTTTTTGTTTCACCTGGAAGTCCTAAAATGACATGGACAATGACGGTAAGACGGCGAAGATGAAGATTGTGGACAGCCTCCTCAAAACAGGAGAGAGGATATCCTCTTCGGATAAATTTTGCAGTCTTTTCGTGAATGGTTTGGAGTCCAAGTTCTATCCAGACAGGTTTTTGTTCATTTAATTCTTCTAAAAGATCTAAGATTTCTTCCGAAAGGCAATCAGGACGAGTGGCAATAGACAAAGCTGCAATTTCAGGACGGTTGATTGCTTCTGTAAAAATTTTACGCAGATAAGAAAGTTCTCCGTATGTATTTGTGTAAGCCTGAAAATAAGCAATGTATTTTTTGACAGGTCGTTTTGTGAGCAGAAGACGTTCCTCAAGGTCAATCTGATCTGATATAGAAAGAGAAGCGCTTGCGGCAAAATCGCCGGAACCGCCCTGACTGCAGAAAATACAGCCCCTCGTTCCAACTTTTCCATCTCTGTTCGGGCAAGTCATGCCTCCGTTAAGAGCAAGTTTATAAACCTTCTCGCCAAATTGTCTTTTTAACTCGTAATCAAGTGAATGATACGGTTTTTCACCCCAGCGCATGGGAATATTTGATTTGATCTCATTTTTTATCATGGCTGATTTCACCTTTTTTACTGTAAATTATTTAAAGTCATCATATCATTTCCTGTCTTTCAATTCAAGAAGCATTTTGGAATGGGCTTAGAAATGATTTTACATTTCAAAAAAATCCGCATTTATTTTACGCAGATTTTACAGAAGACAGATTTTTCATTTTACATGGCTTATGTAAGATAGGAGATGTAAAGCAAACAAGTAGAAAAGAAAACAAAGCAAGAAAGAAAAAACATTTCATAGAAAAAAGGAGAAATTGATATGATGAAAAAAGCGTTAGCATTAGGATTAGCAGGAGCGATGCTGGTAGGAATGACAGGAGTAGTAAACGCAGAGGAACTTTCAGGAAGTATCACAGGATCAGGATCTTCCGCATTACTGCCTTTGGCTCAGAATGCAGCAGATGCGTTTAAAGAGCTTCATCCGGATGTATCAATTACCTTAAATGGCGGCGGATCAGGCACAGGTTTAAAACAGGTATCAGACGGTTCTGTTGATATTGGAAATTCTGATGTGGCAGCTGAGACAAAGTTGGAAGCAGATGCAGCGGCTGAGTTAGTCGATCATAAAGTTTGTGTTGTCACAATGGCTACGATTGTAAACAAAGAAGTTGGAGAGAGCGTGACAAGCCTGACAAAAGATCAGTTGATTGATATTTTTACAGGCGAGATCACAAACTGGAGTGAAGTTGGCGGTCCAGATGAAGAAATCATTTTGATTTCACGTCCTCAGACATCAGGAACACGCGCTTTGTTTAAAGAATATGCACTGGATGGAAATGAAGAATTATCTGGAGGTTCTTTAGAGACAGATGATTCTGGCACACTGCTTCAGAGCGTTGCAGACAATGAGGGCGCGATCGGATACGTTGCACTTCCATATCTTCTGGAAAATGATACCGTAAGTACAGTTGCAATCGACGGTGTAGAACCTACAATGGAAAATACATACAATGGAACATATCCAGTATGGGGATATGAGCATATGTACACAAAGGGTGAGCCAAATGAAACAGTACAGGCATTTCTGGACTTTATGATGAGTGAAGAATATGGCGAGCAGATCGAAGCTCAGGGTTACTGCATGACATCTAAGATGGAAGTAGAAAGATAAGAAAAAACATGGAAAAGAAAAGCTTATTCTGGAAAGAGCATTTCTGGCATGGCTTGATTACTTGCTGCGGGCTTCTGGTGATTGTACTGACTCTGGCAATCGGAGCATTCCTCGTCTACAGGGGAAGCGGTACGTTCACAAAGTATGGGCATAGCATTTTTGAATTTTTCTTCTCCTCCAAGTGGGCACCAGCAGATAATTCCACTGGAGGGGGAGCAGTAGGTGCAGCGGTCTACATTGTGGGATCGCTGTCTACTTGTGCCTTAGCGCTTGTGATTGCAGCGCCATTTAGCATTGCAGCAGCAATCTTCATGACAGAAATTTCACCGAAATTAGGAAAAAGTGTATTTAGACCGGCAGTAGAATTATTTGTAGGGATTCCGAGCGTGATCTATGGATGGGTTGGTCTTACAACACTTGTTCCGGCAATCAAAAAAATATTTGATTTAAATATGGGATACTCCGTTTTGGCGGCAGGAATTGTACTTGCTGTTATGATTTTTCCAACAATTACGACAATCGCTGCGGATGCGCTGAAAAGTGTGCCGAATGATTATCGAAAGGCAGCATATGGACTGGGAGCAACAAGATGGCAGGTTATTTATCAGATTGTTCTGCCAGCGGCAAAACCAGGTATTTTCACTGGAATTGTAATGGGATTGGCGCGTGCTTTTGGAGAAGCGCTTGCAGTCGCAATGGTAATCGGAAAAATGAGAGCATTTCCAAAATCAATTTTATCTCCGACGACAAACCTGACATCAGCGATTGCATCTGATATGGGAGGAGCGATGGAAGGCGGAGAATATAATACAGCGCTTTGGACGATGGCATTGCTGCTGTTTTTGATTTCACTGTTATTTATTTTTATTATTCATCGAATTGTGGCAAAAGGAGGAGCAGAGAAAGATGGAAGGAAATAAAAAAGCAAAACGGACTGACCGTATTATGACCTGGATCTTTGTGGCAGTTGCAGGCTTCTTTCTTCTCCTTCTGGCAGGCTTTGCATTCCTTGTAATTGGAAGAGGACTTGCAGGTTTTGAACCATATATGTTATCATTTAGCAGAGAAGGAATTGGAAATCAGTTATTTAATACCTTATATCTGGTTGTATTATCCTTGCTTGTCAGCGTTCCGTTTGGAATTGCGACAGGAATTTATCTTGCAGAATATGCGAAACCTGGAAGAATGACAAACTTTCTCGGAATCTGTATCGAGACACTTTCTTCCTTGCCATCCATCGTAGTTGGTCTGTTTGGATATCTTGTTTTTATTGTATTAGTAGGAGCAAAATGGAATTTGGCTTCCGGAGCAATGGCAGTTTCTATTTTAAATTTACCTTTGATTGCGACAACGACAAAAGATGCAATGCTTTCTATGCCAAAAGGATATCGCATGGGAAGTATGGGACTTGGAGCGACCCATTGGCAGACGATTCGGCGCGTACTTTTACCAGCGTGTATGCCTAGAATTTTGACAGGAATTATTCTGGCGGCAGGTCGTGTCTTCGGAGAAGCAGCCGCTCTTTTATATACGGCAGGAATGAGTACCGACATTAACTGGAGCAACTGGAATTTATCATCACCGACGTGTCCGCTCAATCCATTTCGCCCTGGAGAAACGTTGGCTCTTCACATTTGGGCAAGCCGTACAGAAGCAATCGGAGCAGATTCTGCGCAGATTGCAAATTTTTCTTCCGCTGTTTTGCTGATTTTAGTATTTACATTCAGCATTGGAGCGCGTATGATAGGTCATCGGATGGAACGGAAGATAGGAGGAAAATAATTTGGAAAGCAAGTTTGAGATTTCAAAATTAAATCTGCATTACGGTCAATTTCATGCACTGAAAGATGTCAGTCTTTCTATTTTCCCACATGAAGTAACTGCGCTGATAGGACCGTCTGGATGTGGAAAATCTACTTTTTTAAAGACATTAAATAGAATGAATGATCTGGAAGACGGTGTCTGTGTGGATGGAAGTATTCTGTTAGACGGAAAAGATATTTTTAAAGATATGGATGCCATCTCTTTAAGGCAGAGAGTAGGAATGGTATTTCAGCAGCCGAATCCATTCCCAAAAAGTATCTATGAAAATGTAGCATATGGACCGAGACTTCAGGGAATCCGTTCAAAAGTAAAATTGGATGAAATTGTAGAAAATGCGCTAAGAGGCGCTGCTATCTGGGATGAAGTCAAAGATCGTCTGAAAAAGAATGCGATGGGACTTTCAGGAGGACAGCAGCAAAGACTTTGTATTGCAAGAGCGCTTGCAGCAGGACCGGACGTTCTTTTAATGGATGAGCCGACAAGCGCCTTAGACCCAATTTCTACCTCAAAGATCGAAGAATTGTGCGTACAGCTAAAAAAGGATTATACGATTGTCATGGTTACGCATAATATGCAGCAGGCGGCGCGAATTTCTGACAAGACAGCATTCTTTTTATTGGGAGAAGTCGTAGAGTATAGCGATACAGATCAGATGTTTTCTATGCCGAAAGACAAACGAACAGAAGACTATATTACGGGGAGATTTGGTTGATATGACAAGAACAAGATTTGATGAGCAGCTCGGAGAGCTTCATGTCGAGCTGATCAAGATGGGCAGCCTCTGTGAAGAGGCAATTTCTCTTTCTGCACAGGCGCTAGAGAAAAATGAAGAAAAGACAAAAGAAAGAGTATTTGCTCTGGAAACAGAGATTGATCAGATGGAGAGAGAAGTGGAGACACGCTGTATGCGTCTTTTGCTTCATCAGCAGCCAGTTGCAAGAGATCTGCGTGCAATCTCAGCAGCTTTAAAGATGATTTCTGATATGGAGAGAATCGGGGATCAGGCGGCAGACATTGTGGAACTTGTTCCTTATATTGCAAAGAGTGAATATAAGAATAAAGTGGATATCGCAAAAATGGCAAAAGAAACGGTTTCGATGGTCACAGACAGTGTAGAAGCCTTTGTAAAAAAGGATTTAGAACTGGCGGCCCAAGTGATTGAGCATGATGATATCGTGGATGAGATGTTTGCTGCAATTAAAAAGAAGCTGATGGAATTGGTTCGCAATCAGGATGTAGATGCAGAACCGGCGCTGGATCTTTTGATGGCGGCAAAATATTTTGAAAGAATAGGAGACCATGCTGTAAATGTAGCAGAGTGGGTTGAGTATTCTGTTACAGGGATTCATAAAAGCAGCGAACACCATTTGGGAAATTAAAAGACAGAGCGGTAAAACGAGGTGAGTGATGTGATATATTTATTAGAAGACGATGACAGCATTCGTGAACTTGTGACGTATACACTGAACAGTCAAGGCATGGAGGCAGAAGGATTTGCGCGCCCTAGTCAGTTTTGGAAAGCATTAAATCAGAGAATGCCTTCTCTTGTTTTGCTTGATATTATGCTTCCGGAGGAGGATGGGATGGCAATTTTGAAAAAATTGCGAGGATCTGCTGTCACAAAGAAAATTCCAGTCATTATGCTGACAGCAAAAGGAAGCGAATATGATATTGTGCGCGGACTGGATGTCGGCGCGGATGATTATATTCCAAAGCCGTTCCGCATGATGGAATTGATTTCCAGAATTCGTGCCTTGATGCGCAGAACATCAACGGAGAATAAGATCGAAGAGTATCAGATTGGGACATTATATGTATGCCCTTCCCAGCATATTGTGAAGGTAAATGATAAACAGGTGATCTTGACCTTAAAGGAATTTGAATTGCTCTGCCTATTGCTCTCAAAACGTGAGATGGTCTTTACACGCTCACAGTTGCTGAATCAGATATGGGGATATGAATTTGACGGAGAAAGTCGAACCGTAGATGTCCATATACGAAGCTTGCGTCAAAAATTAGGGGAAGCCGGAGAATGTATTGAGACGGTACGCGGAGTAGGGTATAAGATTGGAGGACAAAATCTATGACAAGAAAAATTTTCCGGTCAATTTTGATTGTGTCCATATCTGTTTTTTTGATTGGAATGATGTGCATTCTTGGCGTTTTGTATCAATCTTTTGGAAATCAACTGGAAAAAGAACTGAAAAAAGAAGCGCAATATTTGGCTGTAGCGATAGAAAATGCAGGTCAGGATGTATTGGAAGAATTATCGGATAAAGGCGAACGTGTGACGCTAGTCGGAGCAGATGGAAGCGTATTGTTTGACAGCTATGCAGACGAAAGCGTTATGGAAAATCATGGAGATCGAAATGAAATCATAGATGCCCTGAAAAATGGATATGGCGAAGCGATACGTCAGTCAGAAACCATGGGAAAGAAGACGGTATACTATGCGCTTCGGCTTAAAGATGGCAATGTAGTGCGTGTCTCAAGCACGCAAGATAATGTGGTCAGCATTATTCAGGATCTGATCCGCCCTCTGATTTTGACATTGATTTTGATTACCGTGATGTCTGGATTTTTTGCTTCAAAGATCGCGAAAAAGATTGTAGAGCCTTTAAATCAGCTTGATTTGGAAAAACCAGATCAAAATGACGCTTACGATGAGATGGCTCCGCTTTTGACAAAGATCAGCAAACAGCAGCACACCATACAAAATCAGCTTAAAGATGCAAAGAGACAGCAGGAAGAATTTGCATTGATCACAAGACATATGGGAGAAGGATTGTTTGTACTGGATGTACATGGAAATCTGCTTTCTTTTAATAAAAGCGGATTAGAGATGCTTGGCGTATCAAATGCCGAGGTTGGACAAAATGTATTGGAATTAAATAGAAGTAAAGTCTTTCGTGAGACCGTAGAAGATGTATTGGAGGGAAATCATCACGAAACGATAATGGAACTGAACGGGCTTTCGTGTCAGATGATTGCAAATCCTGTCTTTGATGATGGGAAAAAGAAGGGAGCGGTTCTTCTGTTGATTGACAGCACGGAAAAAATGCAGCTAGAACAGCTGCGCAGGGAATTTACAGCGAATGTATCGCATGAACTGAAGACACCATTGACTTCCATTTCAGGGTTTGCAGAGATTATGCGAGACGGAATGGTAAAACCAGAGGATATCAAAAAATTTGCAGATCGTATTTTTCAGGAGGCACAGCGTCTGATTACACTTGTCAACGATGTGATTAAAATTTCACAGCTAGACGAGGGAGGCATTCCATATGAGAAAGAAGAGGTGGATCTGTTTCAGATGGCGCAGGAAATCTTAGATCATCTGCGGCCAGAAGCAGAAAAAAATGGAATAAAGCTGAGATTAAATGGAGATCATGCGATCCGATATATGGAGAAACCGATTTTTGAGGAGGTATTGTACAATCTGTGTGACAATGCAATCCGTTATAACAGAAAAGGCGGGATTGTATCCGTCAGAGTCAGACAGGACGAGAACGAGACAAAGATATCGGTAAAGGATACCGGAATAGGAATACCGATAGTCCACCAAAAACGGATTTTCCAGCGTTTCTACCGTGTGGATAAGAGCCATTCAAAAGAAATCGGGGGAACAGGTTTGGGACTTTCTATTGTAAAACATGGCGCAAATTATCTTGGCGCAGAGATTGGTCTGGAAAGTATGACAGGGGACGGAAGTACGTTCTGGCTGCGCTGGGAAAATAGAAAAACAGAAAAAACAGACAGCAATAGATAGAAGAAAAGAATAAAAGGAAGAGCAAAAAATTGCCGCAGATGGTATAAATTTTTTATTTTAAGTGAAAAATTTAAGATAAAAAAGAACGTCTGCGGTATTTTTGCGTTATAATAAAAGAGGGAAAAGGTTGCGACACGGTTTTTAGTATGGTAAAATAATATGACCACAAAAAGAGGACGAGAAAATATAAAGGGAAAGGAATGAGGAAATGACAATTTTAATAAAAGGCGGCAGAGTGATCGATCCGGCGACAAAAACAGATAAGGAAATGGATGTTTTTATCAGTAAAGGAAAGATTCAAAAAGTAGCAGAAAAGATTGAAACACAGGCAGATAAAGTTGTGGATGCAAAGGGATGTTATGTAATGCCAGGTCTTATCGACCTCCATGTTCATTTAAGAGATCCTGGACTGACTCATAAGGAGACGATTGAGACAGGAGCAAAGGCAGCGGCAAAAGGAGGATTTACTACGATTGTCGCGATGCCGAATACAAAGCCTGTTATGGATGACGGTCTGAGAGTCAGATACGTTTATAATAAAGCGAAGATGGAAGCACCGATCCATGTCTTACAGGCAGGAGCGATCACAAAAGGTCAAAAAGGCGAAGAACTGGCTGACATCGAGGGAATGGTAGAGGCAGGCAGTCCGGCGATCAGTGAGGATGGAAAATCTGTAATGAACGCTGAATTATATAAACAGGCAATGGAGATTGCAGCGAAATTGGAAATCCCTGTTCTTGCCCATTGTGAAGACATTCATCTTGTAAATGGCGGAGTATTTAATGAAGATAATAATTCCGCAACACTTCATGTGCCTGGAATTACAAATGCAGTGGAAGATGTAATCGTGGCGCGCGATATTCTCCTTGCAAAAGAAACGGGAGTTCGTCTCCACCTGTGCCACTGCTCCACAAAAGACAGTGTCCGTATGGTGAAAGAAGCAAAAAAAGATGGAGTGAATGTAACGGCTGAGGTATGTCCGCATCATTTTTCATTATGCTCTGACGATATCCCAGGACGAGATGGAAACTATAAGATGAATCCGCCGCTTCGCACAAAAGAAGATATGGAAGCGCTGCGTCAGGGATTGAAAGAGGATATCATGGATGTGATTGCGACAGACCATGCGCCTCATACAGAAGAAGAAAAGAGACAGCCAATCGAAAAAGCGCCGTTTGGAATTGTGGGGTTGGAGACGGCTGTTGCGCTGACGATCACAAATCTTGTAGAAGAAGGATATCTGACACCAATGCAGATGGCAGAAAAGATGAGCTACAATCCGGCAAAGGTGCTTGGCATTGACAAGGGAAGTTTAGAAGAAGGAAAAGATGCTGACGTTGTCATCATTGATCCAGATGCTGAATATGTCATTGATAAAAGAACCTTTGCTTCCAGAGGAAAGAATACGCCGTTTGACGGCATGAAAGTAAAAGGAAAAGTGATGGCAACCATCTGTGATGGAAAAATTGTATTCATGCAGAAAAAAGAAAGTACAAATACTAGGAGGACAAAAAATGATACAGAAATTAATCCGCAAAATTAAAGAGACAAACGCACCAATCGTAGTCGGCTTAGATCCGATGATGAACTATATTCCAGAACACATTCAGAAAAAAGCATTCGCAGAATTTGGCGAGACTCTGGAAGGCGCAGCAGAAGCAATCTGGCAATATAATAAGGAAATTATTGATCACACATATGATATTATTCCGGCTGTAAAACCACAGATTGCTATGTATGAACAGTTTGGAATCGAAGGACTCAAAGCATTTAAAAAGACGGTTGATTACTGTAAAGAGAAAGACCTCGTTGTAATTGGAGATATCAAAAGAGGAGATATTGGTTCTACTTCCGCTGCCTATGCAGTAGGACATCTTGGAAAAGTTCAGGTTGGAACAAAATGGTATGCAGGATTTGATGAAGATTTTGCAACAGTCAATCCATATCTTGGTTCTGACGGTGTAAAGCCATTTATTGATGTATGCAAGACAGAGAAAAAAGGTCTGTTTATTCTTGTCAAGACATCAAATCCTTCCAGCGGAGAGTTTCAGGATCAGCTGATCAATGGAAAACCTCTGTATGAACTGGTTGGAGAGAAAGTGGCAGCTTGGGGCGAAGAGTGCATGGGCGAAGAATACAGTTATATCGGCGCAGTTGTAGGCGCAACGTATCCTGAAATGGGTAAAGTTCTGAGAAAAATCATGCCGAAATCTTATATTCTTGTTCCAGGATACGGCGCACAGGGCGGTACAGGAAAAGATCTTGTTCATTTCTTTAATGAAGATGGACTGGGAGCAATCGTAAATTCCTCAAGAGGAATTATTGCAGCATATAAACAGGAAAAATATGCAAAATTTGGCGCAGAAAACTTTGGAGAAGCATCAAGAGCAGCAGTGGAAGATATGCGTGCAGATATCGCAGACGCTTTAAATAATCGCTAAAAGAACGGAATGCTTTTACAGGAGGAAAAAATGGCAGAAAAAGTAAAAGAACTTGGAAAAATTCTTTCACAGGAGATGATCGGAACAGGAATCTACAGTATGTGGATGGAACTGCCTCAGATTGTACCGTGTGCAAAGCCGGGACAGTTTATCTCTGTATATTGTAAAGATGGCAGTCGTCTTTTGCCGCGTCCAATCAGTATCTGTGAGATCGACACAGAAAAAAAAGCGCTGCGCATCGTATACCGTACTGCGGGAAAGGGAACAGAAGAGTTTTCAAAAATGACAGCGGGAGAGACCTTGGAGGTGATGGGACCTCTTGGAAATGGTTTCCCTCTGGAACGGATGCAGGAAGGAAAAAAAGCATTTTTAATCGGCGGCGGAATCGGAATACCGCCTATGGTAGAACTTGCAAAACAGTTAAATGGAGAAAAACAGATTGTTGTGGGATACCGTGATGAGCTGTTTTTGACAGAAGAACTGAAAGAAAATGGAACGGTCTATGTGGCTACAGAAGACGGAAGCTGCGGTACAAAAGGAAATGTGCTGGATGCAATCCGTGAAAATAAATTGCAGGCAGATGTAATCTATGCGTGCGGTCCGACACCGATGCTGCGCGCTTTAAAGGGATATGCCGAGGAAAATGGAATAGAATGCTGGCTGTCTCTGGAAGAAAAGATGGCATGTGGAATCGGCGCGTGTCTTGCCTGTGTCTGCAAATCAAAAGAAATAGATGACCATTCTCATGTACATAATAAACGTGTCTGCAAAGACGGTCCTGTATTTTTATCAACGGAGGTGGAATTATGATAAATATGAGTGTCGATATCGCAGGTGTGACGCTGAAAAATCCAGTCATGACAGCTTCCGGTACGTTTGGATCAGGAGAAGAATACAGTGAATTTGTAGATTTAAGCCGTTTAGGCGCTGTCGTGACAAAAGGTGTGGCAAATGTGCCTTGGCCGGGAAATCCGACACCGAGAATTGCAGAGACATACGGTGGAATGATCAATGCAATCGGCTTGCAAAATCCGGGAATGGAAGTATTTTGCAAGAGAGACATTCCATTTTTGAAAAAATATGATACAAAAATTATAGTCAATGTCTGTGGAAAGACAACGGAAGATTACTGTGAGGTGGTAGAACGCCTTGCAGAGGAAGAAGTAGATCTTCTGGAAATCAATATTTCTTGTCCAAATGTAAAAGAGGGCGGTATCGCCTTTGGACAGAACCCACATGCAGTGGAAGCAATCACAAAAGAATTGAAAAAAAGGGCAAAACAGCCGATCATTATGAAATTAAGTCCAAATGTCACAGATATCACAGAGACGGCAAAGGCAGCGGAGGCAGGAGGAGCAGATGCGCTTTCTCTGATCAATACGCTGACAGGAATGAAAATTGATGTCAATCGCCGTTGTTTTGCTGTGGCAAATAAGACGGGAGGACTTTCAGGTCCTGCTGTAAAACCAGTTGCTGTGCGGATGGTATATCAGGTGGCAAATGCCGTTCACGTTCCGATCATCGGAATGGGAGGCATCTCAAATACAGAAGATGCTTTGGAATTTTTGCTTGCCGGAGCTACAGCCGTCTCAGTTGGAACAGCAAACTTTTTCAATCCGACTGCAACGGTAGAGATTGCAGAAGGAATTGAGGAATATTTGAGAAAAAATAATTTTACAGATATTCATCAGATTATTGGCGCTGTTCGATAAAAAGATAGTCTGAAAAGAGAAACAGCTCAGTAAAAATAAAAAGCAGAAAAATTTTAAAAATACAGGAGGTTTTTGAGGAAAATGGAAGCATACAAACAGGAATTTATCGAATTTATGGTAGATTGCGGAGTTTTAAAATTTGGAGATTTTGTAACAAAAAGCGGAAGAAAAACACCATTCTTTGTAAATACTGGATTCTACAGAACAGGAGCACAGCTGCGCAAATTAGGAGAATATTACGCAAAAGCAATCGAGAGCAAATTCGGACTGGATTTTGATGTACTGTTCGGACCAGCTTACAAAGGAATCCCTCTTACAGTTGCAGCAACAATGGCAATCAGCGAGTTTTATGGAAAAGATATCAAATACTGTTCCAACAGAAAAGAAGTAAAAGATCATGGCGACAAGGGAATCTTACTGGGAAGCCCGATTTCAGATGGCGATAAAGTTATCATTATTGAAGATGTGACAACGGCTGGAACTTCTATTCAGGAAACACTTCCAATTATCAAAGCGCAGGGAGACGTAAATCCTATTGGACTTGTTGTTTCGGTAGACCGTATGGAAAGAGGACAGGGAACAAAGAGCGCTTTAAAAGAAATTGAAGAGACATACGGACTGAAAACAACAGCGATTGTGACTATGGCTGAAGTTGTAGAACATTTATACAATAAAGAGTATAAAGGAAGAATTGTAATTGACGATACATTAAAAGCTGCGATTGATGCTTACTATGAGCAGTACGGCGCAGAAAATGAATAAAATCAATTAAAAAAATGCCTCAAAAGTCAAAGCCTCCAATATTTTGCGTATAGTTTTACTGTACGCAAAGAGGCTTGCTTTTGAGACAATCTTTTGTTCAAAAAATGGAGGAGAAGTCTATGAATGAAAAAATTTATAAGACGGTAACAGGATCAGGCGCAGCAAGCCTTGTCATGGGAATTTTGACTGTGACGACAGGAATTGTATCAGGCGTGATTATGATTGTTCACGGAGCAAAACTTCTTTCTTGCAGAAAAAATATTTTACTGTAAAGAGATGGAAAAATAAAAAAGGCAATCTGTTTTCTCATGCGAGAATGGTAAAATACGATATGTATTGCCAAAATAGCTAGATAAGGAGAAAAAAAGTGAAGATAGAGACTGCAAAAAAAATCCGTACAGTGGGAATCTTTTTATTTGTGCTGTATCTGATTTTATTGACTTATTTTCTGTTCTTCGCAGAAAGTTATGGAAGAGTACCAACCCAGAGAGAATACAGATATAATCTGGAATTGTTTAAAGAGATTCAGCGGTTCTGGGATTACAGAGAACAGCTGGGATGGTCTGCAATATTTAATCTGTGGGGAAATGTGGTGGCTTTTATGCCATTTGGATGTATTCTTCCGGTGATCTGGAAAAAAACACGCGGATTTTTTCGTATTTTCTTCCTGACATTTGGATTCAGTCTGACCGTGGAAACGATACAGCTAGTATCGAAAGTCGGCATTTTTGATGTGGATGATCTGGTACTGAATACACTGGGAGGAATGATGGGATATTTTGTATTTGCCGTGTGTAATCATATAAGGAGAAGAATCTATGGCTAAAAGAAAAATGTATTCCTTTGAGGAGAGAAAGCATTCACAGATGGGGATTACTTCTACGGTTTTGGGAATTGTAGCTGTGATTATATTTTTAGTTCTGATCTATGTTGCGACTTACTACAAAGGGAATGGCGGCACATATCTGGGGTCAATCGGAATCACAGCAATGGTGATTACGATTTATGGATTGATTTGTGGGCTGCGTAGTTTTCAGGAAAAAAATAAAATTTACACATTTTCAAAAATAGGATCTCTTTTGAACGGAATTTTGATAGCAGGATGGATTGGCTTAATTTTATTTGGAATGGAATAAAAAACGTTTAAGTAATGAAAAAATAGATCGATTGAAATAGAATAGGTTCATACAGGAGACAGAAAATGGATCGTTTACAGCAGCAGATGCAGTTTATTTTAGAAGTTGATAAACTGAAAAAGATAACAAGACAGACCTTTCTTGCCGATGGAAGCAGAAAAGAAGACGATGCAGATCATTCCTGGCATCTTGCTCTGATGTGTGCGCTGCTTTCTGAACATGCAAACAAAGAAGTGGATGTCTTAAAGACCATAAAGATGGTATTGATTCATGATATCGTGGAGATTGATGCGGGAGATACGTACGCATATGACAATGCCGGAAATGAGACGAAACGTCAGAGAGAGGAAGCGGCAGCAGACCGCATTTTTCATCTTCTTCCAGAAGATCAGGCTTTAGAGATGAGAAATTTATGGGAAGAATTTGAAGCAGCACAGACACCAGAAGCCAAATTTGCAAATACGCTTGATAAAGTACAGCCTCTTATGTTAAACGATGCCTCCGGAGGAAAAAGCTGGAGAGAACATGAAATAAAAGAGGAACAAGTGAGAAAAAGAAATAAAACGACAGCGGAAGGATCTGCTGCTCTGTGGGAATATGCGGATCATCTGATCCGTGAAAATGTAGAAAAAGGAAATTTAATCGGCAGCTGATAGAAAATCAGATCAGCTTAAAAATCAGCGTGCGCGAAGAGGACACGCTTAAAAAGGTGATAGAAATGCAGAAAAGAAATGAGGAGATACAAGAGCGGTATGAGCTTTCTATGAACCGCATCAGTGAAATCAAAAGCGAGCAGACTGTTCCATCAAATTTTAAGGCTTACTTTGAAAAAACAGCAGAATTTATTGAATTGATTGGGAAAGTGGAAGAAATGCAGTCTTCCCATATTTTAGAACAGTTTACTTTAAAGCAGTGGCAGAAACTGAATGAAGAATTGTATCATGATATTCTCCCTAAACAATATGAAAACAGCTATGCAAATCCTGCATATGCAGTGGAAAAACTTGGAGAGATACACGGAGGTCTGCTGAGTTTTCTGTATACAGAAATTCGGAAAATGATTCCGTATGTATTTGAAGAGCGTTTGTTGGAGATTACCATTTTAAATGAATTATTTATTGAAATTTATAATCGCTTTGAGGAAGAGAGTTTGCCGTCATATCGGGAAATTCAGCAGATTCTTTATTGGTTTATCAGCGATTACAGCGATTTGACGGTCGATAATCGGGTACAGGAAGCGATTGATCCTTCCTTAAATTTTGCCACGAATCTGATCGTCAATTCTGATTTTAAGGACCTGCGTTATCTGTATCGTTTCGGAGAATATATTTCTGACAATGAAATACAGATGGCGCAGTATATGAATGGACTTTCTGAGGAGACTGTTCAAAAGATTGCCGATACGTTCACAGAAGGATATCGAAAGGGATTTGAGATGACAGGAAAAGATCTGTCGATCAAGAAGACGGTAAATATTCGTTTTCATCTGGGATTTGAACGTGTCATCCGCAAGGCGATCAAAAATTTTGAAAAAATGGGGCTTTCACCTGTTATTTACCGCGCCGAGCATAAACTGCAGCGGATTGGATATATGGGTGCAATTCCAAACAGACAGTATGATTATGATCACAAAGCAGATCAGGCAATTTATCTCGACAAGCCATTGGTGGATCGAAAGATCAGCGTGATGAGAACTTCCTATGAGAAATATAAAAAGCTGGCTGCTGTGATGGGCGGTCCAGCTGTGATGGAAACGTTTGGAGAGGCTATTTTTATGCCAGTCAGCAAAAAAGAAGCATTTGTCTTAAATGAAAAACAGCAGAAACTTTCTGTTTTATATGACAGAGAAGCTTCTCAGATTGTAAATCAATATATCAAAGGGGAGGAGAGAAGTTTTACGATTATTGCTTTTCCTGTCCCTGAAATCGGAGAACGTTTTTCTGAAATCTTTGATGAAATCATAAAGATTAATACATTGGATTCCGAGAAATATCAAAAGATTCAGCAATGTATCATTGATGCGCTCGATCAGGGAAGAGCCGTCCATATCAAAGGAGCAAAGGACAGCAAAAATGAGACCGATTTGACTGTGGCGCTGAGAAAAATGGAGAATCCACAAAAAGAGACTTTGTTTGAAAATTGTGTTGCGGATGTCAATATTCCGGTAGGAGAAGTCTTTACTTCCCCACAGCTTTTTGGAACGAATGGTCTTTTGCATGTGACAAAAGTATATTTAGGGGAATTTCAGTACAGAGACTTAAAGATCACATTCAAAGATGGAAAGATCACCCAGTACAGCTGTGCAAACTTTGAAGAGGAAGAAGAAAATAAAAAATATATCTTGGAAAATATTTTAAATTACCATGAGAGTCTGCCGTTGGGAGAGATGGCAGTTGGAACGAATACGACAGCGTATGCGGCGGCAAAAAAATATCAGATCGAAGATAAACTTCCAATTCTGATTGCGGAGAAAATGGGACCGCACTTTGCAGTGGGAGATACTTGTTATAGCTGGTGCGAAGATACAAAAGTGTACAATCCAGATGGCAAGGAGATCATTGCAAGAGATAATGAAATTTCTATTTTGCGAAAAGAAGATGTGTCAAAGGCATATTTTGGATGCCATACAGATATTACGATTCCGTATGAGGAACTCGATGTTCTAGAGGCAGTAAAGGAAAATGGAGAGACGATACCGATTATCTCAAAAGGAAAATTTGTTTTGCCAGGGACAGAAGAGCTGAATGAGCCGTTAGAATCCTTATAAAATGATAAAAATAAGGTTTTATTTTGGAAATATGGCGTAAAAACAACGAAAAATGGAAATAACATTGACAATGGAAAGAAGAATTAGTAAAATTAATACTCAAGAATAAAATGCATTCAAATGAAGGAGAGATACAATGGCAAAAGTAGGAATTGTTATGGGCAGCGACTCAGATATGCCTGTTATGAGCAAGGCAGCGGATATGTTGGAAAAATTAGGTGTAGATTATGAAATGACCATTATTTCTGCACACCGTGAACCAGATGTATTTTTTGAGTATGCAAAATCAGCAGAATCAAAGGGATTCAAGGTAATTATTGCCGGAGCAGGTATGGCAGCGCATCTGCCAGGTATGTGTGCAGCGATTTTCCCAATGCCAGTAATCGGTATTCCAATGCACACCACTTCTCTTGGAGGCAGAGATTCGCTTTATTCCATCGTTCAGATGCCATCCGGAATTCCAGTGGCAACCGTTGCAATCAACGGAGGAGCAAATGCAGGAATTTTGGCAGCGAAAATTCTGGCGACTTCAGATCCGGAACTTTTGGAGAGATTAAAAGCCTATTCACAGGAACTGAAAGAACAGGTAGAAAAGAAAGCAGAGAGACTGGAAAAAGTCGGATACAAAGAATACATGAAATAACTTTTTGAAAAAGTTCAAAAGATAACACTTTTAAGAAAACCAGGAGGAAAAAAGAATGGATTACAAGAATGCAGGCGTTGATATTGAGGCAGGATATAAGTCAGTAGAGTTAATGAAAGAACACATTAAAAAGACAATGAGACCAGAAGTTCTGACAAACATCGGAGGATTTTCAGGCGCATTTTCCATGGAAAAATTTAAAGACATGGAAAAACCAACACTTGTATCTGGAACAGACGGTGTAGGAACAAAATTAAAACTGGCTTTTGTGATGGATAAACATGATACAGTTGGAATCGACTGCGTTGCAATGTGTGTTAATGATATTGCATGTGCAGGCGGTGAACCTCTGTTTTTCTTAGATTACATTGCTTGTGGAAAAAATATCCCAGAAAAAATCGCAACGATCGTAAGCGGAGTTGCAGAAGGATGTACACAGTCTGACGCGGCGCTGATCGGAGGAGAGACAGCAGAGATGCCAGGATTCTATCCAGAAGATGAGTATGATCTGGCAGGTTTTGCAGTAGGCGTTGTGGATGAGAAAGATTTAATCACAGGCGCTGACATCAAAGATCAGGATGTATTAATCGGAATCGCTTCCTCCGGTGTACACAGCAACGGTTTTTCACTTGTCAGAAAAGTATTTAAAATGGAAAAAGAAGTACTGGATCAATACTATGATGAGCTGGGAACAACATTGGGAGAAGCTCTCTTAGCGCCGACAAAAATTTATGTAAAAACTTTAAAGAACATCAAAGAAGCAGGCGTGAAGATCAAAGGATGCAGCCATATCACAGGCGGAGGATTCTATGAGAACGTGCCTAGAATGCTTCCAGAAGGAGCGCACGCTGTGATTAAGAAAGACAGCTATGAAGTTCCAGCGCTGTTCCGTATGCTTGCAAAAGAAGGAAACATTGAAGAAAAAATGATGTATAACACATACAACATGGGAATTGGTATGGTCTTAGCCGTAGATCCAAAAGATGTAGAGAAGACAAGAGCAGCAATCAGCGCAGCAGGCGAAACTTCTTATGTAATCGGTCATATTGAAAACGGAGAAAAGGGCGTTACATTATGCTAAAAATTGCAGTACTGGTGTCTGGAGGCGGAACAAACCTCCAGGCAATCATAGATGAGATTGAAAAAGGGAATGTCACAAACACAGAGATTGCGGTTGTAATCAGTAATAATAAAAAGGCATATGCTCTTGAGAGAGCAAAAAAGCATAATATCCCAGCAGTCTGCGTATCCCCAAAGGATTACAGCACACGCGAAGAATTTAACAGAGAATTATTAAAGAAGATCCAGTCTTTTGACGTGGATCTCGTTGTGCTTGCAGGATGTCTTGTAGTCATTCCGAAAATCATGGTGGAAGCCTATCCAAATCGAATCATCAACATTCATCCATCCTTAATTCCTTCTTTTTGCGGAACAGGATATTATGGTTTGAAAGTTCATGAAGCGGCATTGGAACGCGGAGTGAAAGTGACAGGAGCTACCGTTCATTTTGTGGATGATGGGACAGATACAGGACCGATCATTTTGCAGAAAGCGGTGGAAGTAAAGCAGACAGATACGCCGGAGACCTTACAGAAGCGTGTGATGGAAGAAGCAGAGTGGAAAATTATGCCGGAGGCGATTGACCTGATTGCAAATAAAAAGATTGCAGTGCAGGATGGCAAGGTTGTTTTTGTAGATAAATTGGAGGACTGCTAAGATGAAAGTTTTAATTGTAGGAAGCGGTGGAAGAGAACATACGATTGCGTGGAAGGTGGCACAGAGTCCAAAAGTAGACAAGATTTTCTGCGCGCCTGGCAATGCAGGAATTGAAGAGTATGCACAGTGCGTCAATATCGGAGCAATGGAATTTGAACGATTGGTTGATTTTGCAAAAAAAGAAGAAATTGATCTGACGATTATCGGTATGGATGATCCTCTTGTAGGCGGAATTGTAGACGCATTTGAAGCAGAAGGGCTTCGTGTATTTGGACCGAGAAAAAATGCGGCAGTCTTGGAAGGATCAAAAGCATTCTCAAAAGATTTGATGAAAAAATATCAGATTCCTACTGCAGCATATGAAAATTTTTCAGATCCAGAAAGCGCGATATCCTATCTGGAAAAGGCAAAATTTCCAATCGTGTTAAAAGCAGATGGTCTTGCACTCGGAAAAGGAGTTTTAATCTGCAATACGCTTGAAGAAGCAAAAGAAGGCGTAAAATCAATCATGATGGACAAGAAATTTGGTTCAGC
Organism: uncultured Robinsoniella sp.; assembly: GCA_965150505.1. GTDB lineage: Bacteria > Bacillota > Clostridia > Lachnospirales > Lachnospiraceae > JAGZHZ01. The sequence goes on along the minus strand of CBCTVZ010000005.1, from coordinate 7,475 downwards.
AGGAAATCAGATGGTTGTAGAAGAATTTATGACAGGAAGAGAAGTTTCTGTTCTTTCTTTTGTGGACGGAAAGACGATCAAAACGATGACTTCCGCACAGGATCACAAAAGAGCCGGAGACGGAGATACTGGATTGAATACAGGCGGAATGGGAACTTTTTCACCGAGTCCATTTTATACAGAAGAAGTAGATGAATTTTGCAAAAAATATATCTATCAGCCAACGGTAGATGCAATGGCTGCTGAAGGCAGAGAATTTAAGGGAATTATTTTCTTTGGATTAATGCTGACAGAGGATGGACCAAGAGTATTAGAGTATAATGCTAGATTTGGAGATCCGGAAGCACAGGTTGTTCTTCCTAGAATGAAAAATGATATGGTGGAAGTGATGGAAGCGTGCATTGATGGAACACTCGATCAGATTGATCTTCAGTTTGAAGACAATGCGGCTGTCTGTGTTGTTCTGGCTTCAGAGGGATATCCTGTTCAGTATGAGAAAGGGTTGCCAATCAGAGGACTGAAGACATTTAAAGAAAAAGATGGCTACTATGTATTCCATGCAGGAACAAAAAAAGATGGCGACCAAATTGTAACAAATGGCGGACGTGTATTGGGTGTGACAGCAAAGGGCAGTGATTTGAAACAGGCAAGAGCAAACGCTTATGAGGCAGTTCAATGGATTGACTTCGATAACAAATATTATCGTCATGACATTGGAAAAGCAATCGATGAAGCGTAATGTCTGGATGACAAAGGAGTAAATTTATGAAAAAAATAGGGAAGCAGTTGGGGAGAAAAGCAGTATGTTTGCTGATGATGGTATTGCTTTTGACAATGACAGCATCTGCGGAAGGATATTCTGGAGATAACTCACTGGCGGCGCTGGGAGTGGAAAATGGTACGGTGACACCAGAATTTGAATATTCAACGTGGGAATATAATGTAACCGTAGTGCCAGGAACAACCGAACTGATCTTAAATCCAGTTCCTTCTGATGCAAATGCACAGATTATTGATATCAGCGGGACAACAATAGGAGAAGATGGAACGACAACGGTAGTTATTACCGTGCAGGCAGAAAATGGAGACCAGTTTCCATATACGTTACATGTAACGACAGATCAGGCGGCAGCTCCTGTATCTCAGACAGAGGAGACACCTCAGACGGAGGAGACACCTCAGACAGAAACACAGGCGCCAGAGACAGAAAATGCAAAAATAAAAGAATTAGAAACAAAAAACAAACTGTTTCGTTCTCAGGCAGATGAATACAAAGAACAAAGCGAAAGAATGATCAAAATCGTCTGTATTTTAGGATTAGCGATCTTAATTTTAATCTTTGTTATCATCAATCAGTTGATGAGAAATAGAGATTTAAAGAGAGATTTAAGCGAGATCGAGAATCATATTGATTCCTACAATAAAGAGAAAAGAACTTCTTTTGACACTTATTATACACCGCAGCAGGGCAGAGGCGTTCCAAAAAATATTACTCCTGTAAATGGAGAAAATTATCAGGAAGAAACGTTCCGCCAGGTGGAAAATGAGAATATGGAAGATAAGGCAGCTGCAAGAAAACAGGCAAAGGCAGAAAAGAAAGCTGCAAAAGCAGAAGCAAGAGCAGCAAAAAAGGCTGCAAAATATGAACCGCAGTTAAATAATGGAAATCGTCAGCCAGCACAGCAGCCGAGAAACAATATGAATACTCAGCCTATGAACAATCAGATGATGAATAATCAGACGATGCGTCAGCCTCAAAATAACATGAATGGAGGAATGATGCGTCAGCCGCAGCAGTCTCCAAATGGCCAGCCGATGAATAATCAAATGGGCGGCATGAATAACATGGGGCCTTATGTGGGACGACAGCCACAGTCTGGAGCAGGATCAAATGCTTCCGCAGGTCAGAATCGTCAGCAGCCTCTCAGAGAATCTTCTGCTTCTCAGGAATCGGAACATTCCAAAGTAGAAATTGATATGATTGATTTATAAGACAAAAGAAGAAAAAGCAGCCTTTAAAAAAGGGTGCTTTTTCTGATATCTGGGGAAGAGAAAACTTAATAAGGAGTTCTCTTGATGGAAGCAGGATAAAGTTATCTGAATTGGGTTGACATAAAGTGATAGCTGTTATATTATTGATATAACAATATTTTTCAGAACAATGATGAGGAAAAAATATTGTGCAGGGGAGAAACGTTTTGGAAAATAGATGAAGAAGGTGTTATATCGTGATTATTAAAATTGATTTTCAAAGTGATGAGGCATTATATGTACAGCTGCGCAATCAAATTATCATGGGAATTGCAAATGCCTCCATTCAAGAAGGAGATGTCTTGCCATCGGTCAGACAGTTAGCGGATGATATCGGCATCAATATGCACACGGTCAATAAGGCATATTCTGTGCTGCGCCAAGAAGGATTTGTGACGATTGACAGAAGAAAAGGGGCGGTAGTTTCCCTAGATGTAGATAAATTGAAAGCGCTGGAAGAAATGAGAAGAAATCTTCGTGTGTTATTGGCAAAGGGATGTTGTAAACATATTACATGCGAAGAAGTTCACCAGTTGGTAGATGAAATTTTTTCAGAGTATGAACAGCAGGAAAAATTGTAAAAAATAGAAACAAATAATTGGGTAGACAACAAAAAGACGTATCGCATAAGTATAAGAATTTAAAGAAAGGAAAAGTCACTTAAGAAGCATTTTGAGTGGCAGGATTGAGGATGCAGTATACACAAAATGCAGCGGATGTATTGGGACTTGCAGAAAAGGCGGCAAAGAACAGAGGAAGAGGATGTATTGGGACAGAAGATTTGCTGCTGGGACTTTTAAGAGAAGGAAAAGGAACAGCTGCGATTGTGCTGAAAAACAATAAAGTACAGAAAGAAAAACTGGAGGAGCTGATTGAAAGGCTTGTTACGCCAGAGACGGGGACAGAAGATTTTAAACGGGAACAATATACTCCAAGAGCACAGTATCTTTTAGATAATGCCAGAAAAGAAGCGGCATCGTTTCGTTCTGAGGAGATAGGAACAGAACATATTTTAATTGCAATGCTTAAGGATCTTGAATGTGCTGCGACAAGACTTCTGCATACCATGAAAATTAATATCTCAAAAGTAATGGCAGAGATTATTGAGGCAATGGGAGAGAGCGCAGAAAAATATAAAGAGATCATGGCATCTTTAAAAGATGGAAAAGGCAAGACGGGAGTTTCCATTTTAAGTCAGTACAGTCGAGATTTGACAGAATGCAGTTTTGCCGGAGATCTGGATCCGGTTGTCGGAAGAGAAAAAGAGACAGACCGCATTATCCAGATCTTGAGCCGCAGAACAAAGAACAATCCATGTCTGATTGGAGAGCCTGGAGTTGGAAAGACAGCTATCGTAGAAGGACTGGCACACAGAATCGTGGAGGGAAGTGTTCCGGAATCGATTCAGGGGAAACGAGTGATGATGTTGGATCTTGCCAGCATGATTGCTGGTACAAAGTACCGTGGAGAATTTGAAGAACGTATGAAAAAACTGATTCAAGAGGTACGAGAGAGCAAGGATGTCCTTTTGTTTGTGGATGAAATTCATACCATTATCGGAGCAGGAGGGGCAGAAGGAGCGATGGATGCCTCTAATATCTTAAAACCATCTCTTGCAAGAGGCGAAATTCAGCTGATCGGTGCGACTACGGTGGAAGAATATAGAAAGCATATTGAGAAAGACCCAGCTCTGGAACGACGTTTTCAGCCGGTGATGGTAGAAGAACCGAGTGAGGAAGAGACGATTGATATTTTAAATGGATTGAAAACGCAATACGAAAAACATCACGGCGTAGAAATTACACAGGACGCAATTAAAGCGGCCGTCTCTTTGTCCGTACGTTATACCAATGATCGTTTCTTGCCGGATAAGGCGATTGATCTGATCGATGAAGCTTCTTCCAGAAAACATCTTGGCGGTTACCATATCCCAGATCAAATGAAAGAATTAGAAGAAGAAATCGGAGATTTATATAGTAAAAAAGAAGCTGCTTTAGTAAAGGGAGATCTGGAAGAAGCATCCAGACTAAATGCAGAGCAGAGTGAAAAAGAAAAACGTTTTGAACAGATGAAAAGACGTTTTGAAAAAAAGACGCAGAATAATAAACTTTTGGTGGAAGAAAATGATATTGCGGCAGTAGTATCCATGTGGACAAAAATTCCAATCCAGAAGTTGGCAGAGCAGGAGACAACACGACTTTTGCGTTTAGAAAAGACGTTGCATCAAAGAGTAATTGGGCAAAATGAAGCAGTCATCGCTGTTGCAAAAGCAATTAAACGAGGCCGTGTAGGATTAAAAGATCCAAAAAGACCAATCGGTTCTTTCTTGTTCCTTGGACCAACGGGTGTTGGAAAGACAGAATTATCAAAAGCAGTTGCAGAGACGGTATTTGGAAGCGAACGTGCTTTGATCCGTGTAGATATGACAGAATACATGGAGAAACATAGTGTATCAAAATTGGTAGGTTCTCCTCCGGGATATGTAGGATATGAAGAGGGCGGTCAGCTCAGTGAAAAAGTGCGCAGAAATCCATATTCGGTCATTTTATTCGATGAGATTGAAAAGGCGCATCCGGACGTTTTCAATATTTTGCTTCAGGTATTGGATGATGGACATATCACAGATGCGCAGGGAAGAAAAGTAGACTTTAAAAATACAATTTTAATCATGACATCGAATGCAGGCGCTCAGTCTATCATGGAACCGAAAAAGTTAGGATTTATCGCTGTGGATGATGAAAAGCGAAATTATAACCGAATGAAAGAAGGAGTGATGGAGGAAGTAAAGAGAATCTTTAAACCAGAATTTTTGAATCGTATAGATGAAGTGATTGTCTTCCATTCTCTGAATAAAGAAAATATTCGAGAGATTGTATCTCTGCTGATAAAAGAGTTTGCACAGCGATGCAAAAAACAGTTGAATCTGGATTTACAGGTTACAGGCGCAGTGAAAACAGATCTTGCAGAAAAGGCATACGATGAGAAATATGGAGCGCGTCCTCTCAAGAGAGCAATTCAGTCTCGAATTGAAGATGCTTTGACTGAAGAAATTCTGGAAGGAAAAATAAAATCGGGAGATTCTGTCTGCGTTAAACTTTCAAAGGGAGAAATTCAATTTACGGTAAAAGAGTAAAAAATTAAATATCCAAAAATTATTTGTCGAAATAAATAGAAAACTCTGGCATAAATCAAAGATTTATGATACAATTTAAGCTACAAAGAACCATCAGTCTTTTTTTAAAAGTTAAAAAGGCTGCATGGGAAAACAGATCAATTTATCAAGATACATTTGGGAGGACATTTAAAATGTCAGTTGTAAAAGAATTAATATGTATAGAAGCTGATAATACAATCAGTTTCGGAAATTATGAACTGAGCCAGAAATCAAAAAAAGAAAATTTTGAGTACAACGGAGATTTATACAAAGTAAAAACATTCAAAGAAATTACAAAATTAGAGAGAAATGGAATGTTTGTATATGAATCTGTTCCGGGAACAGCAGTCAGCCATTTTGCAGAAGACGATAAAGAATTGAGCTTTGAAGTAGAAGGAATGGAAGATGCCCAGATTACGGTTGAACTCGAAGAAGAGACAGAATACAGAATCTGGATTGATGGCGAGGAAGCTGGAACAGTTAAGACGAATAAAGGCGGAAAACTGAGCCTGAGCGTAGAACTGGAAAATGCAGACAAGGCTTCTGTAAAGATTCAAAAAGCATAAGAGAAACAGAAGGGAGAGGCCAGAGCAGATCATCTGCTTTTGGCAGCTCCCTTTTTCAGTTTTTCAATTATTATTTTCAATTATTATTTTCAATTATTATATTGAAACAGAAGAAAAATTTTGATTCAAGAAGAGCATAGAGAAGAGTATAAATATAAAAAGAAAGAGATGGAATATAAGATAGAATGGTAAAAGGAAAAAAGACCGTATATTTTTGTCAAAATTGTGGATATGAAGCAGGAAAGTGGATGGGACAATGCCCTGGATGTAAAGAATGGAACACATTTGTGGAAGAAACGGTTTCCAAGACAGAACGGACAAATTCTCGTATGATAAGGGAAGAAAAAAGTCCGGTCACACTTTCAGGGATTTCTCTGGAAGATGAGAGTCGGATAACATCTGGAATAAAAGAATTAGATCGTGTTCTGGGAGGCGGAATTGTGCGTGGCTCGTTAGTCCTTGTGGGAGGAGATCCAGGGATTGGAAAATCAACGCTGCTTCTTCAAGTGTGCAAAAATTTGACCGATCAAAAAAGAAAAGTCCTTTATATTTCAGGGGAAGAGTCTCTGGCACAGATTAAGATGAGAGCAAAACGAATCGGAGAGTTTGGAGAATCTTTATATTTACTGTGTGAAACAAATTTGGAAGCCATCAGAAAAGCGATTGAAAAAATGAAGCCGGAAGCAGTTGTGATCGACTCGATTCAGACGATGTATCAAGAAGAGATTTCATCAGCCCCTGGCAGTGTATCCCAAGTCAGAGAATCGACAAGCGTCTTGATGCAGATTGCAAAGGGAATGAACATTACAATCTTTATTGTAGGGCATGTGACGAAAGAAGGAGTGGTGGCAGGTCCTCGTGTTTTGGAGCATATGGTCGATACGGTTTTATACTTTGAAGGTGATCGCCATGCAGTTTATCGAATTCTAAGAGGGGTAAAGAACCGCTTTGGATCTACAAATGAGATCGGAGTATTTGAAATGAGAGCGGAAGGACTGGTTGAAGTGGAAAATCCGTCTGAATTTATGTTAAATGGAAGACCAGAAAATGCTTCGGGGTCTGTTGTAGCGTGTTCAATGGAAGGAACACGGCCGATTTTGATTGAAATTCAGGCTTTGATCTGTCAGAGTAACCTTGGAATTCCACGCAGAACAGCAGCAGGGACAGATTATAATAGAGTAAATCTTTTAATGGCAGTGTTGGAAAAAAGAGCGGGGCTTCGTCTGTCATCCTGTGATGCTTATATTAATATTGCAGGCGGAATCAAAATGAATGAGCCAGCGATAGATCTCGGAATTATTCTTGCGATTGTATCAAGTTATAAGGATAAGGTAATTGATGAAAAAACGATTGTTTTTGGGGAAGTTGGATTAAGTGGAGAAGTGCGTGCGATCAGTATGGCAGAACAAAGGATTATGGAGGCAAAGAAATTAGGATTTCAGCGTGTGATCTATCCGAAGGTCTGTGAAAATGAAAGAACAAAGATAAAAGGAATCGAATTGATTGGGGTATCGAATGTCGCAGAGGCAATCAGAGCTATTTTGTGAGAAAAAACAAGATAGAAAAAGAGGAAGCAATAGGAAAAATAAAAGCTTAGGCAGTACTTTTTTCCTATTGCTTTTCTTTTAATAAAAAAATATAAAAAAGTGCTTGACATTTTTGAGATACGGGTGTATCATCTAATACGTTGTCTAGGAAATGTTTTGAAATACATATTCAATTTG
>CBCTVZ010000004.1:0-44168 GCA_965150505.1 uncultured Robinsoniella sp. | reverse complement strand
CTGTTGCATCTTTTTCTGTTGTTCTAATATTGGAGAAAATCTTTCTTGCAATTTTTCACTTGTTTCGATGCTTTTTCTTAAAGCTTCTGGAATATTATCATTCTTGTTGTTGTCTATCGTTAATCCCTCCAATTTTTAAACTTTTTCTTCTAATTTGCGGATAACATATCAAGTTTTTTTCAAATTTCTGACCTTTGATACAAGCTCAAACTTCTTTTTAGGCTGCTTCTCTGCCCTTGCCTGCTTTTCAATTTTAGCAATCTTTTTTTCGAGCTTCTGCTTTTTTTATTTATCTCTAATAAGTTCCATTCCTTTATTCTCCTACGTCTTATTACCCATCTTCAATTATAAACTATTGACTGTCCCATAAAACAGACTTTAATTTATCGATTCTTCTCATCTTTCATAATATCTCTCATAATTTTTACGCCTCGTGCAGTAAAATCTTTCTCATCCAAGTCCTTAGCCTCTAAAATTCTTTCAATCGCCTGTGCAGGATCAAGAGAATGATATGGATAATAAAGTCCACGAAGTTCTTTCGGTTTAATCAGTTTATATATTTGCTTACTTGTCTTTTGGTATGTGTAAGACCAATAACGATAAACATAACCAATCCAATAAAGTTCCGCTTCGGAATATTTTTCTTTTCCATAAGAACTTTCACCAAACTCGGTTTCTATTTCTTGAAGAATCTGATTGACATCACATGCTTCAAATAAGAAACCTCCAAGGTCCATACGCTGAGCCACCCCGGAATTCATAAACCTTCTCATAAATATAAGTGAACTGCAATTTGTTTCTTTTACAGAAGCAGAAAATACTTCCGCCTGCATTTTACATAGTTTTAAACCAATTTCATCAATTTTTCTCATTTCAAAATATCCTCTATATATTCGCCCTGACCTCTATACTGCTTGCGGGCAATTTTCACTTTATCATTTCCTATGCGTGATTCTTCTCGCTTATATGAGAGATAATAATTCTTTTCGTCAGGCGCCAAATAGCAATGGCGTAATATTTGCAACTGTCTCAATGCCTTATCGGTAACAAATACATATTGATTACCAAGATTGGTTGCAGAAAGACAATGCTGGCATTGAATATCTGTAATTTCGCCATCAATAAAACTGTCGATGATTTCAAACATTCTATTATCAGCGATTGGAGCTATAATATAATCAACACCTTCAAGTTTTGAAAGCAGAGTCTTTATAATAGGGTGGTCTACATAATCAGTTAATTTATTTCGGAAATAAGCAATAAGCAGCATCCAATCCCTGTCAACATTTAACTGGGTATAACTCAAATCGGTTTTATCAAATTCCAAAATATAGAGCGAGGATTCCGGATAGTTGGCAACAAACATAGCAGATTGTTCCAAACTCTCACCACAATAGAACCCCCTGCCAAAATCATTGGTATTTTTTGATTTCTCTATTGAAATCCGTCCGTCGATATATGTTTTGGCTCCATGGAAAAGTATGGTGGAATTGCAACCGCAATCTTCTTTAAAGAGCTGCTCTTTTATTTTGTTAAGCCGAATGCCCTTGCTGAAAACAAAATTGTAAAAAGCATTCAAGTTGGAGGAAGAAACCTGCTCCTCGTTTTTTCTCCAACGGGAAATTGTTGTCGGCGTAACGCCGATAGACTCTGCAAGGTCTTTTGCAGTTATATCAAGTAATTCCATTACAATTTCAATATCCGTACACAATGCAAAATTATTCATAACAAACTCTCCTTTTGTACTTCACAAACTTATTATAACAAATGTTGAAAACAACTTCAAGCATTCCAAGAAAACTTGTTATCAACATTTGTAAAGATGAAGTTTTGCAATGGTTTTAAGTCGGTCTTAGGGTGCAAACCTAACGAGTTTTACCGTTTGTGGATACAAATGGTCTGCTCGCTAAGATTACACAGTTATTTCTTTGTTCTCAAAAAACAAAGCACAACCGACGGATTCTCTCAGAAGACTGCGCCTTATTCTTAGTTATAAATCATTTCCGTATTTACGATTTCCATTGCCCGATTGCGAATATTATTCATTTTCTGGATCCATAACATTGGATTATTTGCTTTCAATTCCTCTGTAATATCTTCCTTTTCGGCAAGTGATTTTACAAATTCTTCAAACATTTTCTCTGCTTGTTCTTCAATATCGGCAAGATACTCATACAACTTTTCCGTGGTCAAAAGATTGTAATATCGCACTCGATGAAATTGTTTAAGATACTGCCGATGACGGTTTGCCCATACTCCAATATGTAATTTCTTTTGTTCATTTGTCGTCACACAAGGAATGAAATACTCTCCCTTTGCTTGATAAATACCGCCCTGTTTTTCAAATATTGTCATCATAAAAAACCTCCTGTAATTTGATTTATTATCATTTTACAAGAGGATTTTAATTTTTACCAATGTGTGAATTTCCGTTTATCCTAATATATTAGAATATCATTCTGCACTATCAAACAGCGGCATATTTTTTCAATTTATAGTATAATACAGGCTTCACGATTGCACTTTTATCTCCGATTTTGCCGACCTCAGCAAAATCGCTGCAACTTCCATATCTTCTATTCTATGAAATCATCTTAAAATGCCGCAACGCTTCCTCAATCAACTTCTCTTTCTCCGGCGGACACTGTGGCTGTTTCGCATTTTCAGACTTTGCCGTATTGTAATTCTCTCTTTCAATAATTCCATGCTTTTGCTTTATCTGTGCAATGTACAGCGAAGACACCTTCACATTATACTTTTCCTTAATGTACTCCTTAATTTCCTGATAGGTCGCTTTCGCCTCCGAAGCAGTCAAATCTAACTCATTCATATCCACGGTAATGTCAATATATGCGTCGGGAGTTTTTCTAACCAGATTGACAACCGTCTCAACATGTTCCGTCTGACTAAACATATCGACTGCCTCTATCTTTCTTACCTGATACCCTTTTCTCACTAAAATCTTCAGATCTCTTGCCAATGTTTCTGGGTTGCATGAAATATAAACAATCTTCTCCGGTCTCATCATGCCAAGTGTATCCAAAAATTCTTTACTGCTTCCTTCTCTCGGTGGGTCCATGATGACAGCATCCACTTTTTCACCATTTTCATTCATCTCTGTCAGGAACTTTCCAGCATCCTGACAATAAAATTGAATATTTTTAACTTGATTTCTCTTTGCATTTAATATAGCGTCTTTGATCGCTGCTGGATTTACTTCTACCCCGATTACCTTTTTCACATGATCACTGGCAATCAATCCAATCGTTCCAATTCCACAGTAAGCATCCAAAATCGTTTCTTTTCCTGAAAAATTTGCCATCTTTAAAGCTTTTTTATATAAAACTTCTGTTTGTTTTGGATTCACCTGATAAAATGATTTCGGTGAAATACGAAAAACTTTTCCGCAGAGCGTATCTTCAATATATCCTTTTCCATATAAAATATGCTCTCTTTCTCCTAAAATCATGCTAGTTTTTTTATCATTTATATTATGTACAACGGTAGTAATCTCAGGATGAGCCGTTCTAAGGGCTTTCACAAAATTATTTTTTGATGGAAAAATTGGAGATCCTGTCACTAGCACGACCATCACTTCTTTACTTGAAAAACCTGTTCTTATTAAAACATGGCGAAACAGACCATATCCTGTATCTTCATCATATGTTTTAATTTTAAAAGAACGAAGTAATTCTCTGATCGTAACAATAATTTTATCTGCTATGGGATCTTGAATCATACATTCATCTACTGGAACAATTTTATGTGTACCAGCCTGATAAAACCCTGATACAATTTTTCCCTGTCTTGTATATCCATAGACAGCATGTGCCTTATTTCTATAATGCCACGGATCGTCCATACCAGCGATAGATGAAACTTTTCCAAAGTCCTTCAACAATTCTTCTACTCTTTTTCGTTTCCAAATCAGCTGTTTTTCATAAGGCATTGTCTGTAACTGACATCCTCCGCATTTTTTTGATGAGGACAAATTTTTCTATTTTTTTCCATTTAATTTTCTCTCTCTATTCATTTAAAAATTTACGATATTTTCCCCATATTGCTGACTGAAAATAACAATATGCTTTATCAAATATAAATAAGATAATCTGACCTGCCACAATCAGCGCTACTTTTATCTCCATATGATATGTTCCACTGTAAAAAAGCTGCGGTAAAAACAACACAGCCGGAATATACATCAGATTAAATAATACATATTTGGCAATCCAGAATGACTTTGTCCAATTTTTATTTGGATTTTTTCTTATCATAAGATTCCAGATTGCATCACTTCCCCATATATAAAATGCCATAATACCATAGGTGATGCAATATAGCTTATCAGGCGAAAGAATCAGCCCTAGAATTTCACTTGCCAGAAAAAATCCAAATCCCATAGAAATGCCATATTCACGCACCGCAATTCCCGTACAGAAAGAGGCGGCTGCTAAAAAAAACAAAGTGCTAATATCAATCACTTTACTCAGCACCAGTAAAATCTCACAGATTGCCAGAAGCAATCCTAAAAAAGCTACTTTTTTTGCATTTACATGCATGGACAAAGATCGCCTCCCATACATTCACACATAGAATCCGCACACCATAAATCACAGCAGCAGTTTCCTGTAGAAAGACCTCCGCCGCCATACGGCGCTCCTGCTCCCTGATAGCGATTTCCTCTCATTTTTAATTGATTCAAAAATCCTAAATATTCCATATTTCCTGGTTCCATGGAAGCTGCCTGTTGCGCATGATTCATCGCATCAATATTATTTCCAATTTGTGAACTTGCCACTGCATAATAGTAATGCCACTGTGCATTTTGAACTGGAATTCTGGAAAGCAGACTAAGGGCTTCGCGATAATGGCCAGAATTAATATAGTTGCGCACAGCTCCCATCTCTACGCTGGCCGTATCACCGCTGGCTGTATTTGTCTGATTACCTCCATTAAATCCATGTTCTCTCTCATCCATAATCTGTTTATATGCTTCCTGAACTTCTTTAAATTTCTCCTCTGCAAGATCAGATAATGGGTTATTGACATAAGAATCCGGATGATATTTCCGGCTCATTTCTCTATATGCTCTCTTTAATTCATCATTTGACGCTTTTTGAGAAATCCCTAATATTTTATATGGATCACTTATCATCTTTCTTTTCTTCCTTTATCTCTAAATTTTTCTTTTCCTGTATCAATTTATATTTATTCCAAACTCCTGCATATAGAATATTTTTCAAAATCTCACTATGTTCCACACACGGAAGTTTTTCAAAATGTGCCATACAGTCTGCCATCATCATATTTAACATCGTCTGGCAGATTTCCTCAAAATTCTTTTCATGGCTGATTGCTATAAGCGGATTATAATGTCCCTCTTTTTTATCTTTTTCTAAATCATCATACGCATCCATCAGATAAATAAACTTTCCAAGATAAAATCCCATATTTCTAAGCTCTGATGCCCAGATGTCTTCTTTGTATACCAAAATTTCAGCCATTAACTTTCCAAAACTTCCTGCAACCTCATCTAAATTCTGCGATTTTTTCTTTTCCAGATCAGATAATTCTTTTAAAAAATGCTCTATTTTTCTGCACTTTTGAGGATATTTTTTCTTCACCTTTTCATAACGTTTATGAAAACTGCGTATCCCTATCATGGCTTTCTTTTGGTGTTCATCTTTCCAGTCATCTACAAAATGATGGTATGTAAGCAAAATGTTCATATCTGCCCCATACTCACTGATCTCATTGATCAAAGTTTCTTTTTTTCTGACAGGATGAATCATACAATGGTACGATGCTCGTTCTGTTTTGCACTCGTATAAAGAAGTCAAAAGCAACACTACAAATGTCATATCATACGACAATGTCATTTGCCCTGAAATTCCATATTTCTTTTTTAAAGTATGGCACAATCCGCAATAGTATTCATTATACACTGCAAAATCTTTCATTTTCATTTCAGGCTTATAAATCGTTACGTATCCAAACATACTCTCATTCCTTATATCATTTTTTAAACCAATTTACATTCTTTTTAAGTGTACACGATTACCCATATTTTGTAAAGCTACCGTTTGACCTCTTTGTCTATTTCTTGTGAACTGCTCCGGCTGACAGAAAACAGAGTTTCCTACTTAAAATGATATTAAAATAATATATTATACAATCTGAATCTGACACATTTTCATTGCCTCTAAGGTATTGTCATGACTTTTTGGAGTTACTCCGGCACAGCAGGAAGCGTCTACCATAATCGGCACTTCTGGAAGCGCTGCCTTTAAAAGCAGAGCATTTGAGATCACACAGATATCTGTGCACAGTCCTGCCAGCTCAATCGACTCAATCTGTTCTTTTTGATTTAACTTTGTCAGATAATGTGCCAATTCAGGTGATCCAAATGAAACTTTATTAAAAATAACGGCATGGCTTTTTGCCGCAAGTTCTGCAATTTGCTTCTCCAACTGCCATCCATCGCTTCCCTCTATGCAATGAACCACAGGCAAATTTTTTCCTTCCTGTGTCTCCAGATAGTCTGTCTTATGCGTATCTCTTGTATACAAAACCTCTCCATCAAATTTCTTTATCTTTTCTGCTACACGGTCTACAATCTGCACAGCTTCCTTTGTTCCAAGTGTGCCATCTATAAAGTCTTTCTGCATATCCACGATCACTAGAATTTTTTTCATATGCTTCCTCCTTTTTTATTTCCGTTTTATCTGTTCTTTTCCAAATCAACTGCATTCCTTATCCTGCAAATTGACTGTTATATAGTGTAGCATAAAATCCATTCTTTTTCATCAATGTTTCATGATTTCCCTGCTCAATCACAGCTCCATCTTTCATAACTACTATGACATCTGCTTCTCTGATGGTTGAAAGACGATGTGCTACGATAAAACTTGTCCTTCCTTTCATCATCTTTGCAAAGGCATCTTGAATTTTCAATTCTGTTCTTGTATCGATGGATGAAGTTGCCTCATCTAAAATCAACATTGGTGGCAAGCACAACATGACTCTCGCAATACATAAAATTTGTTTCTGTCCCTGTGAAAGATTTCCTCCATCTTCTGTAATCACTGTATCGTATCCATCTGGCAGTCTTTTAATAAAACTATGAGCATGTGCCATTTTTGCCGCATGAATTACTTCCTCTTCCGTGGCATCCGGTTTTCCCATCGCAATGTTTTCGCGAATAGTTCCTGTCTTAAGCCACGTATCCTGCAAAACCATACCATAGCTTGTCCGAAGACTTTTTCGTGTCACATCTCGAATCTCTTTTCCTTCAACTAAAATTTTTCCTTCCTCTACATCATAAAAGCGCATCAAAAGATTGATGATTGTCGTCTTTCCGCATCCTGTCGGCCCTACAATCGCCACTCTCTGTCCTGGTTTCACATTCAGATTAAAGTTTTCAATCAATTTTTGACTTGGTGTATAAGAAAATTTCACATGATCTAAACATACATTTCCCTCTACATTTTCCAAGACACTTGCCCCTTCTTTTTCTGGTGTCTGAGGAGTCTCTTCAATCAATTCAAAGATTCTTGCCGCACAGGCAAGAGCATTCTGCATTTCTGTAATCACGCCAGAAATTTCATTAAATGGTTTTGTATATTGATTTGCATAACTCAAAAAGCAAGATAACTGTCCTACACTAAGGCTTCCTGAAATTGCAGATAATGCGCCTGTAATCCCAACTCCCGTATAGACAAGGCTATTTACAAATCGAGTTGCTGGGTTTGTAAGAGAAGAAAAGAAGATCGCTTTTAAAGAATATTTTCCCAATCTTTCATTTATCTCATCAAACTGTTTCATCGCCTCTTTTTCATGTCGAAACGCCTGCACTACTTTTTGATTTCCAATCATCTCCTCAATAAATGCCGTCTGTTCTCCTCGTGTCTCAGATTGAAGTTTAAACATCGTATATGTTCTTTTTGCAATAAAACTTGCAACAAAAAGAGAAACGGGCGTAATCACCACAACTACCAGCGTAATTTTCACATTTACGCTGAGCATAAATCCAATCGTTCCTAAAATCGTGATCACTCCTGTAAAAAGTTGAGTAAATCCCATTAAAAGTCCATCTGAAAATTGGTCTGCATCTGCAATCACACGGCTGACAATCTCTCCATAAGAATGAGAGTCAATATATTTTAATGGTAAAATTTCAATCTTTTCAAAGGCTTCTTTTCTAATGTCCTGTACAACATGATATGCTGTTTTATTATTCGTGATATTCATAATCCATTGAGCCACTGCCGTAATGAAGATTACCACTGCCATTTTCGTCAAAATTTGAGCAATCGCTTCAAAATTTACTTTTTCCGGTCCTAAAATATAATCAATCGCATTTCCAGTTAAAATCGGAAAATATAAGGTCAAAGCTACAGAGACAGAAGCAGCCGTGATCGATAATATAACAAAAATCCAATATTTTTTGATCCGATGCAAAATTTTTTTCAGCGTCTCTTTCTGATTCACTTTTTTCTCCATCTCTATGCCTCCTCTTTTTTAAACTGTGAATAATAAATTTCCTGATATACCTCACAGTTTTTCAAAAGTTCTTCATGTGTTCCCATTCCAGCGATCTCTCCATCATCCAAAACTACAATCTGATCTGCGTGCTGAATAGAAGACGTTCTCTGTGAGACAATAAATACCGTTGTTTTTCCTTCCATATCACGGATTGCGCGACGCAGTTTTGCATCGGTTGCAAAATCAAGCGCTGATGCGCTGTCATCCAAAATCAAAATATCTGGAGATTTTATAACGGCTCTTGCGATTGTCAGACGCTGTCTTTGACCTCCTGAAAGGTTTTTTCCGCCTTGAGCAATCATAAAATCAAGGCCACTTTTTTTACCTTTTACAATATCTTCAGCCTGCGCAATTTCCAATGCACGATACATTTCCTCTTCTGAAGCATTCTTTTTTCCCCAAGCAAGATTTTCACGAATACTTCCCTTAAACAAAACGGCTTTTTGCATAACAATTCCAATTTTTTGGCGAAGTTCTTCTAAAGAATACTCTTTCACATCTTTTCCTTCTACCAATACTTTTCCTTTTGTCACATCATAAAAGCGAGGCATCAAATGAACAAATGAAGTCTTTCCTGATCCTGTACCCCCAATAATACCTACCGTCTGGCCTTTTTTTACTTTTAAATTTATATTTTTTAGCGAATCATCTCCTGCATTTTTATAGCGAAGACTTACGTTTCTAAATTCAACTGCGATATCCTTTTTCTCCTGAATTTTCTCTCTCTCTTTCTCTTTTGTCTGGCTAATTTCTCCCTCTTTCATACTGCACTCCAGATCCAGTACATTTTCTATTCTCTTTGCACAGGCAAGAGCCTTTGTCACCGTAATAATTAAATTAGCCAGTTTTACCAGCTCAATTAAAATCTGGGACATATAGTTGACAAGGGCAATTACCTCCCCTTGCGTAATCTTTCCAGCATGAACCTGCAGCCCTCCCTGCCAGATCAATGCCGCTATTGCAAGGTTTAAAATAATATAAGTGAGAGGATTCAAAAGACCTGAAATTTTCCCAACATAAATCTGTATTTTCGTTAAATTTTGATTGCTTTCTCTAAAACGATCTTTTTCTTCTTTTTCCTTTCCAAAAGCGCGAATGACACGAACACCCGTCAAATTTTCTCTTGTCACTCCCAGCACACGGTCAAGACTTGCCTGAACTTTTCTGTAGAATGGTATCGTAATCAACATAATACCAAAAACAACAATCGAAAGCAGTGGAATTGTAACAACAAAAATGAGCGCCGCTTTTACATCAATCGTAAATGCCATCACCATTGCTCCAACGACAATAAATGGTGAACGCAAAAAAAGTCGCAGTACAAGGTTTACTCCCGACTGAACTTGATTGATGTCACTTGTCATTCTTGTAATTAAAGTCGATGTGCCAACGGTATCCATTTCTGTAAAGGATAACGATTGAATATGTGCAAACAAAGCATGTCTTAGTTTTGTCGAGAATCCCACTGCTGCTTTTGCTGCAAAATATTGCGCTGTGATCGAGCATACAAGTCCGATAACGCCAAGAGCAATCATAACTAGACACATAGATATCACATACTTTTTATTTCCATCTGCAATTCCTTTATCAATGATGGCAGCCATCACAAGAGGAACAAACAGTTCAAAAGATGCTTCCAGAAGTTTAAATAATGGTCCTAGAATACTTTCTTTTTTATAATCTTTTAGATAAACAAGTAATCGTTTCATATTTTCTCCTTTCTCTCTTGTTTTCTTTTCTTTCTTATATTATCATAGAAACTATTATATGAAAATTATCAGAAAAATATAGTTTCTATATTTTTTACATATAATTATTTTGGCAAGAAAGGACTTAACGATCATGGACTTAAAACGCCTCTATTATTTTGTTACGATTGTAAATGAAGGAAATATTTCACGCGCAGCAAAAAAGCTGCATATGTCGCAGCCTCCTCTCAGCACTCAGATACATCTTCTAGAAAAAGAACTTTCCTGTATTTTATTTGAACGTGGCTCTCGCCAGATTCGTTTGACCGAAGCTGGAAAACTTTTATATGAACGCGCGATGACTATGCTGGAATTATCGAATCAGACAAAAAAAGAACTGCTTAACTATCGAAATGGCACAAGCGGGACAGTACGTCTTGGAGTCATCTCCTCTGTCAGCTGTACCCTTTTAAACCTATGGATTAAGCATTTTCACCATAAATATCCTGAAATTCAATTTGAACTTTTTGAGGGAAATACATACCAGCTTTTAGAACAGTTAAAGGCAAATATCATTGAGCTTGCCATTGTGCGTACGCCTTTTCATACAGCTCCTTTTGAATGTACCTTTCTTCAGGAAGAACCCATGCTTGCCGTAGGTCATAAAATTTATTTTGACGGTCTTCCCCAACATGAGATTTCTTTAGCTCAAATCCATCAGAAACCTCTTATTCTTTATCGCAGATGGGAAGCCATTATTTTAGAGCTGTTTCAGCAATATGAACTGCATCCTCATATTTTTTGCAAAAATGATGATGCTCGCACAACAGCATACTGGGCAGATGCCGGACTTGGGATAGGAATTATTCCCGCGTCTGCATTAAAAATGATTCAAAATCCAGATACCATCTGCAAAGAGATACAGGATGAACAACTTCATTCCAAAATTTCTGTAATCCATAGCAAAAATGGTTATCTTTCTCCTATCGCAAAAGAATTTTTAAATTTCATCCAGCAAATTTAACAGAATAGCAAAAAACAGAGCAGAAAATCTTGCTCTGTTTTTTTTCATTCTTTCTCTTCTTTTTTCAATGATAAAAAAGTATTCTTTCCGTCCTTTTCGTGAATTGCTTCTGTTCCAGCAGAAAGAGCCGTCTCATAGTACCAGATTTTATAATCAATCTCATCCATGAATCCTTTTAGTTCCTCCATTTGCTCCTGTACACGTTCTTTTTGCTGTTTAAACATATTCAGACGCTTCTCCAGTGTGGAATCGCCCTCCATACACCAATTAATAAATTTCTTGATATCTTTGATCGACATTCCAGTATTTTTCAGACAGCTGATCACAGCAAGCCATTCCAAATCACTATCTTTAAATATCCGAAAGCCCGCCGGCGTTCTTTCCACAAATGGCAATAAACCTTCTTTATCATAATACCGTAAAGTGTACGCCGATAGTCCTGCTTTCTTCGCTGCTTCTCCAATAGAATATCCCATACCATTTTCCTTCCAATTTCTTTTTATCAAAGATTTCTAATCATTCCCATCGCCAACTCCCTGGGATTCTTTGAGTCATATCTCCGTAGAAATTTCTCATATGTTTCTCATCTTATCCATTCCACTCACATGAGTCATTTACATAAAAGTTTCCTTCATCTCTCGCAAATTTCCTCAAAGCTAATAGGATTGTTTCTATCTAAAATAGACAGACCAATAAAGCTTATCTTTCTAATTATTCTTTTTTGAGCATCCCAATAGACACAGCTGTCTATACATGATACATTTTAATATGTAATATGAATGCTCATCTGCGTTCAAAAAAACAGCGACCCTATTTTGTAATTTTCAAGCCTTATAAACCATATTGAAGTTTTTCCACATGAATCCTACTTTATTGTTTATATTTTATCATATAGAGTAAACTCTAAGTCAATATAGCATTGCCAATTTTTGATCTTTTCCCTGCTATCTTCTAAGATCATCTTGAAATTTCGTTTCAAAAATATTTGATTTTTCTATTCATTTTTTAATAATTTATCGACAGGCACTTCTAAAATATCCGAAATTTGAAATAATAATTCCAAAGAAATCCCTTTTTGTATCCCTGCCGCCTCAATATTGCTGATATGTGTGCGGCTGATTCCTGCCTTTTTCGCCAGATCCAACTGTGTCATTCCTTTTTGTTTTCTATATTTTGCAATCTGAAGTCCCAGATTGCGAAAACGTTCTGTATATTCTGATTTCATCTCGCATTCTCCCATATCTTTCTATCTTTCATTTTCTTTTATTATATCGAAAGTTTCCTTTCTAGGCAAGCAAGGGGCTGGTGCAAACTGCATCTTCTTTCGATACCGTACTGCACCAGCCCCTTGTTGTTTACTTTCTTTCTCTTAATATCTGTTTAATACCTGCTCTAATTCCTCTTTTGAACGAAGTCCTACAAAACGTTCTACTTCTTTTCCATCTTTAAAAATCAAAAGTGTCGGAATACTCATCACACCAAACTGCGCAGCTAATTCCGGCTGTTCGTCTACATCAATTTTTCCTACGTTTACTCCGCCTGCTGCCATTTCTTCCAAAATCACACCTTGTCTTTTGCAAGGCATACACCATGTAGCCCAAAAATCAATCAAAATTACGTCTTTTGCTTCCAATACTTCTTTTTTAAAATTCTCTTTTGTCACAATTACTTCCATATTTTTATCTCCTTTTCTTTTATCTGACAAGATCTCATTTATTATTTTTATCTTTTCTGTCAAAAATTATTTTTATTTTTCCGAAAAAATGATGAAATTGCAATTCCTACTGCCGCTCCTTCATAGACGGCTTTGGCGATCTGAAGCATTCCTCCCGTGCAGTCTCCTGCGGCATATAAGCCCTGAATCGTTGTCTCCATCTTTTCATTGACCTTGATATGTCCTTTTTCTGTCAGCTCTGCTCCCATCTGTCTGGCAATTTCACCGCTTCCTGCTGTACCGATTGCTAAAAATGCGCCGTCTGTTTCCATTTGCTGTCCATCTTCAAATGCAATAGCTCTTAGTCTGTCCTCCCCTTCAAAAGAAATGATTCGTCTTGTATCAACAGAAAACTCTGGCGTTTCAGAAAACGCGGCAGGCTCTCCATTCGTCAAAATTACTACTTCTCTCGCTAAAGGTTTCAAGACCCTTGCTTCATGTAGGGCAAAATCTCCATTTCCTATAATCACTGCTTTTTTCTGACGGTAAAAAAAAGCGTCGCACACAGCACAATAACTGATTCCTTTTCCTTCTAATTCTTTTCTTCCAGGAACATTCAATGTTGCTCGTTTTATACCAGTTGCCAGCAATACGGTTTTTGTTTCAATCTCTCCTGCCGAGGTGATAACTATAAAGTTTTCCTCTTCTCGAATCCCAAGCACTTCCGTCTCCTGAAAACGAACTCCCAATCTTTTTGCCTGTTGAACCCCTTTTTCATGGAGCTGTGGTCCTGTCAGTCCCTCTTCGCTTCCATAAAAATTATCAATTTTTTCTGCTTTTTCCAAAGCGCCCATGCCCTTTGAAATTACAAGCGGTGAAAGATTTGATCGCGCCGTATATAATGATGCGGAGATGCCGGCTGGTCCAGAGCCAATAATCACCAGGTTTTCCATCACCTTCATCCTTTCTCGTTTTCTTTTTTATTATACATCTCTTTTTTTCTTTTTCTGTAACATCATCACAGAAAAATATTTCTTTTTCTGTAAAATAATGATATCATCTCTTTGAGAAAATTGACAAGCAGAATTTATAGATCTTATCTATTTTTTTATATACGATATTTCTATATTTATTCTTTTGTCAAAGATCGTTATTATTCATAGAAGGAGGATTTTATCTTTGGAGTATCTTATTACTTTTTTGGAGGGATTAATCACATTTATTTCCCCTTGCCTTTTACCAATGCTTCCTATTTATCTGACCTATCTTGCTGGAAGCGATGAAGAACATATGAAATCAGCCACATTAAAAAATGCAGCTGGATTTATCACTGGATTTTCTCTGATGTTCTTAATTATGGGAGCTTTTGCCGGAAGTATCGGTATGCTTTTAAGCCGGCATCAATCCTTAATTAATATCATCTGCGGACTTATTATCATTATCTTTGGTCTTAATTACCTTGGTGTCTTTCATCTGCCTGTTTTTCATTCCTCGAAGAATCATACAAAACTTACAAAAAATATGAATTTCTTTTCTTCGATTGCATTTGGAATTGTTTTTTCGATTGGCTGGACACCATGTGTCGGCGCTTTTTTAGGCTCTGCGCTTATGCTTGCCTCTCAACAAGGCTCTGTACTCAAAGGTATTTTTCTTTTGCTCTGCTATTCCTTGGGACTTGGCATTCCGTTCTTCTTAAGCGCCATTTTAATTCAGCAACTAAAATCTGCATTTACTTGGATCAAAAAACATTATACTCTAATTAATCGCATTTCTGGATGCCTTCTAATTTTAGTCGGTATTGCTATGATGACGGGAATGCTGAACAAATTGCTGGCTGCATTTGCTGTATAATTTTTTTGCTATAGGAGGTTTCTCATCAATCCTCACCGCCTAAAGGCAATGGACTAAAGGCAATGAAGTACCGCCTATAATAAAAGAAAGGATTTTATTTATGAAACAGAAGAAAACATTTATCCTTACACTGATTATTTTTGTCGCAGTGATTGCTGTTGCTGGCATTGCCTATCAAAAGCTCTCCTCTGGGACATCGGTAAATAACTTATCTTCTCTGCAAATTTCAAGTTCTGAGACAGATGAGACAGAAATTATCACGGAAACAGAAACATCGAAAGAAACAATAAAAGAGACCGAAACAGAATCTGAGAAAGAAACAATAAAAGAGGCTGAGACAGAATCTGAGAAAGAAACAACAAAAGAGGCTGAGACAGAATCTGAGAAAGAAACAACAAAAGAGACTGAAGCAAAATCGGAGAAAGAAACAACAAAAGAAACCGAGACAGAATCGGAAACACGGCAGTATTCTCTCGCTCCTGACTTTACTGTTACAGATGTGGATGGAAAGGAAGTCTCTCTCCTTGATCTTCTTGATAAACCCGCCATCATAAATTTCTGGAACAGCAAGTGTCCTCCTTGTAAAATGGAGATGCCTGATTTTCAGGAAATGTACGATGAATACAAAGAAGATATCCAGTTTATTATGATTGATACAGTAGGAGCAATGGGAGAAACAAAAGCAAGTGGAGAGGCATACATCAAAGAACAGGAATTTACATTCCCTGTCTACTATGACACCTCTCAGGATGCAATCTATACGTATGGAATCAGTGCATTTCCTACCACTTATTTTATTGACAAAGATGGGTATTTGATTGCCGGAGCGCGTGGAATGATTGACAAAGAAACGCTTCAGATGGGTATTGATATGATTCTTAAAAATTAACTTTCTTTCAATTTTTTAAAATAAGATGAAAAAATAAAAAGACAGGGTGCTGTCCCATTCATTTTCAGTCAGATCAAAAGGACTGTTAAAAACCTTTTGCTGATGAATCGGATATCGCATCCTGTCTTATTCTTTAGATTTTATTATTTTTCAGGATTAATGTCCTCAAACAATACTGGAAGTTCCTGTTTCAGATACTGAAGCAACATTCCTGCGATTTCACGCATCTGTGGATGAGACGCCTTTGCCGTGCGCAGTCTTAAGAAATGACGCAGTTCACGAATATTCATTGTCACAACAATCTCTGTCTTTAAACTGTTTGGCAAAATCGTTCTTGCTTCTTCTGGTTTTGCTCCCATTTCAATCAAACGATTGTAATTCTGTTCAATCTGTTCCATTGTCTCTTTCCAAACTTGATACTGAGGATCATTTTCTTCCCAGAAACATGGATGGATCATGGTCAATTCTTTTCCAAATTTTTCTTTGCTATAGTTGCAATATCTCGTACTTTCCTGACTGTAGCTTGCAACTCTGTGGCGTACGATTTCATGGCTGACACCGCGGTCACAGATCAATTTCACTGTGATTTTTTCATGTTCCAACACAGATTCATGACCTCTTGCAATAATTCCACGGATAAATTTCTCTGCTGTTCCCTGATCAATCAGATTTTCACTCTTATAGCAGACTCTTCCGCATTTTTCAATATTTTTTAAAATAGTTTCCGCATTCAAGTCGGAAATGATTTCAAATCCTGGACGAATAACTTTCATAGAATCTCCTTTTTTGTCTAAGTATATTTTCTATTTTCTGTTCGATTTTTAGAGATATCATTTGTGAACTCCCCATTGCCTAAAAGGAATGGGGGTTCTATCTATGGTTTTATAAATCTTTTCCCGCCTCTATTAATAAAAGCTTGGAAACAGTGTGCTGTCTGTATGTGGCAGGAAACAACATGCTACAAATTCATCCATATAAGTTGGAACTGTACTTAATTCCAGATAGGTCATATTTGCAGCTAACTCATATGTTTTTCTCTCTGACTCTGTAGAAAGTAGCATCGTATAAGCGCCTGAGAGAGAAGAATTTCCTATATAAGTAAACTTTTCAATCGGAATATCTGGGAACATTCCAATACGAACTGCATTTTCCATATTGATTCCACTTCCAATTCCTCCAGCTACATAAACTTGCTCAATCATTGAGATATCGAAATCAACGGATGCAAGCATTGTACGAATTGCAGAGAAAATCGCACCTTTCGCACGAATAAAGTTGTCAATATCTGCTTCTGTAATCTCAACATCTTTTACAGATGCTGCATCTTCTTCAAATGCCAGCACATAACTTCCCATTCCATACGCATCATGACGAATACGTTTTCCTTCTCGGATGAACTTTCCTTTTGGACTGATAATGCCAGCTCGGAATAGTTCACTGATCACGTCAATAATTCCAGAACCACAAAGTCCTACCGGTTTTTGTCCTTCTTCTCCGATGACAGAATACGTCGGTTCCATTGTTTCTGGATCAATCTTACATGCTTCAATCGCTCCATCTGTTGCACGCATACCACAGCTGATATCTCCGCCTTCAAAAGCTGGACCAGCTGAGCAAGCACAGCACATCATAAATTCATTATTTCCAAATACAAGCTCGCCATTTGTTCCAAGGTCAATAAACAGAGAAAATTCTGGCTTATCCCACATCAAAGTAACAAGTGTGCCGGCTGTGATATCTCCGCCAACATAGCTTCCCACATTTGGAGCAATGATAATATGAGCATCTGGATGCACCTGAATGCCAAGATCTGCTGCAAACAGAGAATTTGTCTTAAAGAATGCCGGAATATATGGCTCTTGACGCAGAGGATCTGCGTTGATTCCAGCAAGCAGATGATTCATTGTCGTATTAGAGGCAATGCACAGACGATAGATATGTTCTTTGTTAAATCCTGCACTCGTACACATTTCTTGAATCATCGGATTGATGGTTTCTTCAATCACGGCCTTCTGAAGACGTTTCTTTCCGCCAGGTTTTGTTGATTCAATAATACGATTGATAACATCTGCGCCAAAACGGATCTGTCCATTTCCACCTGAAGCTTTTGCCAGAACCTTTCCGCTTTTCATATCAATCAATAATGCGGCTACGGATGTCGTACCAATATCAATCGCAAGTCCTCCGATGACAGCTTCTTCATTTGGCGGCAAAATGTCATATACAAATACATTCTGTTTTGACTTGCGGATTATGCACTGCACCTGAAAATTGTTCTCTCTCAAAACATCTGGCATTTTACATAATACGGTATATGGCAGACGGATTCTCTCCATTCCTGTCACATTCTGCAAAGCGCGCATAAGACGTTCATTATCTGGCATGGTATCATCCAGACTTGGAACATCCATCACTACCTGCACAACTTCCATATTATTTGCCATGGAAATTCCTGTTTCCTCTATACTTTTCTTTGCATTTTCAAAGATTTCTATTTCTTCTTTTGATCCAAGATCTGCCATTTTCATTCTGCTTTTATATGCAGATGCAATATCAGGAACTTCCACTGTCACATCGCCTTCTACTGTGCTGACACATGACAGTCTCCAGCCCTGTTCATACTCTTCATCGCTGATATGAATGGTCTTTTTGGATGCTAATTCTCCGCTGATATATTTTACGCGGCATTTTCCACACGCACCATTTCCAGAACAAGGTGCGTCAATCGCTACATTTGCATTTCTCGCTGTCTCAAGCAGATTACTGCCTTTGACCGCTTCGACAGATACCACATTTCCATCTTCAAACTGAAAATTCACTTTTGGCATTTGTTTTTCTCCTTTTCTCTCTCTGTATCATTTTCACAATAAATAATTTCTATTCCTCAATCAGATTCATCTGTTCTTTTAGTATGCCATACTTGATTTTACTTGTCAATCTTCACACCCTTGTCAGAAAGAGGCGCAATTTCTTTTCTCTTGACATATCTCAGGAAGAAAATCGACAATACGAACGCCACAATTTCAGCGACTGGAAATGAAAACCAAATTGCATGAAGTCCGCCAATTTTGGCAAGTATAAATGCGCATGGAAGTAATACAATCAGCTGTCGAATTACCGATACGAGAAGACTTAAAATTCCATGTGATAATGCCTGAAAAACAGAAGAAGCTACGATACTAAATCCTGCAAATAAGAAACTAAGACTGATAATCCGAAGCGCTGGAATACCGATTTCTTTCATATAATCAGAAGCATTAAAAATATCTAATAACATAGATGGCACAATCTGGAACACACCAAATCCTACCAACATGATAGCAACTGCTCCAATAATACTAAGGCGAATTGTTTTATTGATGCGTTCACTTTTTTTCGCTCCATAATTGTATGCAATAATAGGAACCATTCCATTGTTTAAGCCGAATACTGGCATAAATATAAAACTCTGCATTTTAAAATATACACCAAATACGGCATTTGCTGTCGATGAAAAAACAATCAGAATTTTATTCATTCCAAATGTCATA
The DNA here is from genome assembly GCA_965150505.1 of uncultured Robinsoniella sp. Taxonomy (GTDB): domain Bacteria; phylum Bacillota; class Clostridia; order Lachnospirales; family Lachnospiraceae; genus JAGZHZ01. The sequence goes on along the minus strand of CBCTVZ010000004.1, from coordinate 24,988 downwards.
ACAGATCCGACAGATGCCATAATAATGGACGGAACTCCAACCGCATAAATTCCTTTTACTACTTTTCCAGACCATTTAAAATTCCGAATAGAAAGTTTAATTTCTTTATTTTTCTTTATGTTAAACCATAATGCCAAACCGGCAGCCACACCTTGTCCAAAAACAGTTGCCAATGCAGCCCCTGCCACTCCCATTTTAGGAAGTCCAAATAATCCAAAAATCAAGATAGGGTCTAAAATGATATTTATGATCGCACCTAAACTCTGAGTAATCATGGTATAGATTGTCTTTCCTGTTGACTGTAAAAGACGTTCAAATGTAATCTGAAATGCAACTCCAAACGAAGCGATACAACAGATTTTCATATACTGTGTACCATAAGAAAGAATTTGACTGTCAGATGTCTGAACAGAAAAGAATAATTCAGAAAATCCCAGTCCTAAAATAAGAAAAAACAGATAGCTAATTCCTGCTAAGATAACGCCATGAACGGCAACTTGATTTGCCTGTTTTATATTCTTTTCTCCTAAACTTCTCGAAAGTAATGCGTTGATACCTACACCTGTTCCAGTAAATACTGCAATCATCAAATTTTGTACAGGAAAGGCAAGCGAAACTGCTGTCAAGGCATTCTCATTCAATCGCGCCACAAACATACTGTCTACAATATTATATAATGCCTGCACCAGCATAGAAATCATGATGGGCAGCGACATCGAAACTAATAATTTGGGAATCGGCATCGTTCCCATTTTATTTTCTGTTTGATTCATTTGTATTTTTCCTCCTTCATATCACATTTCCTGCCTAAAATAAATTTTTCCCTCATATGTTTTGTATCATTTTTGCAAACGCTCTTGCTTCTCTTAAGCGTTCTTCAAATTGAATAAAAAAATCACATCCTTCCTCATATGATTTTATATAAAATATCTTTAAGATAGACAGGTCAATATTTTTCATCAAATTTTCATCTTTGCTGCTCTCGATCTGTTCTTCCATCTCTTTTAAAAAAGCATGCCACTTTATTATAAATTGTTCATGTTCTTTCATATTTGGCATATCAATCCATTTTCGCACTTTAATTTTAGCTCTATTTTCCTTTTTGCACTCATGGATTTGTAAAAAATAGCGAAATCCATTTTCCTCATAATATCTGCCCAATGGAAAAAGCCGACAGACAGAAGGTCGAAATGGGTGAATACTGCACCGTTCTTTCTCATCTAAAAACGGACAGCTTTCTTTCGCTCCATCCATCCTTAAATTTGGTAAAATGATGCCGTCCACAACATTTAATTCTAATTGATGATTTAAAAGCTGTTCAAAACTACATTTTAAATTTACTGTCAGCTGATATACATCGAATGGATCTAAAATAACCGATTTTCCCATTCCATGACAACATGCGGAACATCCCTTACATCCTCCGCAATCCGCTTTTACCATATCATTTGGTCCATATAGTTTTCCATCTGATATTTCTTCCAGACTTACCTGTCTTTTCATCCATCTTCCTCCTCGATTTGTTTTTTATCTCATACTTCTAATCATGTTCTCTCTTCTTTTATTTTCCACAGACGAAATACTTGTTCTGCCGTATCTGTCAAATTTTCTTCTGCGATCTCTATTTTCATCGCTTCTTCTACAGACATACACTGTCTTAATATAGGAAAAAAGGCATCTATTCCCTGCTCATTACATCTTTTTGCCTCTTTTGCGACACTGCCTGAAAAAGCAATAACCGGTTTTTTATATTTTTTTGCAAGCCTTGCAACGCCAACTGGCGCTTTGCCCATTGCAGTCTGTCCATCTAACTGTCCTTCTCCTGTGACAACAAGATCTGCATTTTTTATCCTCTGTTCTATTCCTGTCTCTTCTAAGACAATCTGTATTCCTGATTTTAAACTGGCATTCATAAAGGTGCGAAAAGCAAATCCCATTCCTCCTGCCGCGCCTGTACCAGGATATTCTCTGTCTGCTTTTGGAAAACTTTTCTTTACTGCATCTGCATATTTTTCCATCCACTGTTCCATCTGTTCAACCATCTTTTGGTCTGCGCCTTTTTGCGGTCCATATACAGCGCTGCATCCTTTCGGTCCGCACAATGGATTTGTCACATCACATGCTATCGTAAAATGACATTTTTTCAGTTCGGGATTTACTTCTGTATCTATAATTTTATCAATCTTTTCCAGTCCCTTTGCCCCAAATGGAATTGGTTTTCCTTCCTGATCCAGTAATCCATATCCTAATGCCTGAAGCATTCCAGCTCCGCCATCATTTGTGGCGCTTCCACCGATTCCTATTAGAAACTTCGTACACCCTTTTTTTATTGCGTCTGCAATGATCTCGCCAACTCCATACGTTGTAGTAAAAAAAGGATTTCTCTCTTCTTTTTTTATCAATGTAATGCCTGCTGCGCTTGCCATTTCAATGATTGCGGTATGACCATCTTGTGCAATCCCATATTCACATATTATTTTTCTTCCCAAAGGATCGGTAACCGATATCTCTTGCTTTTTTCCATTCATTCCATACAGCAAGGCTTCCATTGTCCCCTCTCCGCCATCTGCCAAAGAACAAATATCAATCTGCGCATCCGGATATACCTGCAAAATTCCATTCGCAACTGCCTTTCCAGCTTGCGAGGAAGATATGCTTCCTTTGAAAGAATCCATCGCCACTACTACTTTCATCTGTACTCTCTCTTTCCGTTTTCTCTTCCATTTTATCACATCCTTTTGTCTTTTTCCATTTATTACTTTTCTGTATCCCATATTTTTCACAGGAAGATTTTCTTTTTTCTTCTATTTCTTGTTTCTTTTCTACTGTTTATGGTACAATAATAAAATATTTAAGTGGTATATTTTAATTAGAAATGGGGGATTCTATGTCTAACATGACAAAATATGCTCTTGAAGTCTCATTGAAAAAATTACTTCTTCAAAAGCCTCTTGATAAAATCACGATAAACGACCTTACTACAGACTGCGGCATCAGCCGTATGGCATTTTATTATCACTTTAAAGATATTTATGACCTTGTTGAATGGGCTTGTCTGGAAGATGCCACAAAAGCTCTGCAAGGAAAAAAGACATATGACACATGGCAAGAAGGTTTGATGCAGATTTTTGAGGTTGTACTCGAAAACAAACCTTTTATCTTAAACGCTTATCGCTGTATCAGCCGAGATCAGATTGAAAACTATCTGTTTCAGCTGACGTATTCTTTAATTATGAATGTTGTGGAAGAACAAGCAGAAGGAATTTCTATCAGTGCAGAAGATAAGACCTTTATTGCCGCTTTTTATAAATACAGCTTTGTTGGAATTATGCTGGACTGGATCAAGCATGGAATGAAAGAAGACTATCAAGAAATTGTTCAAAAAATATGTACTACCATGTATGGCAATATATCAAATTCCATTAAAAACTTTACAAATCAGGGGAAATGATTCATTTTTTATCATCCTTTCTGTTTTGTAAATTGTTGAAAATCAAAAAGAGACATATGATATTCCTATAAAAAACAACAGTAAAAAACTTCTATCAAGAAAGGGGTTATCGATATGTCAAAAACAAAGAAAAAGAAAGTATTATGTGCTGCTGCTCTCACTGCTGCCACGGTCGGCACCGTCGCTGCATTAAAAAAGAAATCAGAAGAAAGTGCTCTTGATTTTACTGAAAAGAAGAAACACTCTGATTATCGCAACACAGAACGCGGAAAAAACACGAAAAACAGCAAAGGAATTTATTATTCAAATGGAAATTATGAAGCATTTGCCCGCCCTGAAAAACCAGAAGGCGTTGAGGAAAAAAATGCTTATATTGTAGGAAGTGGTTTAGCATCTCTGGCAGCTGCGTGCTTCTTAGTGCGTGACGGACAGATGCCAGGATCTCATATTCATATTCTGGAAGCTATGGATATTGCCGGCGGCGCATGTGATGGAATCTTTGATCCAACACGCGGATATGTCATGCGTGGAGGAAGAGAGATGGAAAACCATTTTGAATGTCTCTGGGATTTGTTCCGAAGCATTCCTTCTCTTGAAATACCAGATGCGTCTGTTCTGGATGAGTTTTACTGGCTGAACAAACACGATCCAAACTATTCTCTTTGCAGAGCAACAAAAAATAGAGGACAGGATGCACATACAGATGGAAAATTCAATCTCAGTCAAAAAGGCTGTATGGAAATCATGAAGCTGTTTATGACAAAAGATGAAGATTTGTATGATAAAAAAATCGAAGATGTATTTGATGATGAAGTATTCCATTCTACGTTCTGGCTATATTGGAGAACGATGTTTGCATTTGAAAACTGGCACAGCGCTCTTGAAATGAAGCTGTATTTCCAGAGATTTATCCATCACATCGCTGGTCTTCCTGATTTCAGCGCTCTGAAATTTACACGCTACAATCAGTATGAATCCCTGATTCTGCCTATGCAGAAATATCTAGAAGATGCCGGAGTTGATTTCCAGTTCTCCACAGAAGTTACAAATGTTGTATTTGAATTTAAAAATGGCAAAAAGATTGCCTCTGCGATTGAATGTAAAGTAAAAGGCGCTGAAAAAGGTATTCTCTTGACCGAAAATGACCTTGTATTTGTGACAAATGGAAGCTGTACGGAAGGTACTATTTATGGAGATCAAAATCACGCTCCAAACGGAGATGCTCTGGTTCGCACAAGCGGATGCTGGAATCTTTGGAAAAATATTGCAAAACAAGATCCTGCTTTTGGCCGTCCAGAAAAATTCTGTTCTGATATTTCAAAAACAAACTGGGAATCTGCTACAATCACTACACTAGATGACAAGATCCTTCCATATATCACAAATATCTGTAAACGTGATCCAAAAAGCGGCAATGTTGTCACAGGCGGTATCGTAAGCTGTCAGGATTCCAGTTGGCTGTTGAGCTGGACTATCAATCGTCAGGGACAGTTTAAATCTCAGGACAAAGATAAAGTCTGTGTCTGGGTATATGGATTATTTACAGATGTCCCAGGAGATTTTGTCAAGAAGCCGATGAAAGACTGTACCGGAAAGGAAATCACAGAAGAATGGCTGTATCATATGGGTGTGCCGGTTGATCAGATTCCAGAACTTGCAGCAGAAAGCGCAGTCTGTGTTCCAACTATGATGCCATATATTACTGCATTCTTTATGCCAAGAACAAAAGGAGATCGTCCTGATGTCATTCCGGATGGATGTACAAACTTTGCATTTCTTGGACAGTTTGCAAACACTCCTAGAGATACGGTATTTACGACAGAATATTCTGTTCGTACTGCAATGGAAGCCGTATATGGACTGCTTGGAGTAGACAGAGGAGTGCCTGAGGTATGGGGAAGCGTATACGATATCCGTGATCTGCTAGATAGCACAGTCAAACTGATGGATGGTAAATCTCCACTTGAAATGGAACTTCCAGGACCTCTTAATCTTCTCAAAAAACCTGCTCTTCGTCTTATAAAAGGAACTGTCATTGAAAAAATTTTACGAGACCATGATATTATAAAAGAAGGCATGATGTACTAAACAAATAGTGGGCTGTCGCTTTACGATTTTTTAATCGCAAAGCGACAGCCCTTAACTATTGACATAGAACCATTTAAAATACAATTTTTTTAGTTGTTCTTTTCTTTTGGAAGAATTTGATTCAGCACTACTGTCACAATCGTAGATAATACAACGGCTGATTTTCCAAAAATTAATGTCACCCAAGAAGGAAACATTGCCAAAGATTCTGGTACTAATGTAACGCCTACGCCTAATGCAATTCCAAGTCCAATAATTGTCGTATTGCGTGGTCCCATTTTCTCTTTTGTAATTAATTTCATTCCTGTCATAGCAATCGAAGAAAATACCGTAATGGTAGCTCCTCCTAACACGCACGCCGGTATGGTAGTGAGAAGGGAAGCAAATTTAGGAACAATTCCTGCAAATACAATCATCCCTGCCGCCATCATAAAGACTTTTTTCGCTACTACTTTCGTAGTATTGACAATTCCTACATTTTGACTGAATGTAGCCGTCGGCAGACCTCCAATGCAAGCGCCGATCATGCTTCCTAAACCATTTCCAATAATTCCTCCTGATAATTCCTGCGGTGTCGGTTCTCTGTCAAGACCTCCTCCTGCTACCGCTGTGAAATCTCCAATCGCCTGCACAGAATTGATTACATATAAAATTGCCATTGTTATAATACAAGACGGATTAAACTTTATGCCAAAATGAAACGGTTTTGCAATCTGAAACCAGCTTGCTTCCTGAACAGGTGAAAAATCAACTAATCCCAATGGAATTGCCACAACGTATCCGACAATCATCCCTATCAAAATAGAGGAAAGTTTTGCAAAACCTTTTCCAAAATTATTCAGTCCTATCACCACAGCAAGTGTAATCAAAGCTACGAGCCAATTTTTCCAACTGCCATAGTCTGCCGCCCCTTTTCCTCCTGCCATATAGTTGATCGCAGTCGGATATAAAGTGACTCCAATTACAAATACAACCGTTCCTGTGACCATAGGCGGAAATAAAAACAACAGTTTTTTTATAAAAATTCCTACTATAATCGCCGCGACCGCCCCTACAAGCTGTGCTCCAAATAAGGTTGCCAAATCAAATTCTCCGGCAATCCCCTGAAGACTTGCCAGATATGCAAAACTTACTCCCATAATTACTGGCAGTCCTGATCCAACCTTATGTTTAAAAGATATAAGTTGCATCAATGTTCCAATTCCTGCAATCAGAAGCGCTGCCTGTACCAACATCGTCACATCTGCCTGTGTGATTTCTCCTTTTCCCTGTGCGATTCCTCCAATAATAATTGCCGGTGTCACACATCCCACAATCATTGCAACTACGTGCTGCATGGCAAGCGGAAATGCCTGTTTAAAAGATGGCTTCCCGTCCCATTTAAAAAGTTCTCCACTCTTGTTCATTTTTTCTCCTTCTCTTTTTGCACACACATTTTCATTTTATTTCTTCGATATCTTTTGCATATTTTTGCATAAAATATCCAATAAATATAAATTATTTTACCATTGATATTTTCAAAAATCAATAAAAAGAACAGCATCTCCATAAAATTGACAGATGCTGTTTCTTTTATTCTTTTATCTTTTTTATTTATTTCTTCTTTTTCTGACTTTGAATGAATTTTCTATCATCCGTCCTATTTACTAGATAATCAATACTGACCTCATAAAGATCTGCGATTGACCAAAGCATTTCTATTGTAGGAACACGATCGCCTACCTCATAGTGCGAATAGGTACGCTGGCTTATGTGGAGACATCTGCTTACTTCTTCCTGTGTTAATTTATGTTCTTTTCTAAGCTCCAGAATTCTTGGATATAAAGTTGCCATCGTTTTACTCCTCAAAATTTAAATTTTTATTTCTATTTTTTGTTCTCTTATATTTATTATAATTACAAAGATAGAAAACTACAGAGTAAATTTCCTTTTTTATCAATCACAGTCCATATATTTTTTTATTTTACTTTTTCACAGGAACAATGGTGACTTTTTTCCCATAAGTCTTCTGCTGTTGGCTGCCATTCTTTTGCATATGCGGTACATTTTCCACATAAATGTTCTACACTTTCTGGTGACTGCATATCTGTAGATTTTGCTCCTGTTTCACGCACCATTTTCTCAAGATATTCCGGATTTTCGAGCATTGGACATGGTCTGAGATGGTTTTTGTTAAAGGGCTGCCCTTCTCTGTATGCCAAAAAGATTGGCTGTTTCAGACATTCAAGTAAGCTCTTTTCTTTGATATTTGCGTTTGAATAATGAACAAATACACAAGGTTCTACATCTCCATTTGGATTGATATGACAGTAGCGTCTTCCACCTGCAATGCAGCCACCGACAAACTCCCCATCATTTTGGAAATCCATTGCAAAAATCTGTTTTCCTCCTTCTTTTGCACGGATCTCTCTTACACGGTGATACATATATTCTCTCTGTTCTTTTGTTGGCAGTAATTCCACAGAAGCCTCATTTCCTACTGGCATGTAGTGGAAATACCATGTAAAACGACAGCCTTTTTCAATAATCATATCCAAAAATTTATCTGATGTCACTACATCTATATTTTTACTTGTATAGCAGATAGAAGTTCCAAAAAGCAGACCATATTTTTTTAATAAATCCATCGTATCTAAAACTTTCTTATAGATTCCGTCTCCTCTTCTTCCATCATTCTCCTCTTCAAACCCTTCCAGACTGATCGACAACGTCATATTTCCAACACGCGCCATCTCTTTACACATCTCATCATCAATCAATGTTCCATTTGTAAAGGCATGAAATGCACAATCCTTATGTTTCTCACACAGCCGAATCAAATCTTTTTTTCTGACCATAGGTTCACCGCCTGTATACATATAGAAATAGATTCCCAGTTCCTTTCCCTGTGTGATAATACTGTCCATTTCTTCATATGTCAAATTCATTTTATGGCCATATTCTGCCGCCCAACATCCTGTACAATGTAAGTTACACGCACTCGTTGGGTCCATTAAAATAATCCAAGGAATATTGCACTGATGGATCTTTTCCATCTCCAACGTCTTTTTATATCCTCTAAACGCTGCTTCAAAACCTAAATTTAATGCATTCATTTTTATGACATGAGGATTTAATTCATCTAATGCACGATTTAAGTATTTCATCCATTTTTCATCTGGATTTTGGATCATTCTTCTTGTTGCTTCATATGTACTTTTTTGGAACGTATTTCCCATAAATTTTTCAGAAATATCTACTAGCTTTAATAAATTTTTTTCCCTATCTTTATTGATAAACTTTAACGTTCCATCAATGGCGATCTCATATGCTTTTCTGACTGATGTATGTAATAATTCCATTATTTGCCTCCTCTATTTTCTATGCTTTGTTTTTTTGAATTTAAGAAAAGTATATTCATCTTTTTTCATTTTTTCATGGGACAATCCAATTTATTTGTCTAATAATGTCACACTATCTGTGAAACTGTTACATTTTGGGACATTTCATCTCATCTGTCACTTTTACTTTCCCTCTTTTTTTTATATTTTGTATACAAATACCTTGAATTTGACAAAGGAGGAAGATTCATAATGGTAAAAAAAGATATAAACCAGATGCTTATTGAATCTGTGATTCGCAGAACCTTAAAAAATATATCTGATTCTCCCAAAAGAAGCCTCCGCAATGTAATCGACTTAGCATTAAATTTTGCCAGCGGATCTTTTCAAAATAATTTTCTTAAAGCAGTTCAATCTATGCTCCAAAATCAGCAAAGCGCCTATTATAAAGTAGCCAAAAATGCGGCTGATTTTGTCAGCCATGATACTTTATGTCATTTTGGAATCAATGTAGGTTATAATAGTTGTACAAAAGGTGCAAGTCTGATCCGTCAGATTGAAAAATCAGAACATTTTTCTGTGCCATGGTCTTTAACCTTTCTTACGGACAGTGAAAACTGGACCGCAAACAAAAAACTTTATCATGATTTTATTTGTCAAGGAACAAATTTAGGTATTTATACATACCTTTTTTTTACAAATGATCTGCTCTGCGATTTTTCATCTTTTGTATCCGCACACCCAAAATGTGCCTTTGTATTGTTCACAACTCCTAATGCCTTGACAAAAGCTTGGAGAGAAGACCTTAAATCGCTCCATAATATCATGCTATCTGTAAATGTATCTTCTGACTCATTCGATACAGTAGGCAGTCTCTGTGAAAAACTTCGAGCAGAAAATTTCCTTTATTCTGTCTTTATAAAGTATAACGATACGAATAAAAATATGATCTTAGATAAAAGTTTGTTTCAATCTGTCATGCCCTGCTTCCCATATTTTACATTTTTATTGCCAGATTCCACCTGTTCCGATTCTACACAAACTGAACTATATAATAAGATAACTTTGATTCGTACCAGTCAAAAGTATCCTTCTATCCTTTTTGATTTAAAATATGATAATATGCTGATTAATCATATTATTTCAAATACTACATGCACTGCTGTATTTGATCAAAACGGTCGATTCTATACGGATAACTTTTTATCTCCTAATACATTTATGAGGACTCATACATTGAAATCCATTTTTCAGACAGTATTTCCAAAATGAGACAAGAAACAGGAGGCAAATCTTTTATAGATTAACCTCCTGTTTCTTGTCCCCTATTTTTTCACTTATTTCTCTTTTTGTCATCTTCTGCGATACCGCGCCTATACAAAATTTCAAATCATGTACAAATTTATCCGGTCTGATATCTTCTCTTTCTAAAATCCATTTTTCAATCCATGAAATAAATGCTTCGGTCAAAATTTTTACATAAAATTCTCTATTTTCCACATCTGGTATCGTTTCTCTTAAATATTCTGCTGATATAGGCATAATAATTTCTCTAAAATATTCAGAAAAAGAATTCTGACCTTCAATTTTCAACGCTTTCTTATAAAATATCTTATTTTCATAAAAATAAATACAGATATCTTCTAAAAAATCCCATGCCGTATCATATTCCTTATTTTGAGATGCACGAATAAATTCTGTGTCATAAATCCAATTTACCAAATCATATTTATCTCTAAAATGATAGTAAAAACTTTTCCTGTTCATCTCACATTTTTCACATATTGTACCAATTCCAATCTCTTTAAAAGGAGTTGAAACCATCAATTCTTTTAAAGCATTTGCCAAAGCTTTTTTTGTAATATTTGAATCCGCCAAAAACATCCCCTCCTTGCAGATTATCATTATTTTATCATTTTCCCCTTTATTTTTCAATCTTTATCCTATTTCAGATCTTTTTTTGAAAAACGCATTCCATAAGGGCAATGGTTTTTCCAATTATCTTTTTATAAAAAAAGCTGTCCCTAAACAGGACAGCTCTCTTTTTATCTATTAAATTGTAATTCTCTATTTATTGCCTGATTCAAAATCTTATACAAAGGTTTAAAAAGCAAAAGACAGATTATGATATTCCCTATACAATGCGGAATATCATAGATGATTCCTGATACCCAATAAGCAAAGGCAGATGGAATACCGCCCATAAAAAAGTATGGAATCGCACATAATGCGCCAAATGTAATTCCGTAAAATCCAGATATAATACACCAAAAGATCACAGAGGTCTGCTTTCTCAAAAATAGTGTTATGATGCACTGTACCGTCCAGATATAGAGATAATTGATCCACCAAAGACCAAATCCATAAAAAATTCCTTCCAGAAATACAAATACATAGATAATAAAAAATACTTTTTTTCCTAAAACTAAAGTGTATAGAATAAAAAGAAGAGTTACCATTTCAATATTAGGAAGAAATCCCATCGCCACCTGTGCTGCAAAAACAATCGCAGTCAGAAAGCCCATGAGCACAATCTCCCATGTTTTCCCCATTTTCAATTAGTATCCTTCTTTCAGTGTCAATTCAAACTGATCTCCATCCTGAATAGGTGTCGTATCTACCGCAGTATTTACCATCTCTCCACCTTTTGTGATGCACCACCACTGCTGTTTTGAATCGTCGGCAGTCTCACCGTCTACCGTCTGAATATACAAACCATACTGTCCTTTCTCGCCTTCAATCAACTTCTCTTTGAGCAATATTTCACCCAGATATTCTACGTCTGTGTCATACTCAAATGTTTTTTCACTTTCATCTGCATGTATCACAGTAACGGTTATTTTTTTCTCGCCTTCTGTTGTTTTTGGCTTAAACTTCATGTATAAAAGTCCTGCCGCTACAACAACTAAGATCAAGACAACCGCTGCAATGATTGTATTTTTCTTCTTCATTTTGTACTTTCCTCCATCTTTATCGTTTTAGATCCATGATATAAATTTTTTTATTTCTTGTCAAGTACATTGCTGTACAGTTCCCAAGATTCCATAACCGCCTTTTCTGAATTGCATTCTATCGTATACGTTTTTTCTGAAGGATCTTGCATCAAGCATTCTAAAAGTTGTTCAGCTGGTATACTTCCATCTTTCAGCGATCCATGGGTATCTTTTTTTCCTTCATTATTATGAAGATGAACGTGTCTGATAAAGGGCGACATCTCTTTGGCCCATTTGATCGGCGACAGATCAGAATAACAATTTGCATGACCGATATCCAGACATAATCCAAATGATTTTTTTGAAATCATCTCTGCCGTCTTTTTTAGAAGATCAGGCAATGGATCTAATACATTTTCCATCACAATCTGAATCGAATCTTCTTTATCCTTTAAAAATTCATTATAAAAATCAGCCATTCTCTCTGCAAGTCCAATATTCAGATATACCTGCGGGATGTAACACGAGTGAAAAACAAGTTTCTTCGCCTGCAAAATTTTTGCCGCCCGATAGGACTGCTCATATCTTTTCATTGTCACCTGACGGATCTCACTGTCAAATGCCATTGGATTCAAGTCCAGAAAAGGTCCATGAAGCGTCAGATCTTTGCATTCCATATATGCTAACCGTTTCTCATATGTAATCAATGTTTTTTCTAAATTATCGAGATTATCTGCTATCGAAAATTCAATACTTTCAATTCCCATTCCTGTCGTACGCACAATTTCCCGCATTTCCGAATCGGGCAGAAGATGGCTGACATAAATCTTATTGATATCTCGCATTTTTTTATGCCTTGATTGCCCATCTCATCTTTGTTGAACGAGCGCGTCCATTTTTTGCACATTCCTCTGCGGATGGTCGAATCACATCACTGGCGATTTCTTTGTACACCCCTTCTTTATAAAACTGCTTAAATGCTTTTTTTACAAGACGGTCTTCTCCTGAGTGGAAGGTAAGAATCGCTGCTCTTCCATCTGGTTTTAAAACAGATGGCAATTTTTCCATAAATTCATACAATACTTCAAATTCACTGTTGACATCAATGCGCAGCGCCTGAAATGTTCTCTGACATGATTTTTTTACTGCTTCTTTCTTCTCTGCCGCTGGCAAAAAAGATAATGCCTTTTCAATCACATTCTTTAAATCTGTCGTTGTCTCAATCTTCTTTCCATTTCGCAATGTAGAAATCACTGCTCCTGAAATCTCATCTGCATATGGTTCATCTGCATTTTCCAACAGCATTCCATACAGTTCTTCTCTAGAAATATTTTCTAATCTCTGCGCCGCGCTGATTCCTTTCTGCGGATTCATACGAAGGTCTAATGGTCCTTCCACTTTATAAGAAAATCCTCTTTCTGGATTATCAATCTGCATCGAAGAGACTCCCAAATCTGCCAGTACAAAGTCAAATTTTCCTACTTCCTCTGCAACTTTATCAATATCTCTAAAATTCTGTAAGCGTACTGTCAAAATCTCTTCTCCAAATCCCTGACTTTTTAATCTTTCTTTTGTTTTTTCAGACTCAATCGGATCTACATCTAACGCATACAAATGCCCTTGTCCCTGCAAACATTTCAGCATCTCTTTCGTATGACCGCCATATCCTAACGTAGCATCTAAGCCCTGCTGTCCTGGCTGAATCTGGAGAAATTCTAAAATCTCTTTCACCATAATGGAAATGTGCATTCCTGCCGGCGTACTTCCTTTTCGGATTACTTTTTCAATCGTATCCCCATATTTTTCCGGCTGTAATTCTTTATATTTTTCTTCAAAGCGTCTAGGATGAGTGCCGGAGTACCGTACTCTTCTCTTATGCTGTTTTTCCTGATTTTCCATATCATATCCTCATCTTTCTGTTTTCTTTTCATTGTACCAATCTTCTCATCTATTTTCCAGTCTTTTCATACGATACGATCTATTCTTCTTTTTTCTCGATGATTTTTTCTCAAATTTTTCTTAAAGCAAATCGGGTCTTTGCCCTTCCATTGACAAAACCTGTCTTATCATGATACGCTCTTTTTGCTGACTATATCAATTCAAAAAATGATAACAGAAGGAGGTTTTCTCTATGAATGAAGCAGTAACAAAATTAAAAGAATTTATGCAGAAATTTCACCAGTATCAAACGGTGGAATCTCTGTTAAGCTGGGATCTTTCCACGATGACACCTGAAAAAGGAATTGAATCCAAAACAGCTGCTCTTGGCTATTTTTGCACAGAAGCATTCCGCCTTTCTACCTCAAAAGAATACGGTGATCTCTTAAAAGAATTGTCTAAGCCTGAACAGTTTGATCAGCTTGATGATGCTATGAAAGTAACGGTTCGCCGTGAGATGAGGGACTATGAGCGTTTTGTCCGTGTCCCAGAAGATTTTTATACTGAATATGTGACATTAAAAGCACGTTCTCAAAAAGCATGGGAATCTGCAAAAAGAGAAAATGACTTTTCTATTTTTGCTCCATATCTTGACAAAGTGATCGCTATGACAAAGCAGTACGTCCGCTATATGGAACCAGATCAAAAGCCATACGACGTTCTGCTTGATATGTTTGAGGAGGGAATCGACCGTTCTACGATTGATCGTATTTTTGATGAACTAAAAGTTGGACTTCGTCCTCTCCTTGAAAAAATAAAAGCTTCCAAACAGCCAGATTTATCGGTACTTCAAGGTAATTATGATATCATTTCTCAGAAAAAAGTTCAGGATATGATTCTTTCTTATATTGGATTTGATTTTACCCAGGGAGCAACCGCAGAGAGTGAACATCCATTTACAACCGAAATCGGTTCTGGAGATGTCCGCATCACAAATCATTTTAAGGAAGATGATCCGATTGCCGCTCTCTTCAGTGCGATTCATGAAGGTGGTCATGCAATTTTTGAGCAGAATATTGATCCTTCTTATGAAAATACATCTGTAGCACAGATAAATTTGATGGGACTTCATGAAAGTCAATCTCGTTTCTTTGAAAATATTCTTGGCCGCAATCCAAACTTCTGGTTGCCTATTTATAGTAAACTTGGCGATTTCCTTCCAAAATTTAAGGAAATTCCATTTGATACTTTCTGTCAGGCAATCAATTTTGTGCAGCCAAGTCTGATTCGTGTTGATGCGGATGAAGTCACCTATTGTCTCCACATTATTCTGCGCTATGAAATAGAGCGCGCGATTTTTAATGATGAAGTTACAACAGACGAATTGCCTAAATTATGGAATGATAAGATGGAAGAACTTTTAGGCGTTCGCCCTACTTCCGACGCAGAAGGAATTTTACAGGATATGCACTGGTCTGATGGAATGTTTGGTTATTTCCCATCTTATCTTCTTGGTTCGGTATATGATGGTATGTTTTTACAGCAGATTGAAAAAGAGCTTGGCAATATCGATGATCTCCTTGCACAGGGAAAAATTCTGGATATCACAAAGTGGCTGAATACAAACATTCATCAGCATGGCAGCCTCTACACATCAAGTGAAGTGATAAAACGTTTATGCAATCAAGAACTCTCTGCCCAGCCACTGCTGCAGTATTTTAATAAAAAATATGCAAAAATCTATTCTTTTACAGAATAGGATTGCAACTTAAGATTTTGCCCCCGCAGCTAAAGCAAGGGGTTTTACGAAATAATCAGATAACTTCATTACAATTAAGATGAAAAACGATATCTTATAAATTTTACCATTTGAAAAGACAGTCTCATTTTTTCTGGAAACAGCTAAATTTTTTTGACTGTCTTTTCATTTTTTATTTGACGCAATAACGATATTGCGTTATTATAATATTGCGATATATAGATATTTTTATTTTTTATCATACGAACAGATCAAAAAATCTGTAATTTAAGGAGGAAATCATATGGCTATCATAAAAACTATGCCTGTAAAAGAAAATTCTTTTCGTAAATTGGATGATCCCTTTCACACAGAAGCTAAAAAATATGTATTCTATGTAAAAGTTGGAGACGTTCCAGAAGGAATACCAATGGCAACAAATCCGCGTGATCAAAAACTGACCTCTGGCGTTGCGCAGGCAATCAAAACTTCTCTGGAAAGTAATGATGGATACTTCCATTTAAAAAATAGAGGCATTGTATTATCTGCAAAAAGCTGTGCATACAACAATATTTCCAAAGAAGTAACCATTCACTTTACCGATGAAGCTCTTCACGGAAATATCGATGGCGGTCATACATATAAAATTGTATGCGAACATAAAAATGAATTTCTTGACCAATACGTTCAATTTGAAGTTATGACAGGTGTTGAGAATATCATTGAACAATTAGCGGAGGCTAGAAATACTTCCGTACAGGTAGATGAAAAATCTATGGCAGAATTGCGTCAAAAATTTGATCCAATCAAAGAAGGTCTTGAAGGTATGCCTTTTTTCTCAAGAATTGCTTTTAAGCAGAATCAGCAGTCTTTTGATAATGAGACAAATCGGAAATTAAAAATGATTGATGCCCGCGAAGTCGTTGCGATCATCAATATGTTTAATATAGAAAAATTTGATTCCATAAATCATCCGATTAAGGCATACTCTTCTAAAGCTAAGATGTTAGAATTATATTTGGATGATCCGGAATCGTATCGAAAATATGTCAATATCATGCCGGATATCTTTGATCTGTACGATACGATTGAAATGGAATTTGCCTCTGCATTCAATGAAGCTGGCGGCAGATATGGCCGCAAAAAATATTCTGGCTATAAGGATGGAACAGTCATCGGCGTAACAAAATTTGGTCTTCATGATATCTATTACAAAATCCCTGATGGATTAATCTACCCAGCTGTGGCAGCTTTTCGTTCTTTCGTCACTTATAATAAGACTACACAAAAATATGAATGGAAAAATGGTATCCATCCGATTCATGTCTGGGATAAGTGTAAGACAACGATGACAAGCCAGATTATGAATTTTGCTTCTGCAATCGGAGATAATCCAAATGCTGTAGGTAAAGATTCTAATATATGGAACTTAGCTTATATGACCGTTTTGCTTCATCAAGGAGTGAATAAAAATGAATAAAAAATATATTGTCAAACTAAAAATAAAAGAAGCGATTGAAAAACGTGGCATCACACAGAAAAAACTTGCTGAACTTTCTGGAATCCGAGAATCTACAATCAGCGATATTGTCAGAGGAACGCGTACCGTCATTAATTTTGAACATTTATCAAAAATAGCAGAAGCATTAGAGGTAGATCGGATCACAGAGTTGATTGATTTTGAGGCTGAGTAAATATTTATTTTTCTATATGAAAGGAGCTATGTACAGATTTCTTTGTACACAACTCCTTTTATAATTATGATTCTAATTTGAAACTTTCTTATTTGATATCTGATTTGCTTACATTTAATAATGTTTCAATACTGTCTGCATAAGTTTCGTTCCAAGACTGGCAGATATAATCCGTTGTACCACTGACTTTATTCATATACTCTGCAAATGCCTGTGTATTCATTGTAAGATTCAAAATATTCATTACACAGTTTTGAACATCCCCTAAACTAAGGTTGCCATACGTTCTGCTTTTAGAAAGATCACTCTGCACGATATAAAGATTCATATATACTGTGCTTCCATATTTTGCAACATATTGTCCGTCTGTCTCATCTTTCCATACAATGCCTTCTTCCATCAATGTTTCTAATGGTACTCTTTCATCGCTTCCTGGAAGGCATCCATCTAAGTAAGCATGTACTCCTTCATCAATTAAATCTGCACTACCGCGGAAATGTCTGTCCCAACGACTGGTATCTGCACGTGTGGAACTAATTACTACTCCCTCTGTATTAGCATCTGCTAGTTCATAATCATTCATATCAGTAATAACCATTCTGATATCTACCGTTGGATACATGCCATCTCCCCAAGTTCCACTGATACGGTATGGAGCACCGCCAGGCATAATTAAATCGTTTCCAGCATGCATAGAAAAGGCCGGAGTGGATTCTCCACCATTCCAATCAGTCATAATCAAACCTTTAAATCCCCATTCATCTCTTACCATGGAAGTACACATATCGTAATTATCTGCTGCTGCCCATCCATTAATGGAATTATAAGAAGTCATGATTGACATTGGCTGAGCCTGAAGGATAGTACGCTCAAAGCTCTTCAGATAGATCTCGCGCAATGCTCGTTCTGAAACAGAATTGTTCACACTTACTCGATCAGTTTCCTGATTATTTGCCGCCATATGTTTTAAAGTTACGCCACATCCAGGATGAGACTGAACATTTTTCGTAACCGCTGCGCAGAAGTTGCCTGCAATCACAGGATCTTCTGAATAATACTGAGGATTACGTCCACAAAGAGGATTTCTGTGAATATTAATTCCCGGCGCTAACCAAAGAGCTAAACCATAACGCTCCATTTCTTCACCTACTGCATCGCCAATCATACCTATTGCATCCAAATCCCAAGTAGAAGCCTGTAAAGTCTCGCATGGCCAGTGAGTACAATATTGATAATTCTCTGTTCCTGAAACGGAGGTAGCATCTTCCTGAAGTCCAATTCCTTCCGGACCATCTGCCATACTTACAGGTGTTATGTATCTGCTGTCCATATAAATTGCAGTCGTTTCACCCGCTTCACCTGCAACACTATATTCATTGCTCGTATCTGCGCCAACACTTCTTCCCATAACAATATTAGATAATTCATCAAGTGTCAATGTAGAAACAAATGCTTCCATGGAAATTTTACCATCAGCAACATCTTTTAATGTACTTTCTGCCGTTGCATTTTCTGATGACATATCTACAATCTTTTCATTATACTGAATCAGGATATCATCATCTGGATTATTTTCACCAGCCATCATCACTCCTTCTTCATTTACGCCAACTGCCGGCGTTATATCGGTCTGATAATAGTAGTTAATTTCTCCCTCTGTTCCATTTTCACCACGTAAATACTGTGTTTCTGTCACACCATCTGTCACATATACTGGAACTTCCGCTATTCCATCAGAAACCGTTTTGCCAACAGTAGAGTCAAAATATTTGCCATCACTGTAATCAGCAACGACTGTTTCGATATCTTCTGCATTTAACTCAATCATTTTGGCTGTTTTCAATTCTTCTTCATCATTATTAGCAATGACATTCTCTGAATCTTCTCTCTGTAAAACATCGATCTCTTCATCAATTACCATACGATTTGTCAGTTGTTTTGTCACTGCTGAATCATCCATGGAAATCACTGCTGCTACGGAAGTGTTGCGTGAAGAATTGCCCACACGAATAATATAATCACCTTTTTGTAATACATAAGCTGCATTTTTTTCACTATAAGAAGCCATCTCATCTGTATTATAGGCGATTGTCAATGTTTGACTCTCTCCTGGTTGTAATTCATCCGTTTTTGCAAAAGCTGCTAATTCCTGATATGGATTCTCTAAATCACAGCTAAGAATATCTTCTTCACTGACATCTGGAGCTGAATAATAAATTTCAACTACTTCTCTTCCAGCTGTATCACCTGTATTTGTAACGGTTACAGATGCTGTTACTGTTTCTGTATCTGCTTCAACAGTTATATCCGAAAAGGCAAAATCAGTATACGATAGTCCATATCCAAACGGATATGCAACATCCACCCCAAATGTATCAAAATACCGATAGCCAACATAAATATCGTCTGAATACTCTTCTTCCACTGAATTTTTATCATGTCTTGCAAATGTAGCGCTGCTTGGATAATCTTCATAATTTACTGTCCAAGTATCTGCTAATTTTCCAGAAGGTGCAATTTCTCCGGAAAGAACTTGAGCAAGTGCATGTCCGCCACGTTTTCCTGCATGAGACATAAATAACATAGAGTCAAGACCCTCTATTTTATTTTCCACATTTTTAGTAAAATAATCCGTCTCTGGATCAAATGCAGCAGTTGCTTCTACACTGCTAAAGCTTCCATCTTCATTTTTGATATAATATGCTTTCTGTATACCAACAAAAGCTTGTTCATAATAATTGATTCCCCAACCATATTTATCAAAATACTGATAATACGTAATCTCTGGATTGTATGCTTCCTCTGGTTCAATTTTTACATATCCCTCTTTCTCATCTTCGCGATACAGCCCGTTTTCCGAATCACGATAAGATGCAAATTCATCCGCTTCAAAGCGAGTGGATGCTTCTAAATCTGCACGAACGATTTCTTCTTGAGTGCCAGCCTTTCCATGGAAAAAATTTGTATCTACAGGACTTTCGACATTCATTACAACAACAACATTTTCAAATTCTTCTGCAAGTTTGCATAAATTGTTATATTCTACAGGAAGTAAATAATAATCTCCCTGTGTTGCCGTTCCATCTGCACCTTCCCCAGATGTTCTTGAAATTATATAAACAGCAGTACTGCAACTTCCATCTGCTTTTCCCGCTTCAAGCTGTTCTTCTGTAATTTCATGTTCAATCCCAGTTTTTCCTGATACATATCCATCTTCCGCATCCATATAATGTTTTAAATAATCTCGGGAAGAATCGCTCTCATCGTATGTAGTGATATGAAAACCAGCATCTATCAGTCCTTCATATATCGTATCCGTTCCTCTTCTGCTGCCGCTTCCCATTGTATAGATACTTCCTGCTCCAAATAGTGCAATATTACTACTCTTTTCTAATGGAAGTGATTTTGCTTCTCCTACAGAGCGATTCTCCAAAAGAACCATTCCTTGAGCAGCTACCCATTGTGCGAGTTCTGCATTTTTTGTTTCCAATTCGGTAACTTCTTGCGTTGTTTCACCTTGGTGATATGCCAATGCTGTCTGCGGTGTAAGAACACTTAGTATCATTGCCGTTGTCATAGACAATGCCGTAAATCTTCTTCGTTTACGTTGGTTTCTCATTCTGAATTCCTCTCTTTCTAATTTGCTCCTATGGTTGATTATTCTCTCTCTCTCTTCTTCGAGATCTTATAATACAATTTTAATATCAGAATGAAGAAATAACTACGAATGTAACTATCATTTTTTTACAATATCCTATAATCTATGTCTATTTTTTAAATTTTTATCTTTCCCTTTTTTACTGACATATCCTATTTTTAATTTTTATCAGGAGATTGAAGACGTTTTTGCTTGCGATATTCAAAAGGTGTCATATCGGTAGCCTTTTTAAAAATTGCCGAAAAATATGATAATGTATTATACCCCGTGTCTTGGGCAATCAAAGTTACCGGACGATTAGAATAACGCAGCAATCTTTGAGCCTCTTGAATCCGAATCTGTTTTATATAATTTTGAAGTGTCAATCCAGTTGTTTCTCTAAAAATGCGTGATAAATAATTGGGGGTAATATTAAGCTGTTGGCAAATATCATCTCGAGAAATATTCTCATTTAAATGATCTTTTATATATTTTTCAATTTGCACCATTCGATTTTCTTCTGATTTTTCCTGTTCAAATATTTTTTCTAAAGCTTCTATTTCTTTATTTAAGCTATTTCTTTCTTCTTTTTGTCTCTTTTTTATTGCTTTTTTTACAGCTTCTTCCAAAGATTCTTCCGTTACAGGTTTTAGTAAATATTCCATCACTCCCAGTGAAATAGCTTCTTTCGCAAATTTAAAATCCGGATAGCTTGTCAGAATAATTTTTTCACAGTCTTGCTGAATCCCATTTAGCCAATTTAAAAGTTCTAACCCTGTTCCATCCTGCATTTTAATATCTGTTATAATAATATCAATTAATTCAATTTCTAAGATTTCTATTGCGTGTTGCACACTGTACGCTGTCTTAATTTCTTCTATTCCAAAATGTTTCCAATCAATCATACTTATCATTCCCTGAACAATCGGATATTCATCATCTACAATAAGAATTTTCATCTCTATTTCCCTCTTTCATTTTGAGCTAACCACTCATCATATTGTCTTTGCACTTCTCTTACTAATGAATTAATTCCTGCTTTTTCCAAATCTTCCAGCATCATTGGAAGATAAATTTCTGGATTCAGTACACCTGATGCCAGTCCGTCTGCATAAATATCCTCTATTTTTTTTATTTGCGAAATATGATCTTCCCACCCCAAATCATCAAATACAAATCCAACAGCATCTCCCCATATTGCTGCTTCATTATTTTGTTGAATCATTTTCCAAAGATCATCTGGCTCATTTTCTTGTTTTAGGCATAAAAATTCATTTGGTATAGACCATCCATTATTTACTTGATATCCACTTCCCTTTTTTAAAATAATACGATTATTTTCATTTCGTTCATAATGAATTCCTTCTATACCATAGTGAAGAAGATTCATCAAATCTGCATCTGTATACATAAGATTTAATAATTGCATTGCTTCTTGCGGATGTTGTGATTCACTTGTGATGGCCCATCCCGACAATTTTGATTGTTTATTTCCCTGAACAGAGCATTCCGTAATCTGGACAACTTCTATATCCTGTTCACATTGTCTTTCTTCTTGAAGTTCAATTCCCGGTTTAAAATGAACAAAATAAGAAAATAATTCTCCATTTTTCACTAATGAGGAACTGGCAATATGTCCCAAATTATCAGGTATCCATCCTCTCTGATTCCAATAATAAAAATGAGAAATCAAATCATAATACTCCTCCGTCTGATATAAAATTTCTGCCTGAGTAGAACGTCCATAATCCATAGCAACAATTGTATTACCTACAAGATTTGTCCATGTATAATATCTGTATAAAAAATTTAGGTGAAGACCTTCTGGTGCTATTATACTAATTTCAGGATTTTCCCGTGCAATAATCTTAAAAATATCTTCTACTTCTGACAATGACATCTTCTCTTTGATGCTAATCCCTGCAGCATCTAAAAGATCTTTTCGCATTATAATACAAGTTCCTTCTACCGTATCAGATCGAATTGGAATCCATATAGTTTTCCCATCACGTTTTCCTTTTTCTATTTCTTCTGAAAAAAATAAGCGAAGAATCCCTTCACCATTATTTAAAAGAAGCTCATCTAATGGCTGCAATTCATCTTCCTGATACATATCTTTTCCTGCAAGTTGAAAGTTTATTAAATCAAATCCTTTTTTTTCTTTCCGATACATTCGAACCACATCTCTCTTTGAAGACATATTTACAAAAATTAGTTCTGCTGATAACCCCAATTTTTCCTGTACTATCTTAGAAAACTCTTCCTGAATCAGCGAAAAGTCTTCCTGCTCTTTATCAATTACTAACGGAACTCTAAGTGTAAACTCATAAGATTTTTCTTTTTTTTCCGGCTCTTTTTCTGTTTTATAGCATCCAGATAAAGCGATAATTATAATAATCATAAATAAAAAAAGTCTGCTTTCTTTTTTCCATTGTTTTTTCATGTTTTTCACTTTCTTTCTAATCTATGATATGTTTTCACAGAAGAGGAATTTCCCATCGAATCACTGCTCCTCCTTCCGTGCTGTTCCAAAGATCTAATTTTGCCCGATTTCCATACAATTGCTGCATTCTTTCGTATAAATTCTGAATACCCACATGCTTTCTACCATCAAAATACATTTCTTCTTTCTGATAAAATAACCTGATCACTTCTTCCGGAAAACCTTCTCCATTATCATTGATCGTAACTTGAAGATATTCTGCTTCATTCTTTTCTAACAATTCAGCATGTATACCGATACAAATCTGGTGTGTTCTATTTACGTATTTGGAAGTATTTTCAATAAAAGTCTGTAGAGACAAAACAGGAACCATGATATCCTGATATTCCGAATCTACTTCATTTTGAATTAGAAAAAAATCTCCAAAACGTAGTTTTTGAATTTCAATATAGTTTTCAGCAAAATTTAGTTCATCCCCTAATCTCGCTTTTCCATCTTTATTATAAAGAATATAACTCAAATGCGTTGCCATACATTGTAATAAATTTTTCGCCTGTGGAATATTTTGACTATTAATATATCCCAAAACTCCGCTAATAATATTTACATAAAAATGAGGTTTAATCTGTAATTCTAAAAATTGACGTTTAATTTCCTGAAATCGTATCTTTTCATTTGCAATATGATCTTCTAAATAATCAATTTTTATTAAAAAGTTATTATAAATTTCAATTAATTGACGAAATTCTCGAAAAGTTGTTTTCTTTTCTGCTAAAGTAATTTTGCCTGTTGTGATAGTATCATTCATTGCATAAATTAGACTGTGAATAGAATATAGAATTTTTCTATAATTCAGATACATATAGATTCCCAAAAGAGTAATTGTAAGAACAATCAGAATAATTAGCTGAATATTTATTCGATATAATGCTCTAAATACTTCTCTTCGATCTACCAATTCTTGAATCGCATAATTTCCTTCTTCAAAAGAAGCCGTTATCGCTACATCATAGTCATTATGTACGTTTGTTATCTCTTTTTCTGTGTTCTCTTCCAAATTTATAAAAATATGTTGATACTGATTATTATAAAATTGATTGACTTTTTTAAGTATTTTCTCGATATCCACCCAAACACCAAAAACATAATCCTGTTCCCGTAATGCACAAAATAAAATTTGTCCTCCATTTTCTTTGTCTAATACTTGCCACGAATCTGGATATGGATTGCTTTGACTATCTAAATCATCCGCCCACTGTTTCAAAGAAGAAATAGCACTGCTCTGTCTTTCATAACTTTCTGAAGGATTGATCATACTCCAAAAATTTATTTTATTAAACAAAAAAATTCCTGTAACCTCTGGATATATACGAAAAGCAGAATCCCAATCCTTTTCTAATTCTTGTAATGCCTGATAAGATGATAATTCATCTTGAGAATGAAGTGCATCCATGATTTCTAAACTTAATGTATCATTTGCCACAAACATTTTATATTGATTTAAATCTGACTGTAATCCATAAACATATTGACTTAAAATTGCAGTTCTAATCTCAAAAGCATTTGTTTCTACAATGTTAGCTACTCTAATTCCATAAAAAATTTGCCCAATGATAATAACTCCCAAAATAATCCAAGGAATTACTATCAATTGTATTATCATAGAATGTTCCTTTGTTTTTCCTTTTCTTTTCATTGTAATTTTTCCTATTTCCTTATATATTTTTGTTAGAATCAATTGTTAGTATTTAGTGAACTACTCGGCTACAAGTAACCGAGCTTCTTGCTTCAACCACCACTGCTTAG
>CBCTVZ010000003.1:0-45070 GCA_965150505.1 uncultured Robinsoniella sp. | reverse complement strand
TTATGTGTAGCAGGTAGCAAGAATCCCACGGCTTTAGCCGTGTGGAGTGTCAAAATCCACATAAAATATTGTATGATAGCAAAAAAATAAATGAATGGATGTGATTGAAATGAGATTATCAAAAAAACATGGTTATATTCGTTTTGCTTGTGCTATTGCGTGTCTCTCCCTCACCTTTTCATCCTTTCCAGCCTGTCAAGCAAAGACTCAGGAACGTACACGGTTTTGTCTTGTCCTTGACCCTTTTACACATTGCTTAGAAAAAGTTCCTCTTCATGATATTTTCTCTGTCATAGATCTTCATTTTTTGGCTTCCGAAAGTCCTCTGACTGTTTCTGAGCAAAACGCTTCTCCCGAAGCAAATCAAGATCCCTCCCTGTTTCCATGGGACAACGCAAATCCTGTGACCACTTTAGAAATTTCAAGTGAAAAGATCGGTGTCACCCTCCCAGAACTCGCTCATCAAACATGGTTTGACCGCTTGATGGAAAGCACTTTAAAATATAAAAACGAATAGAACACGCTTCAAAATATAAAAAAATAAATCTTTGAAAGGAATATCAACTATGCAATTATGGGGAAAAATGATTCAAAATAACCGTATCTTACGGGACACTGTCATCTCCGATCAGACAGATGACACACGGACACATAAAATTTTTCACTGCCTTGAAAAAATCTGCTGCGAATTAGATCTTCAAAATCCAATCTGGCTTGATTCCACGATTCGCCATTTTCAGCGATATAAAAAAGCAAAATTTTATCAAGACAGCTTTATTGAAACGATTGAATTTGATTATTTGGAAATTCAGATATTGGAAGAGTAATTTCCTCTAATGAGGCATCAAAATACAAGATTTCTCTTTTCACCTCTCAAAAAGGCTTCGACATTCCAATAAACTTCCTGCACCAGTCTCTGTCTTGCCTCTGTGCTTGCCCATGCGATATGCGGAGTGACGATCAATTTTTTGCTGTCTTTTATCTTCATCAAAGGATTTCCTTCTTTCATCGGCTCGGCAGAGATGACATCCAATCCTGCCGCCGCAATCTCTCCCTTTTCCAAAGCCTCCACCAGATCGTTCTCATTCACAATCGGTCCTCGTCCCACATTGATCAAGACAGCGCTTTTTTTCATTTTTTGGAAAGCTTCCCTGTTCATCAGGTTTTCTGTTGCTTCATTCAGCGGCGCATGAATAGACAGTACATCGGATTCCCGACAGATTGTATCAAAATCTACTCTTTCATATTGGTCGTTCTGATTTTTTCCTGATGTAGAATAATAAATCACTCTGCATCCGAACACAGAGGCAATCTGAGCAACTTTTTTTCCGATATTTCCAAGACCGACAATGCCCCATGTTTTTCCATCTAATTCCTGATATGTAATATCTAAATTTGTAAAAATATCACTTCTGATATATCCACCGCTTTTTACATATGTATCAAAATAGTTCATTTTATGAATCAAATACAATGCTAAAGCAAATGTGTGCTGCGCAACGGACATCGTGGAATAACCGCCTACATTTGACACAGCAATTCCTCTTTGATTCGTATAAGATAAATCAATAATATTTGTTCCCGTCGCCGTCACCGCAATCATTTTCAAATGATCCGCCTTTTTCAATGTTTTCTCATTCATCGGCACTTTATTTACCACAATAATATCCGCATCTTTCACACGCTCTGCCGTATTTTCCTCATTTGACTGGCCGTACTGTGTCACATTTCCCAACTTTTCAAAAATGGAAAGATCTACATCTGCTCCTAATGTATTCGCCTCTAAAATTACAATATTCATGCCAAATTTCCTCCTTCTCCAAAATTTGTTTCAAAAAAAGCCTGCCACGGCAGATTCTTTCTGCCGCTGCAAGCTTTCCTTTTTCTGACAAAGTCTGAATATTACAGTCTCTTCAATAATTCTTCTCTTTCTTTTTCATAGCCTGGTTTTCCAAGCAGAGCAAACATATTTTTCTTGTAGCTCTCTACACCTGGCTGGTTGAATGGGTTTACACCCAGAAGATATCCGCTGACACCACAAGCGAACTCGAAGAAATAGAATAATTCTCCCAGAGAATACTCATCCTGTTTTTCAATGTTCACCATCAGGTTTGGAACATTTCCGTCTGTGTGAGCTAAAATTGTTCCATTCATTGCGCTCTTATTTACAAAATCCATATTTCTTCCGGCAAGATAGTTTAATCCGTCCAGATCAACTGGTTCTTCTCCGATCACGATTTCGCACTGAGACTCTTCTACATTTAAAACAGTTTCATACATAATACGGCTTCCGTCCTGAATGAACTGTCCCATGGAATGTAAATCTGTTGTCAGATCAACAGATGCTGGGAAGATACCTTTCTGATCTTTTCCTTCACTCTCGCCATATAACTGTTTCCACCATTCTGATACATAGTGCAGGCTTGGCTCATAGTTTGCCAAAATTTCTACTGCTTTTCCTTTCTGGTGAAGAATGTTACGAACTACAGCATATTTTACTGCGTCATTTTCTTCATATGGAGCTTCCAGAGCAAGCTTTCTTCCAGCTGCTGCGCCCTCCATCAGTTTATCGATATCAGCGCCGCTGACTGCGATTGGAAGCAGACCTACTGCTGTCAGTACAGAGAAACGTCCTCCTACATCATCCGGAACAACGAAGCTTTCATATCCTTCTTCTGTTGCAAGGTTTTTCAAAGCTCCTCTCTCTTTATCTGTTGTAGCATAAATTCTCTTTGCTGCTTCTTCTTTTCCATATTTTTTCTCCAGCATTTCCTTAAATACACGGAATGCGATTGCTGGCTCTGTTGTTGTACCAGATTTTGAAATAATATTTACAGAAAAATCACGATCTCCGATTACATCAATCAGATGTTTCAGATATGTGCCACTGATGCTATTTCCAGCATAATAAATTTCTGGTGTTTTACGAACTTCTTTTGAAACCATATTGTAGAAGCTGTGACGTAAAAATTCAATCGCTGCTCTTGCGCCCAAATAAGATCCGCCAATGCCGATTACTACCAGCACTTCACTGTCTTCCTGAATCTTCTTTGCCGCTTTTTTAATGCGTGCAAACTCTTCTTTGTCATAGTCAACCGGCAGGTCGATCCATCCTAAGAAATCATTTCCAGCACCACTTTTAGATACCAGAGTTTCCTTAGCTGCTTCTGCCAGTTTTTTCATATTTTTGATTTCACCTTCGCTTACAAATCCTGAAGCTTTTGAATAATCAAATCTTACTCTGCTCATAATCTCTTTCGCGCTCCTTATAGGTGTAATTTGTCCATGGATTTTCTATCCATTTTACAACTTTTATGACAGGTCCTCTTGCTCAGACTTCCCATATTATCACCTATTATTTTATCAAATGTCGCATACTTTATCAAGCCAAAAATTCTTTCAATACTTCTCTTATAATGCGTTCCTGTTCCTGCGGGTCCATCTGTTTTAAAATTTCTGCATTTGGATCACTCATTGCTTCTGATTCTGCAGCTGTTTCTTTTAATCCATTCTTTATATTTTCTTTCAACATCTGTTTTTCTTTACTGGACTGTTTTGTCTTTCCAGAACCTTTTTTGCTTCTCTTTTCTTTCTCATCAAATATAGAGATTTCTTCAAAATCTTTCCCCATTCCTGTATTCTCAAGAAAGTCTTCCAGTCTTGTCTGAAGATTTTTATTTTTATAACGAAAATCCATCACACTTCCCATCACAAGAAGTACGACACAAGAGATCGCTCCGCCTTTGAGATATAAATTTTTGACTGCGCCTGCCTGTGGAATCAAAAAATAACCTGCGCCTGCCAGCGCTGCGCACATCACAAACGCATAAGCGCTGACTCTCTGCCACTGATGCAGATTCATGTTCCAATAGCGGTATTCTAACAGCTGTCTTTTTATAAACGCAGATACATTGGAAACCTCATCATTTAACCTCTGACAGTTTGCAAATCTTTGTTTTAACTGTTTCATAAATCTTCCATGCGACACACTTGTGTTTTTCGTATCTGACAGAAGTTTGGAATAGATGCGGTTCAGTATCAGCTGACTAAGCACCCCTATCACGCATACAGCTGTCATTGTATAAAACAACACCTTTTGTTCTGCCATTGTCTGTAACATCATTAAGAATCCCCCTTTGATTTTCTGACTGATTTCAGCGGACCGGTCCATTTGGCCTTTCTGAAATTTTGTACCGCCATTATAGCCCATGATTTTCACTTTGCAAAGAAAAATCGTTCGACCAAAAAAGCCCGAAAATGTCTGATTTTCGGGCTTTTAGGGGATTTTATATTCACGTTGAACCAGCTTTTATTTTGTCTGATCTTCTGAAAAACGTTTCATAAGACCTTCCACAAGACGCAGACTGTCTGCCGCCGCTCTCTCTTCAAATACAGGATAATCCATCTTTGCGCTGTCGTCTGCTTTGTCTGAAATAGCACGGATAATCACGAAAGGAACGTTGTTCAGCCATGCTGTATGACCGATGGAAGTGCCCTCCATCTCTGTGCAAAATCCTTCAAAAGTATTCTTAATCTGTGCTTTTACAGCTTTGTCGAAAATAAATTGGTCTCCACTCACAATTCTGCCACGGAAAACTTTAATTTCTGGATTCACTTCTTCACTGACTTCCTTTGCAAGCTCTGAAACTTTCTCGTCTGCTTTAAAAGAAAGAACTCCCATCTGAGGTACTTCCCCTTTTTTATATCCAAAAAGAGTCGCATCCACATCATGATGCAGCACGTCTGTCGCAATCACGATATCCTCAATATCGATTTCTTTTTTCAGAGATCCGGCAACTCCAGTATTTATAATTAAGTTTACGCCAAAATCATCAATCAAAATCTGGGTGCAGACTGCTGCATTTACTTTTCCTACTCCGCTGCGCACTACCACAACGTTCTGACCGCACAGTGTTCCTTCAAAAAAATTCATTCCTGCCTTTTCTACGGTACGGCAGACCTGCATTTCTTTTTTCAGCCCTTCTACCTCGATTTCCATTGCTCCTATAATTCCTGTTTTATTCATAAAATCCTCCTGTATCTTTTCTTCCTACCATGTTCCTTTGAGATTATATCAGGTTTTTCTTTCCTGTACACAAAAATTTTCACTCCTCTTCTCTCTTTCCATCTCAAAAGATCACTCAAAAACCATGCTTTCTCTGAAAACTATTTTCTTTTTCGCTTGCAACAGATGCAGAAAATATATATAATCGGTTTGCAGGATCAATCAAAATTCTGTCATTTTCATTTTTGAAAGGAGATTTTAAAATGTTCAGTTATAAACCATCCGGCGTTTGCGCCAGAGAAATTCAGTTTGAATTAAACGGAGATACCATCGAAAAAGTGCAATTTATCGGAGGATGTCCTGGAAATACTCTTGGATTATCTCTTCTGCTTCAGGGTATGAGTGTCCAGAAAGCGATTGACCTTTTAAGCGACGTAAAATGCGGAAGCAAAGATACTTCCTGTCCAGCACAGCTGGCACGCGCTTTAAAACAGGCCACTTCAAAGTAAAAAAACGGATGACATGACGGACAGATTTTTCTGTCCCCTGTCATCCGTTTTTCGCTTCTTTTTTAAAAATTTCTTCTTATCTTTTTATGAAAAACAGCTTACGCCGCATCTCTTTTCCGAAAATCCCCTTTTTGCGTAAATCTATAACTTGTTGACGTGATCTTTATGAATTATCCCATTAAAGTCAGATTCCCTGCCATTAGGCGGATTTTCCTATAAATAGAAGCCTGCCGCATCTGTCAAAAATTGTGCGCATCCAGAAACTTCTTTATCATAATACTGAGTGAATCGCTCATCCATCGTGTACAGCGATACAATGCCGATATATTTTTTCGGATCATATTTTTCATTCCGAAAACACCACTTTTTGTGAAGTTGTACAATACGTTTTCCCTCTTCGCTATCTGGCTTTTTCCCAGACAAAACAGCCTCTTTCAATAGTTCCAGAATCTGTCTTCCCATCTCTTCCCACTGATTATACTGTTCCATTGACATTTTCATTGTCGCAGCATTTGCCTCATCCACAGCGCTCTCTCCATACTTTTTACGAATCTCTTTGCCATATTTCTTTTCGTTTTGCTCAATCATTTCTTTTTTAAAAGCCTCAAATTTCTCTCTGTCTGACATTTTTCTTCCTCCTTGCCGTTCTTCCAAAGTATTTTTTACCGTAAGGATCAGCGCATCTATTCTTTCACGCCGTTTTGTCAATTCTATCAGATGGCTCTGCAACGCCTTCTGATCATCAAAATTTGGATCTTTTAAAATTTTTTCGATATCGCACAGAGAAAATCCCAGCTCTTTATAAAATAAGATCTGCTGCAACTTTTTTACTTCATCTCCACTATAAAAGCGATAGTTTGCCTCATTCACACGATACGGTTTCAACAATCCTTTCTTGTCATACCAACGCAGTGTCCTTGTACTGATCCCTGCAAGATCAGCCAATTCTTTAATTGTATATTCCATGTCACTTTTCCTCACGAAATTTCATTTTTTACAAGCATTTTTTTATTTTCTATATACAAAAACAGCCTGTATCATGAAGTATACAAGTTGACGTTGCGTCAATGTCAAGTATTCTTTTTATTTTTAACGATCCCATTTGTCACACAAAGATTCAATCTGACTTGTAAACTTCGCTAAATCCTTGTTCGCACCATGCTCGTTATGTCTGATTACGGTCATCAAACGCTGTCCTGCCGCAACAAGTCTTGCAAATACAGAGTTTGCTTTTGCTGTAGCAGCAGACATATTCTTTGTTTTATCAATCTTAACTGGCTCTGCTTCTCGAATAAACTCTCCAGCCGCAAGATCAAATATCGTACCGCTAAACGGTGCATAGGCGTTTAAATTCTTTTCTTTTCTAAGCCGCTCTGCAAAATTTTCTGTCACAGAATCTTCCCCGTGAATCACAAAAACACATTTTGGCTTTTTCTCAAACTCTGAAATCCAACGTATTAATCCTTCATTATCCGCATGACCACTTATACCTGTTAAAACAGCAATCTCTGCATGGATTTCAATATCTTCACCAAACAGTTTTACCTCCTTTGCGCCTTCCACAATCGCGCGTCCAAGCGTACCCACTGCCTGATATCCAACAAATAAAATCGTACATTCCGACCGCCATAAATTATGTTTTAAATGATGTTTGATACGTCCTGCCTCACACATGCCACTCGCTGAGATAATTACTTTTGGCTTTTCGTCAAAGTTAATATTTTTTGAATCTTCACTTGTAACCGATATTTTCAACCCCGGAAAACTGATCGGGTTAATTCCTCTCTGAATCAAAGCAGCCGCGTCTTCATCAAAATCACTGAACATATGCTTCATGAAAATTTCCGTTGCCTCAACAGCAAGAGGGCTGTCCACATATACTTCAAATCCATCATGTCCTTTTATTCTTTTTTCCTCTTTGATCTGACGTAAAAAGTACAGCATTTCCTGCGTTCTTCCAACTGCAAAGGACGGAATTACTACATTTCCTCCTCTGTCAAATGTTCTCTGAATAATCTGCGTCAGCTCTTTGATATAATCCGGTTTCACTCCATGGCTTCTGTCCCCATAGGTTGATTCCATCACTACATAATCCGCATCTTTTAAATACTCTGGATCTTTGATGATTGGCTGATGTGTATTTCCGATATCTCCTGAAAAAACAATCTTCGTCTCCTGTCCCTGCTCTGTAATCCAAACCTCAATAGAGGAAGAACCTAGCAGATGACCTGCATCTACAAATCGAATCTTAATCTGATCACTGATCTGAAGAACTTCATGATATTCACATGAGACAAAACATTCAATCGCTCCCAACGCATCATCCATGTTATAAAGAGGAATGACTTCTTCTCTTCCGGCTCGTTTTCCTTTTCTATTCTTCCACTCCGCCTCAAACATCTGAATATGGGCGCTGTCACGCAACATGATATCACATAAATCTGTGGTGGCACGCGTTGCAAAAATCTGTCCTCTAAATCCCCTCTGATATAAAAGCGGCAGCTTACCAGAATGGTCGATATGGGCGTGTGTCAAAAGCACCATATCAATATCACTTGCCGGAACAGGCAATTCTTCATTTTCATAAGTGTCAGGCCCTTGTTCCATTCCGCAATCAATTAAAATCTTCTTTCCATCTGCTTCCAGATACGTACAACTTCCTGTAACTTCATGAGTAGCTCCCAAAAAAATCAGCTTCATATTATTTCCCCCCATTCTTTAGATATCGTGTCATCGCTTATATAAAAAAACCCTCTTATCATATATTTTCTGATATTTCTATTATACTATGTTTCTTTCAAAAATATAGTATTATCTGAAAATTTTACCAAAATATTATAGTTACATTATATTTTATAATATTTTTTATTTTATTTAAAATAAAAGGCATTTCCAAGTCTGATTACAGACAAAGAAATGCCTTTTCCTGCTCGAAAGAGCCTGTGTTTTACATCTGCTGTTAAAAAAACGGCCGATGGTAATGAAGAAATTTGTATGTTATATTATTTTTTCAAAATACTTTTTTAGATTATTTCTTTTATACTATTATTTTATACTTCTTTGTTTTAGAACCATTAGTCAATGTATAAGCCATCTGTTCTGGATGTCAATGTTTCAGTAGTATCACCATTCATTACTATATGTGCCGTAACTGTTCTGTAATAATATCCCGGTTTTACTTTAATATAAAATCCATTATGTGCATAATACGTATTATATTCAGAATGGTATTGATATGTCACCGTTGACCAACTTCCGTTTACTAATCTCTGTAAAAATACGTTGGCTTTTACCTCCTCAGCCGTTCGATTACAATATGTACTTCCTGCTATATAAATGATGCTATTTCCCGTATTTTCAATATAGGAACTGCCATCTGAAAGATAATATCCCTTTGTCATCTCCTCTCTTGCATAACCTGTGGAATCTTTCGCATCTGTAAGGACAGAACCGTCCACCACTGTTCCCAATAAATCCTGCCAGTTTTCTTCTGCCGATGCAGTGATACTGAAACTTAAGATACTGATTAAAGATAACATTATTGCTAAAAACTTTTTCATTGATTTCATTTTTTATTTTCCCTCGCTTTATATTATTGTTTCTTCATTACAATATATATAAACGAGTTACTCATCTTAATTTGTCGTTTTAATTAAAAATTATTATACTTTTTATGATTTCTTCAAATTCTTTTTTATCTATAGATCCTCTGATAATATAGTAAGCCTCTTTTCCTTCCAACTGTACAGCATATTTTTCTTCTATATCATTAATTTTCCAAATCTTAATTCTATCTTTTATATTTTGTACTGAAATTTCGTTGACTACTATCCCATCAAACTCCTGTGTATATTTACTATTCGTTTCTTTTTTCTGCATTGTAATATTAAATAAAGTATCTTTATACACATAAAACAAAGTTGCTTTTTTATCACTTTTTTCTATTCTAATATTAGAAAATTCCATTCCTTCTGGCTTATATAACATTTCAGGCGGCTGTATTCCTAGCTCTTCTTTAATCTGCTTCATTGCCTCATATTCTAGCATATCTCTTGTCTCTGTATCTATCTTATCATCTGTCTCATCTTCCACATTAATTTTTATTCTCAACTGGCTATTTCCCACAATTTCATTCCAAAGTCCAACTACATATTGTCTATTTGCTTCACTTGTCATACTGACTCCAAAAATACAAATTCCTACACACGCTGCAATCGCTGCTCTTTTTAAGAAAATCGTTCTTTTATTGATTTTTCTCACTTTCTTTCCAAGCTCTAAACATTCACGCTCTTCTTTTGTCAGCATATCATAAGCATCAGACAGATTTTCTTCCGGCTCTTGATCCCACACGCCTTGATCCTTTAACTTTTCTACTATATTTTGGAACAGATCCTCTGAAGGTTTTATGTCTTTTGTTTTTGGATTTTCATTTAATTCCTTTTCATACTGTTCATAAGGCTCTTTCAGTGACCAGAGCAGCATTTGACGAATATCATCATCAAATTCTATCTTTTCATCATTTTTATGAATTTTATTCTTCCTCTTTTTTTCTTCCATGTTTACCTTTCTCAAAGTCTGTTTTTGACTTTTTATAATGTTTCAGCCAAAAAAACCATGGTTTTTCAACCGTGAGATGACTGGCGTTTGTCTTAGACGACCTATATATTTTTACTGAAATACTATTAAATTAATAAAATATATGCTATAATACGTACACGGGAAATTCATTCCTAAATCTACAGAAAGGAGGAAATAATGTGTATCTTACCGTAAAACAGCAAGTAAAACATTTGTCCAAAGAAGATTATCATTCTATTAGAGAACTATGCCATGTGGCAAAAAATCTTACGAATGAAGCCATATATAATATTCGTCAATATTATTTTACGGAAGGAGAGTTCTTAAAATATGAAAAGAATTATACTCTATTAAAGAACAGTCCTAATTACAAAACTCTGAACTCCAATATGGCGCAGCAGATACTGAAAGAAGTT
Source organism: uncultured Robinsoniella sp. (assembly GCA_965150505.1). Lineage (GTDB taxonomy): Bacteria > Bacillota > Clostridia > Lachnospirales > Lachnospiraceae > JAGZHZ01. Next base: position 34,562 of record CBCTVZ010000003.1, on the reverse strand, counting down.
GACACTTCTTTTAAATCATTCTTTGGATTACTTAAACTTGCAAAAAAAGGAAAGTATGCTCTTAAAGATTGCAAGTTGCCTCATTATCTTCCGAAAGATGGTTTCACAACTCTTGTAATCGGTTTTGTAAGACTAAATGGAAACAAACTAAAACTGCCATTTTCTAACAGTTTTAAGAAAACACATTCTGCCGTTGAAATTACAATTCCACCCATACTGCTTGATAAAAAGATTAAAGAAATCCGTATCATCCCAAAAGCAAATGCTAGGTTCTTTGAAATTCAATATATCTATGAAGAAAAATGTATTCAAAGAAATCTTAACACAAACCATGTACTGGCACTCGACTTAGGGATCAATAACCTTATAACGGCAGTATCAAGCAAAGGCAGGAGTTTCATCGTTGATGGCAGAAAGCTGAAATCCATCAATCAATGGTTCAACAAGCAAAATACAAAATTGCAATCTATTAAAAATAAGCAACACTTTGGCAAAAAAACCACGAATAGGCAAAAAGCGATTGCCCGTGACCGCAACAACAAAGTGAATGATTATATGAATAAGGCTGCTCATAAAGTCATAGATGACTGCATTGCCAATGATATTGGAACTCTTATAGTTGGCTACAATGAAACGTTCCATAGAACTTCTTATTCCTGTAAAGAAAATAATCAAAACTTTGTCCCTATTCCATACGGTCGGCTGCGTGAGAAATTAGAATATCTCTGTGAGCGAAATGGTATTATTTTTATAAAACAGGAAGAAAGCTATACATCAAAAGCGTCATTCTGGGATAAAGATGATATTCCAGTCTACAATGATGATAACCCAAAATCCTATCCATTCAGCGGAAAACGAATACACAGAGGTCTATATCAAACAGCAAGCGGCAAAACTTTGAACGCCGATGTAAACGGCGCTTTAAATATTTTACGAAAGAGTAATGTTGTGAGCTTACACGCTCTATACAGTAGAGGCGAAGTGGACACGCCTGTAAGAATAAGGATTGCCTAGCAATAGGTGGAGACTTAAAGATCAAACTTCTTAAATAGGGGCAAAGCTCCCTTAAAAGCCCATTTCCTTTCGGTGGTGGGTAGTTCACTATAAAAGTATACACTGTTAATATATCATTAATTTTGGAGGATAAACATGAAAAGAATCATTCTTACAGGCGGAGGAACCGCAGGTCACGTTACTCCTAACATCGCACTTCTTCCTCGTCTGAAAGAGCTAGGTTATGACATTCATTACATTGGCTCTTATGACGGAATTGAAAAAAAACTGATTGAAGAACTTCATATCCCTTATTATGCAATTTCTTCTGGAAAATTACGACGTTATTTCGACGTTAAAAACTTTACCGATCCATTTAAAGTATTAAAGGGTTACGTTCAGGCAAAGAAATTGATGAAAACATTAAAACCGGATGTTGTTTTTTCCAAAGGTGGATTTGTTTCTGTACCTGTTGTTCTTGCCGCAAAACATCGACATATTCCTGTAATCATTCATGAATCCGACATGACTCCAGGACTTGCCAACAAACTGGCTTTACCGTCCGCCACAAAGGTATGCTGCAATTTCCCTGAAACAATCTCACATTTACCAGAAGGAAAAGCCGTTCTTACTGGCTCTCCAATCCGTCAGGAATTGCTCCATGGTGATAAAAATGCCGCTCTTTCTTTCTGCGGTTTTACACCTGACAAACCTGTTTTACTTATTATCGGCGGCAGTCTTGGTTCTGTTGCAGTCAACAACGCTGTCCGTGAAATTCTTCCTGAACTTCTTAAGACATTCCAGATCATTCACTTATGCGGAAAAGGAAAAATAGAGCCATCGCTGGAAGGCACTCAAGGATATGTCCAATATGAATATATTAAAGATGAGTTGGCAAATTTATTTGCTCTCACTGATGTCTGTATCTCAAGAGCAGGTGCAAATGCGATCTGTGAACTTCTCGCTCTTCGCAAACCAGCTTTATTGATTCCTCTGTCTGCAAATGCCAGCCGAGGCGATCAGATTTTAAATGCAGATTCTTTTAAGCGTCAAGGTTTCAGCGAAGTTTTAACCGAAGAAGAATTAAATCCTTCTCTTTTGCTTGAAACAATCCAAAAACTGTATCATAATCGTGAAACTTATATACAGGCAATGGAAAACAGTCAGCAAAGTGATGGTATTTCATCTGTCATCAAATTAATCAATGAGGCTTCTCATTTAAATGGATAAAATTTTCCCCTGTCATAAGACAGGGGATTTTTATTCTTCTCTAAAATAATTGAAGTATTCTATATATTGATCCCCGTATCTCTCTTTGATATAGCTTTTTGCACGATACATTTTGGAATAAAGCATTTTTACTGAAATGCCTAAACTTTTTGCGACTTCCTCGGTGCTTCGATCTTCTATATAAATTCCATATATAATCCGATACCAGGATTTATTTCTTCTTTTTAAATCTTTCAGAATTTTACTTGATAATTCCTTTTGCGCTATTTCCTGCATCTTTTCTCTGACAATGTCATATTCATCCTTCATAGAATACTTCTCTTTCAGCGGATTTTCTTTCAATGCCTCATATTTTGTGCTTGCCTTTTTATAATAATCAACAATTAAATTCTTTGTTATCAGTATTAACCATGTTTTATCACATCTTGGCAAAATTTTATCCATATTTACAAAATACGAAAGAAAGACATTTTGACAGATCTCTTCTGATAAATCAAAGTCTGATGTCATATCAAATGCTACTTTCATAACAGAAGAGCTGTATTTCTCATAACTCTCTATAAAACGCTTTTGCCTCTCCGCTGCCTTCTTTTTTGAAACTGTAGATTTCATTCTGAAAATCCGGCAAGAATCTCAGCTTTATCTTCCTCCGTTAATTTTCCCGGTGTCCATCCTAATCCAACATTATCATTTTCATATCGAGGAATTAAGTGAATATGAAAATGAAAAACGGTCTGACCAGCACAGATTCCATTATTCTGTACAATATTAAATCCATCGCATTTCAGAATTTTTGTCAATTTTGAGATCATTTTTTTAGCAAGTACAAGAGCTTTTGCAGCTGCTTCATCCGATATTTCATATAAGTTTGCAAAATGTTCTTTCGGCAAAATCAAGGCATGACCTTTTGATGCCGGACCTAAATCCAAAATTACACGAAAATCTTCATCTTCATAAAGTGTTGCTGCTGGAATCTCTCCATTTGCAATCTTACAGAAAATACAATTTTGATCCTTCATTATCATTCTCCTCTCAATTACATTTATCTTTAGTATAATATAGAATTTTATACTATTATACACCTATTTTGTCAAATTATGTCAATAATATTTGTTTGATCTTTTTTCTTTAAGGTGATAAACTATATAAAGAAATACTAAGTTATTATTTAAATTATAAAGAAATACTAAATAATATTCATATCAAAGGAAGGATTTTCACTATGCTAAATGAACAAGATCTAAAAACGATTCAGTCTCTCTCTAAAAAGAACCCAGATTTTTCTAAACTTATGGATAAAATCAAAGAAGAACAACGCTTTTGTCTTTCTAAAATCTCACACGAAGTTCGCAATCCTGTTACTTTAATCAACAGCTCTCTTCAGCTTATTGAGCAACAGCATCCAGAAGTAAAAACGTTTGCATTCTGGAAAGAAACTATGGAAGACCTCTCTTTCTTGCGCACTCTTCTTGATGAGCTTTCTTCTTTTAACAATGGAGATATTCTCCATCCTGAATCTAAAGATCTGTCAGAATGGATTCCTCATTTTATTACTACAACAAAAAGTTCACCTGCTTTTTCAAATATTTGTCTGGAAATGTCGGAAAATCTTCCAACTGTCATCTGGGATTTTACTAAAGTTCGTCAGGTTCTTCATAATCTGATACGAAACAGTTGGGAAGCTTCTCCTAAAAACAGCGTTCTTCTTTTCAAAGTTTCCTTTGAAGACCCTTTCATTCAAATATCTATTCAAGATCATGGATGCGGTATCCCTGATTCCATACATACTACTTTGTTTGAACCATTTCAGACAACGAAAAGCAATGGAACAGGACTCGGACTTGCGATCTGCAAAAAGATTGTAGAATCACACCACGGAACTATCTCCGTTTTTTCCCAACCAAAAAAGGGAACTACGGTTACAATCCGTGTTCCCTCAAATCCTTTTAATGTTTAGAAACGGTACTCTTTTTGCGATACAGCACAACTGCTATCAGAAATCCCCCCAGCATTCCTCCAAAATGCGCGCCATTATCCACACCTGCTGCTGTGAATCCCTGAAATAACATCAGCGCTGCTATAAAAGCCATTCTCTTTCCAAATGCCTCTCCCAATCTGGAGCGATTTTGAAAAACAACATAGAGCAATGCGCCAATCACAGCAAAAACCGCGCCTGATGCACCAGCTGATATCGCATAATCACCCGTTCTGATTTCCAAAGCCATAGACAGGAGATTTCCTACAATTCCACCGCCCATATAGATTGCCAAATACTTCCATTTTCCTACAATCTGCTCTAATAGGTCTCCTAGAAAAATCAGACTCAGCATATTGTTTCCAAGATGTTCTATTCCAAAATGCAAGAACATACTCGTAATCAATCTATAATACTGTCCTTCCAGTATAAACGGTGTGTAACTAGCGCCTAAGGTATAAAACCATTCCTGTTTTCTTGTCAGTTCCATAACCACAAAGATCAAAATATTGATTCCTACCAATGCCAGATTTATTTTTTGTCTTGTCTTTAAAAACTTTTTTAATTCTCTTACCATGTTCTCGCTTTTCTTCTATCCTATTTTTTTTAGAATTATAGCTCAATTTTTTACCAGATGCAATGGAAATTTATTTGGATAAGAGTTACTTTCCATAGTCTCAAATCTGTTTTTTCTCATTCTATCTCATATTTTATTCTGTCTCATATTCATAAGTGATCGATGCAAATGCAATTTCATCGGATGGTTGAAGTCTTCTTCTCTCATTTGCTTGAAGGCGTTCCCCATTTATAAATGTTCCATTCGTTGAATTTAAGTCCATCACATAGACCTCATCCCCATTTTTTTCAATTCTTGCATGGATACGGCTGATATGTTCATCGTCCAACACAAAATCTGCCTGTTGTCTGATCTTCCCTATAATCATATTGGAACAACTGATACAAATATCAGGGGACTTTTCTTTTTCCCGACTAATCAGCATTTTTTTACTTTTCATTTTTTCTGTCTCTAACAGTACCGTCTCTCCAAACGTCAAAATTTCTGTCTCTTCACATTCTTCTGTTTCTGCCTCTATATCATTTTGATCTATTTTTTTATTTTCCTTTTTTTCTACTCTCTCTCTGCCTTGCGTATTTTTTATTCTTTTCCTTTTTTCTTCTTTTCTTTTTTCCTCCCTTCTTTTTTCTTCTCTTTTTTCCCCATCTTTTCTTTCTCCTTCCCTCCTGCTCTTTACAAAAGAAACGGTATATGCCGCTAAAGCAATCAGAACGGACAAAACTCCTCCAACCCTCGTCAAATCCATCTTCATAAAATTTGCGATTAAAATAATTCCCGTCAATATGACTGCAGCCGCTGCTGCTACCAAAAATCGTATGCCCCATTTCCTCAAATGCTTTTTTCTCTCTTCCCTATTTTGACCGTTCTCGTCCTCTAAATAATCTTCTTTTCCTCTTTTTCTTTTTTCCTTTTGATACTCTCTTTTATCTTCTCTTTCACTTTCCTGAAATGATAAATTCCCTTTCTTTTCTATTCTTTGGCTTTGTATCTCCTGATATGCTAACTGTAGCACATCATCTGCACTTCCATTTTCCTCCATGACACGTCGATATATTTCATATCCTAAGATCACGGCTCTTTCCTCTCCATGATCCAGATTTTTTAATATATACTCTGCCAAATTTTGAAGTTCTTTTTGAAAATCCCCTCTTCTGCCCGGAACGTAACACAAAAAGACTTCTCTTGACTGTGCATCCATATAAAAATGTTCCGGATCAATCAAAAAACTATTTTCGTCCAGCAGATATCCTGACGCTCCCTCCAAGCCTCGTTTTATTCCTGATAAAATCTGTCGCATATCTTCATAACCAATTCCGCTTTTTTCAAAAATATGTGCGGCTGATTGTTTTGACGTAATTTCATAATAAAAAGAAATGCTTCCATTCATTCTTCGCACATCGCATTTTAGCAATCCTGGAATTTGATTGTATGTAATCATTTTAATTGGATATTCATTTTCCTGAAGATTTTCTTCTGTCTCTAAAATCAGATAGTGATGATGACTGTCTCTTTTGTACGATTCTTTCATTTTATGTCACCGCTTTTCTGAACTGTCTTTTTCTGAAAAATTTCTCTTAATTTTTTTGAGGTATCCGCCCAAGAATTTTCTCCGTATACTTTCCACGTCAACATTCTATCTTGAAAAAATATAGATACTATTCCAGGTACTGACGCGCATCCTTCTCCCTGTGCAATCACTTTTTCATCTATCTTTGCAATTTTAAAATACAATTTTGCTTTTCCGAGACGCTTCTCTTTCGATATGGTTCTTTCTGTCTCTGCTCCTTTTTCTTCTTTCATATTTTCCAATAACACATTTTGTGAGACAGCGCCCTGTAATACTCCTTTTTCATATAACAATATACTGATCCATAAAATTCCTGCTAAAACGGGAAGCAAAATTCCCATCAAAATGGCTGTCTCTACGGTATAAACCGCTTTCCATCTTTTTTGTTCTCCCTCACATTTCTTCATTTTTTATCCCCCTTCCATTATCCTAAGAGATAGGCTACGGTCAAAAAAGGAAGAAATGGTATTTCTGTTTTTCTATCTATTTTTCCTAAAATAAACGCTGTTCCAGAAAAGAGCAAAGCAATAGTAAATGCTGTCATCCATACTTTTATATTTTTCCATATTTCAAGATATAACGAGGTGATGCTCCACATCAATCCATCTCCATATCCTATTTTCTGTTTTGTTATTCTGCATACAGTCAAAATTGTCGCACTGCTGAATGTCCAATAAATCCAATATGCTTTTCCTCTATTTTCAATCAAAGCATACAAAAATCCTCCCATTCCAGATACCGCAAACAACCACGACGGCACAGCTTTCCATTTTAAATCTGTCCACGATGATATCGTCAAAATTCCTGTCACAATCCATCTTTCCATGTTGATTTTCCTCTTCTATCTCTTCTAAAAACATCTCGAACACGGTCTTCTATTCTCTACCTGTCCGACTGGAACTTTCAAAACACTTCTTTTTAAACCAGAGCATTCCAAAGAAGAATGATATTTCTTTCCATAATCCGTAATATATACAATATCACCTTTTCCTCCACATTCTTCACACGCATGATACCTCTCTCCGTTTTGATTTCTCATGGTCTCCAACTTTATTTTATCTGTCGAATGAATGGACAGATGAATATGCGTACATTTCGGATCTTGATGGTATACTTCCCCGTCTAAAGCGATATAAACCATCTCTTTTTCTTCTGCCTCTCCCGTCAATCCCACTCTTAAATGAGGATCTTTTCCTATCCATGTCTGTACTGAAAACCGCTGTGTCCATCTTGATGAAATCAAAAAACCAACTGCCCCAAATACAGTCTGTTTTTCTTCTTGAATGATTCCTATCTTGTCATTTCTTTCTTCCTGCCACCATTTTACTGAAAGATCTGTTGCTTTTTGTTTGATCTCATGCACTAACTCTGTCTGTGCAGAAACTGCATTTAAAAGTCCTGTTCCAATCTGAAAAAATCCTGCTATACATAATAAAAAGATTGGAAGAACGCATATCATCTCAACTGTCATACTTGCTTTTCTTCTTTTCTGGAAGAATGATGGGGATATTCTCTCACCGCTTTTTTTTATTTTATCGGGGAGAGAGCCCTTTTCCTTTCTTTTTAAATTTTTACGGTGAAAGAACATCCCGATCACTCCCCCATTCCATAAAAAAAGCTGCCTTGCGTTCGATGCTGTATTGCCTGCGCACGAATCCCTGAAAATGCAGATGTGATTCTAAAAAATACAGGTTCAATCTGCCATAATGCTTCCGTTGCTATTCCCCCTACACAGCAGTCAGTGCAAAAATATTTTGTTTCTTCACGGCTTTTCAACTCCCATTCTATTAAATCAAGCGCTTTCATAGGCAAATCATCTTGTTCATTTTTCTCAAATAGAAGCCACAAATAATCTTCATAATTCCAGCCCTCTCCTGAGTTTTGTTTCTTTTCTATCTTATCTTCCTGCCAAAATTCAGCGTTTTGTATTTCCCATTCCTCCTCATTTTTTTGAAATGAAATATACTCTCCCTCAAACAGTTTTTTGAGATCATTTAGACTCTCACGATATGCCCATATAAGAAGAATCAGTTCTTCTGTCCTCTCATCTGTTTTTTCTTTTTCTATCTCTGTTTCCTTCTTTTTCTTATTTTTATTCTCTTTCTTTTCCATTTTTCTCTTTCTATACTGTATCATCTCATTTGCTTCTTTTCTTTTTGCAGTATCTTGAAGGAGACAAAAAAAGTTATCCGCCCATCTTATTTTTAAAAGCTCCTTGACTATGTAATTTATATTTTGTTCATCTGTTTTATATCCGCCCAAAAAATATTCCAATTCATATAAAAGAGCTTTTCTTTCCTTTTGTTCCAGTGCATTTCCAAACGTAAAAAACAGATAATTTTTAAACAAATTTTTCTCTTTTCCTTTTCTTTCTGGAATCTTCATACTTCCTTGATTTTTAGAACGCTCCCTCACTTTTTCAAAGCCTGATATTTCTCTTTTAGAAATCAAAAAAGAAGATGGTATCACCTCATTTCGCTCCTCTTTATCTCGCTGAAGATCAAGCCAGCTTATAGGATCATATCCAAATATTTTCTTTTCTTTTAAATAACTTTCTTCCCAGAATGCTCTTAGTTGTTTTTCCTTTTGATTTAAAATTTGAATTTTTTTACGGATGTCTTCTGCTTCCTTTGTCACATTCTTTTTCTGTCTTTTTTCCTCTACTCCTTCCATAAACAGCAATGCCTGATCCATGAAAGGTTTTCCTCCCTCATCCGTTGCCAGAAAATATTCTTTTATATCTGTCTCTATATTATTTACGCGAAACCAATCTATTTCTGATCCTGATTCTCGTACATCTTCATTCTGATTTATAAAAAATTTCAGTCTCGTTTCCATTTTTTCTTCTGATAAATTTCCTGTTCCATAACTTCCATCCAGAAAAAGTACATGATATTCAGAAAATAAATCTCTCTCATATTCTCCAAACAAAGAAAACAATCCAAGATCAAGACAGGCTGCACTGCGTACTTTTGCTCCCTCTACTCGAATACTCTCCAAAACAGTACAGATCAATGATAGAAACAGAACAAAAATCAAAGTTAAAAACACTGTAATACTTCCGCGATACCATCTTTTTTTCATTCTATTTCATTTTCTTCCTTTCTCTCTTATCTCATCAGATACTTCCACTTTGACTTGTAATCTTTTCAAAAATTGTTCCAATAAGGCTTGTCAGTTGGCTCTTAAAAATCAATACCAAACCAATCAAAACGACCAAAATTAAGATTACTTCTACGACACCTATTCCATCTTCTTCCATGCAAAATCTCTTCCAATTTTTCATGATTTTACCTCCTTATAAAAAATAGCTTTTAGATACTTAAAAATGCTGGAATCATTAAAACTGCTAATACTACAATCAGCATCATCCCCATCGGGATCAACAATTTAACTCCTGTTTCTTCCCCCTTTTTTCTTGCCAGTTCAATTCTTTCTTCCTGTGCCTGTTGCATTTCCTGCTCCAAAATTTCTTCCAATCCTTCCATGCCTTTTTTTAAATGCTGTGCTAAAATATGTCCTAATTTCAAATATCTAGGCTGACCGCACCGCTGGCCAAACTGTTCATATGCCACCTCTTCTGGCAATCCGTTTTCCATCTCTCTGCACGCATGAACCACCTCTTCATATACATAGCGAATATCTTTTCTTTCTCGCTCTTCATATTGTGATGCAATCTTCATAAATGCTCCTCTTATTGTCATGCCTGCCCCTAAAAGCATCCTTATTTTAAACAATAAGACAACATAATCTTTCTTTAACTGCTCCTGTCTTTTTTTTACCATTTTTTCCAACTTTTGATCTCTTTGATTCCAAAAATAAAATGCCGATATGATTCCCGAAACTAAGATGATGATTCCTGATGGTATTCTAGTTTTTTCCCATCTCATTTCTTTTCCATCCAGCTTTTCAGGTAATGTTATTTTTTCCTGATCACGCTCCTTTTCATCTTGTTCTTTTACCGCATTTTCAATTTTAAAGATCATATCCTCCTCTTCTGTCCTTTCTATTGGAAAGATTCTGGCAAACACGCTATAACTTGCTTTTTCTTCCTGACATTGGAGCATCGCCTCTAATTTAACAACTTCACCTTCTTCCTTTGTCTCTTTTAGAATTTCTCCTCTCTGTGATATAATTCCATACGGTATCACAGTCCATTCGATCTGCACTGCTCCATTTTGCATACTTTCAGGCAGAATCAAATCACTTCGTACTTCATCTAAAGTCGTATTTTCTCCCTTTATCACTTTCTCCAATTCAGATAATGCAATCTCTACTTTTTGTCTCGCTTCCTCAGCAGAATATTTTCTCGCCTGCACAGAAACTGGTATTTTATATTTTTGTTTTTCTTCTACCCAGACATCTAATTCTTCTGTTCTTTTCGCCTCCCCATATAGAGGACGTTTTAAAAAAGAAATGATTTTTGCCTCATTTTTATCAACTACAGATACCATCACACTGACACATAATGTTCCAAATAAAATCATCAATGTTACCGCTATTTTTTTTGTTTCATATTCTTCCCATGTAATTCGGTGTGTTGTCCAAAGCGATTGTAATTGTTGTTTTTTATTGTTATTTTTTCTTTTTTTCTTAATTTTTTTCTGCAAAAATGCAGTCAGTTTATAAAAAGGAATTTCCCATTTTTTATACTGTTTTTCCAGTTTAATTTTTCCAGATATCAAAAATAAAATCCCATAAATTCCCAACAGAACTATGCCAATCTGCATCTTTTTATACCTCAATTTCTACTAATTTCTTTCCTATCACAAATGCTGTTAGATAAACAAATAAACAGACACTCATTATAAGAATCCCTAGCAGATTGTGGTAAAGGCAATCCAAAAATTCAGGTGAAGTCATCCCAACATATGCAAGAATCAGGCATGGAACTATGCTCATAATCCTTTGTTCTGATTTTTTTGCAGCAATACATATCCTGATTTCTCTTTTCGTTTCATTTTTTTCCAAGATCCATTCGTTTGTATTTTGGATAATCTCAGACAGATTTCCACCCGTTCTCTTTGCCGCTGCAAATACTTGTGCAAAGTCTGCTATCGATTCCAGCTCGCTTTTCTCTGCAAAATCATAAAATAATTTTTCAATCGTCTGATTCAGCTCCATCTGCGTCTTGATCCGATCAAATTCCTCAACAATCTTTTCCTGTTCTCCATACATTTTTTTCAATTCTTTTGCCCCTTCTCCGACTGCGTTTTCTATAGAATATCCTGCAAACAGCGCATTGCTGACAGCGCGCATTCCATCTAAAAACTGCTCTTCTGCCTTTTCTTTCTGTTTCTCAATCCAATTTCTTTTTCTTTCTCTCTGATAAATCCATAATCCAGATAAAAAGAAAACTACAGGGATCACAGAGCGATAAAATAGAAAGCAAAATATGAAATCAAATATTAAAAATTGTATCGTTCCTTTTACATATTCTTCTTTTTTATATTGGTAAAACTTCTTCTCCATTCTGCTTTCTCTCCCCCATTTTACTTTGACTGTATCGCTGCCATTTGTCTATATTTTTCAAGTTTCCTTTTTTTATCAGACCGCCCATATTTATCTTACTCATCTCCTCATATTCGTATAAAATCTGTGTCTGAATTTCTTCTTTTTCACAGTCATATCCTGTGATTTCTACAATCTCCAATACCTTGCGTGAATGATCTCTTCTTCTCCCCAAATGAACCATGATATCAATTCCTCCTGCGATCTGTCTGCGGATCGCTGAGATTGGAAGTTCGATTCCCATAAGTACCATTGTCTCCAGTCTCATCATCATATCGCGCGGATTATTTGCATGAGCCGTGCTTAATGACCCATCATGTCCCGTGTTCATTGCCTGAAGCATATCGATCGCTTCCTCCCCTCTGACTTCTCCCACAATAATTCTGTTTGGACGCATTCGCAGACTTGCCTTTATCAAATCTCGAATAGTAATATCTTTTTCTTTTGAAAAATGTCCCTTTCTCGCTTCCATTCGCACAAGGTTTTCCACTCCCTGAATCTGAAGTTCCGCATTATCTTCAATCGTAATAATTCTCTCCTGCTTCGGAATAAAATCAGATAACGCATTTAAAAATGTTGTTTTTCCTGAACCTGTGCCGCCACTGATAAAAATATTGTATCCAGCCTCCACCAGCCTTTTCAAAAAATCTGCCGCTTCCTGTGTAATGCTGTTCCACGCAATCAAATCCCCCATAGAGATCGGATGCTTCGGGAAACGTCGGATTGTCAAAATTGGTCCGTTGACTGCCGCCGGAGGCAAAACAATGCTGACACGATCCCCATTTTCTAATCTGGCATCTGCCACAGGATTCGCTTCATTCACAATCCGATTGCATCTTCCCGCAATTTGCTGAATCAAATCTTCCAGATGACTTTTTGAAGTGAATCGATATTTCCATTTTTTCATCTCACCTGCCTTCTCAATAAAAATGGCTTCCGTCCCATTCACCATAATCTCTGTAATCTCATCGTCATCAATCAAATCCTGTAATAAGCCAAGACCTCTGACCGCATTAAATAAATTTTTTCTAATTTCTTGTCTTTGATCCAACGTCATATATTCTTCTTTGCTTTCTCGCAGAATAATCTGATCAATCTGATTATAGATTTTCTGATCATTGATATTTTTTATCCCCTCTATTTCACTGCGAAGTTTTTGCTTCATATATTCTGTCTTTCTCTCTTTTTCATCTCTCATCTTTTAAAATTTCCTTTACAAACTGCCCCATTTTTCCAAAAAAAAGACTTTCCGAATCTGACTCTGTAACGTATGGAAGATAAATCTTTTCTGTCTTCTGAAAAAGACTTTCTTTTTTACTTTTTACGATCATTTTTTCATATTGCATCACTTTTTCCTCTGCTGTCTTCTCCTCCAAAACTGGCATATAAATTTTCTTACAGACATCTAAAAGTTCTGGCAAGTCCCCTATATTTTCGTCCACATCTAAAATAATCATTTCATATATACTGTATGAAAAAATCTCTTCTATTAATTGAATCCATTCCTTTGTCTCTACCTTTCCCCACTCCCATCCCATCCCTGGAGGAATGTAATCCAGTTTCCGAATCTTTCTTGTCATGCCACCCATATGATATAAAAAATTTTGCGGTTCTTGACGAAACAGATAGATAAGATCTGATAAATCTGTCTGACATTCTGCTTCTTTCGATCTCATAAACGCAGAGATTGGTTCTAAATTCAAATATAACGTAGGTTTCCTCTCCGCCAAAATCTGCCCCAATGTTATAGAAAATTTTGTCTTTCCACATCGCCGTACTGGGGAATAGACCGCGATTAATTCTGCATTTTTCTTCAATCTATGTTCTCTTTTTTCTGCCTCCCCTTTTTTACTTCTATATTCCGAATAAATTTTTGTAATTTCCTCAAAAATTTGATCGCAAGACTGGTATTTATACAATGCCGGATACTGCAAAAATTCCGATTTTATTTCTCCTTCTGATAACAATATTGCGCATCCTTCAAAACTTCCTATCCTTGTCTCATCAGCCATATCGCAATGAATCAATAAAAGATCGATCTGATTTTCCAATTCATATTTCCAAAATTTTTCTATATCTGTAAAGACTACCATATCAAACGGTATTCCCTGCTTCTTTTTTAAATGGTGTGCCAGACGTTCCGCATAAATCTCTTCCCTGTCACAGACAGCAAAAACTTCTCTCAATAAAGTCCTCCTACTCCACAAATAACACTGCATAAGACTGGTACAGCCAAGCGTATCGTCTTCTTCTTTTTATTTACACTCCAACAAATCATGGCATATAAAATTCCAAATACCATTGCCGCCATCATACATTCCAGTATTCTCCCTATTCCCAAAATGCTGCCTAACACAGAAAATAATTTAATATCTCCAGCTCCTATCCAATGTTCACAAAATGCGGTCCATAATAAGACAGGAGGGATTATGATGCCTAAAAGAGCCGAAAAAACTCCTATACTCCCTTTTCCCGAAATTTGAATCCCAATACCTACGACCAGTCCGCCCAGTATCCAGCTATTTTTTATTTTCTGTTCCCTTAGATCTGTCACCACCGCGCCCGCTGTTATTCCCAGCAAAAAAATATTTTGTATACTAATTTTTCCATTTCCCCCCTCTATTTAAAACTCCGTTTTTTTATCTTTGTTTCTTACCTTTGTTTTTTGTTTTTATTTCTGTCTTCATTTTTGATTTTCGTTCTAAAGGCTTCTTTTAATTTTTATTCTATTGTGAAATTTTTTTGTTCTGAAAATTTTTTATTTTAGATTTTTTTGATTTGAAAATTATTTATTCTGGAATTTTTTGATTTGGAATTTTTTTGCCGAATGGCTGGAATTTTTTTGATTTATTTTTTGATCTTAATTGTATTATATATTATTTGTTGCATTTTGTCTATAGTAAGTGATATTTTTTATAAATATTTTTGCCCAGCTTTTTAACGTTTACCATCTCCCGATTTTTTCAGGAGAAGTCGATAAAAACTGGGCAATCCTAAAATACATTTTTATTTTTCTTCTTTCTTGCGATACTCCAAAGGAGACATTCCTGTTTCTTTTTTAAAAGCAGTGGCAAAATGGGAAGCATTCGTATATCCTGTCTGCATTGCGATATCGCTGACAGATTGATCTGTCAATGATAACAATTTACTTGCCAGATTAATCCGTTCTTTGTGGATATATTTTAACATGGATATGCCGGTTTCTTTTTTAAACAATTTTGAGAGATAATCGGAATCTAAATGGACTGCATCTGCAACATCCTTGCAGTTCATCTCCTCATCGAGATGTTCTTCAATAAAACATTTTGCCTGACCCACAGGAGTATTTTTATCTCTTCTTTCCGACATAAGATCTTTTACCTGATACAAAAGCCATAAAAGCCATTTATTAAAATCTTCTAATGTCAGTAAAGACTGTTCTCTTAATTCCTGATACTGTCTGGAAATAAAAATCTCATCCCCTGTTGTTTTCGTTTCATGGATCATCAAATAAATTTCTTGTACGATCTGATTTTGAAACTTTTTCAGCATTTTCCCATCAAAATCCGATTTCATTTTATATTGGTTCAGCTCTTCCATAATCAGAGTTGCCGCGCTTTGTATTTTTCCTGCAAACATCAAAAATCTAAATTTTCCAATATCAAATGTTGCTGTATTTTGATTCGCGTTTTCCTGAACGATCTTTCCTATGATCAACTGATTTTCATGCGTCAGATTAT
Organism: uncultured Robinsoniella sp.; assembly: GCA_965150505.1. Taxonomy (GTDB): domain Bacteria; phylum Bacillota; class Clostridia; order Lachnospirales; family Lachnospiraceae; genus JAGZHZ01. The sequence goes on along the minus strand of CBCTVZ010000003.1, from coordinate 18,990 downwards.
TCTTCTCTATCTGGACCAATTTCTGCATTTCCTGTCTCAGACCTTTCATATCCGTCTGTATTCCCAGATATCCACAGAGATATTCTCCATAATAATTATGAAACGTATTCATATATTCTTTACTGATTTTATGTATCTGCTCCTGATCTGTCTCTCCGCAAAAAATTACTCCGATTCCACGACTGTGAATATCTATGCAGACTATTTTTTGTGTGATTTTTTCAAAAATTTCATATGCAATATTTTTCATGATGAAATGACGAAACTTCTGATCATATTCCATTAGAAGCGGCGGCCATTTTTTCAGACAAAACAGCACTGGCAAATAAGAAAGATCAATCTCCATTTCTATTTTCCTAAAGTCTGCTTCTCTTTGCAGCACACGCCCGCTTTCCTCGATAATTCCATTTACGATTTCTTCAAAAAAAATCTCTCTGTTCCGAATCATTTGATTTTTTCCACCGCTTAATATCTGCTTTTTACGAATGATCTCTTTTTGAATACCTACCGCTTTTTTTAATACTTTATTCAGTTGTTCATCTTCTACAGGTTTTAATAAATAATCCATAGAGCCGGCGCGCATCGCCCACGTTGCATATCCAAATTCTTCATAGGCAGTTAAAATAATTTTACATGATGTATGTTCCCTCTCCTGAAGCCAATCGAGAAATTCCAATCCATTTCCTCCTGGCATTTCTATATCGCATACGATAATCTCGATCTGATTTTCTTCCACAATCTTTCTTGCCTGCGCCGTACGATATGCGTAAAAGATCTGATCAATTCCCAGTTCTTCTTTCTTCACGATTCCACAGATAATTTGAACTTCCACTGCATCATCATCGACTATCAATAAGTTCATCTTTTTCTTTCACCTCCGTTGGTATGATAATCTCTACTGCCGCTCCTCCTTCGTTTCTATTATAAAATCGAAGCGAAGCATTCTCTCCGTACAAAATCCGGATACGATTTCTCACATTCTCAATTCCCACATGTCTTCCTGGCTGATCTTCAATCCGTCCTCCTCTGTTCAGACATAAAAGTGTCTGTTCTTCAAATCCTTTGCCACTGTCGCAAATCGAAAGGCGGATGGCATCATCCTCCCTTTTTTTTGCTGATACGACAATCTCTGTCTGATTTTCTTCATTTTCTCCAAATTTTATACTATTTTCTACAAACGTCTGAATTGCCAAAATTGGAATTTGAATCTCTTCCAAATCTTCTGGAATATAGGAAATAAAATTCACCGAACAACTGTCTCTGTTTTTCCATTCATTAATTTCAAGATAATTATGAATAAATGAAATCTCTTCGCGTATCGTGACAAGATTTTTTCCGTAAAGCGTATATCGGAAATGGCGAACCAGATTCATTGTGATTGCCTTTACCGCCGCAATTTCATCCATTCTGGCATAGTTAAAAATCAAATTTAACGCATTCATAAAAAAATGCGGCTTAATCTGAATCTGCAAAAATTCCAGTTCCGTCTTTTGCCTTTGAAGGATCTCCTCATATACCTGTATTCTTAAATTTTTAATCTCCTGCACCATGCTGTTAAAACTGATATTCATTTCAGAAAATTCCTGCATCCGCTCTTCTGCTGGTAAAGTTACAGTCAAATCTCCTTTTTCTACTTGCTTCATCTTGCCGGACAAATTTTTAATCGGATTTCCAATTCTCTTTTTTGTAGAATTTAAAAATACAATCAAGAGAAAAATAGAAATTATTAAAAGAATAATCATATTTTGAATTAATGACTGAATACCATTCTGAAGATCTTGATCTTTTATAAAGATCGTAAGGTAATATGCTTCTTTCCATATCGGTTGTTTTACAATCATGTAGCGGTGATTTTTTCCATCTACCGTATAACTAGAAGATTCTTTATTTAGATCAGAAACGGTTTCCAATTCTTCCCACGAACTTAGAGGCTTTCCTTCTGAATTCAAAAGCAATATTTTTTCAGAATCTTCGATTTGTATGCGAACCAAGTTTTCCAGAATCTTGTCTACATTGCACCAGCTTCCGTAATAGACACCTTTATAGTTGTAAATTCGGAATATATAATATTCATTTCCAATGTTCCCTGAAAACCACTCAGCGGTAATAGAGCGCTGGCTTTCTTCAATTTTTCCTACTAAGGTTTTAATTTTATCTTCAATCGCTTTCTGCTGTTCTAAGGTTTCAACCGTATTCGTATGCTTCATTAACGTTTTACTTTTTTTCTGATAAAAAAACATTCCTTCTGAAATGGTCTCGTACAAAGATTCATCACTGCTGACTTGATTTTTCAGCCTATTTCCAGAAAGCCATATCTCTGATTCTTCCTGTGCTGAGGCAAACTCTGAAAAGCTGACATGATTCATTCCCAAATTAATCAAATAATGATCGAGTGTTACCATTTTCTCATCCAGATACTGAGCATATAATACAGCTGTATTCCCTACAGAAGCTGCAATTTTTTCCATCATCAAATGTGCCGCAAACAGATTGCTGACTGTCATAAAAATAATAATCGGCAAAACAAAACACATGGCACAGAAGATGAAATATTTTTTGATATTTCCTTTTTTTCTCTTTTCTCTCCTCAGCTTCATATTTGATTTCCTTCTTCATTTTGTATATTATTTTGTATGGTATGATATTTATATTATCTTGTTGTTTTTCTGAAAAGTCTATGCTTTTTTATCGAAAAAGAAAAATACCCGAATCCCCTGTGTAATAGGAGGATTCGGGCATTTAAAAAGGATTTTCTGATTTTTAAAAATTTTTATGCTCTTTTGCGCTCTTTTATCATGTGATTTTTGACAAAACAATTATTCTGTAACAGTAACATGATATTCTGCATATTGTGTCTCAGACAAAGATGCTCGGATCGTTGCTGTACCTGCTGCAACTGCTGTCACAGTTCCATTTTCATCTACTGTTGCTACAGCTTCATCACTTGATGTGTAGGTCACTTCTGCATTTTCTTCTGCAGTTCTTGCTTTATTTTGAGCAGTAGCTCCTACTTTCAGTTCAATCGCATTTACAATGTTATTAAATTCATCTGCAATTTCAAATGAGATCTGTTTTTCTTCTGTATTTTCTGTCACTTCTGCTGTCAGAGAGTTTTCAAATTCTACCGTGTTCATTACAACATTCAGAATGTGCATTGCGCTCTTTTGCACATCGCCAATGCTGACACGAATTTCCGGTCCTTCTTGTTCTTCCTGTTTTCCTGTTCTTAAAGCAGTTCCTTCCAGTGCAGTTGTGATAACCTGAGGCGCTCTTCCTGGCATAATCAGATCATTTCCTGCGTGCATCATGATACCAGGTGTTGCACTTCCACCGCCCCAGTCTGTCATGATTAAACCATCAAATCCCCACTCTTCTCTTGGAAGAACAGTGCAAAGATCATAATCATCTGCATCTGGGATTCCCTGATTCAAGTTATAAGATGTCATAATTGCAGCAGCATTTGCATCTTCAACAGCCATCTGGAACGCTTTCAGATAAAGTTCACGCACCGCACGTTCTGTGATATTATTGTTTGTGAACTGGCGGAATGTTTCCTGCTGATTTCCATAATAATGTTTTAATGTAACGCCGATACCGCGATAATTTTCATCGGTCGGTTCTGCATCAACACCATACTGAACGCCAAGTGTAATATAAGAAGCTGTTGTACCTGTCACAACTGGATCTTCTGAATAATACTCAAATCCACGTCCGCATAATGGATTGCGGTGAAGGTTCATACCTGGCGCCAGCCATAAAGTAGATCCCATCTCCAGCATCTCATCTCCTACTGAAGCGCCCATCTGACGAATCAGATCTTTATCCCATGTCATTGCCACAAGCGCGCCGACTGGCCATGCTGTGCAATACTGGTAGTATGTATTTCCATCATTTTCATCCTGATATTCAGGAGTGACACGGATTCCGGCCGGTCCATCTGTAAGTACCATAGGTGTAATTCCTTTTTCTGCATTCTGGTATGTCTCTCCTGCTGCACCCTGAACAACACCTCCTGCCTGTCCCACTACAAGATTTGATAATTCTTCTACGGTCATAGCAGATACAAATTCTTCCAGACTAATCGTGCCTTCTTTTACATCTTTTAATGTATACTGGCTGTAATCTCCATCAAACTTTTTCACATTTACTTTATAAGATATCTGATCTCCGACATAAGCTTCGTAAGAAACCTCGCCTTCTGCTCCATCCACAATTTCTTCAATTCCATCAAGCGCCAAATATTTTGCATATTCTTCCATTGTAGAATCTGACACATAGACGGTTGTATCTTCAGAATTGTATTCAACTGTCGGTGTTTCATATCCATCTTCAAATGTAATTTCTACTGTCTCAAGATCGCTTGTATCTTCCCCAGCATAAATAGACTTTGATCCATCATTTACTAAAATACCCTCTACTGTCGTAATACCACGCTCTATCGTCTTCAGCTGCTGAATTGCTGTTGTCTCACTCAAGCTCAATTTTCCAACTGCTTTTAGTGTATTATATGCGTCTTCTTCATGATCTCTTGAGGAATTTCCAACACGAATTACATATTCGCCTGCTGGAAGAATATAAGTGCTTGTCTCCATATCATAAGAAGCCATATCAGCAATATCAAAACTTATTTCTACTGTCTGACTTTCTCCCGGCTGTAAGAGATCTGTTTTTGCATAATCAGCCAATTCTTTTGCCGGCTCATCTAATTCTGTCGCTGGTACAGAGTAATAAACCTCTACTACTTCTTTTCCAGCTGTATCGCCAGTATTTGTTACAGTTGCAGTCACTGTAATTTTTCCTGTTGATTTATTTCCCTCCACGCTCACTTCATCTGCTGTGATACGGTCTACTTTTGTCTCAAATGTTGTATAAGACTGTCCATATCCAAATGGATACGCTGGTTCTACGCCAAATGTATCAAAGTAACGATATCCGACATAGATATCATCTATATAATCTTCATCGGTAGCCACTCCATCGTTATGAGCAAAATACTGAGAAGAAGGCAGATCATAGTAATCAACTGGAATCGTATCGGTCAGTTTTCCAGATGGACTTGTCGTTCCATTTAAAATATCAACGATTGCCTGTCCGCCATTCTGCCCTGCCTGTGAAACATATAAAAGAGAATCCAAGCCTTCAATTTTGCGGAATACATTGTACATATAGTAATCGGTATTTTTATCATAGCGGACATCTTTTGCTACTGGTTCATATGTATCGGTCTCACTGTTATAAGTATAGAAAAAGTCCTGATAATGATTAAAAATTACGCTTCTATAACGTGGTGTGGTAAGCGCTGTATTTTCTGTACCATACTGAGGGTCCCAGTAATAATATCCAGCTGTAGAACTGATGCTTGTCTTGTCTGTCACTGGATCAGCTAAATCATAATCAAACTCTGCATCCTCTGGAATCAAGGTCATAGATACGCCGTTTACAATACCTGTACCTACTGCTGACTGCACTTCTCCTTCTTCTGGATTTGGAACATAATACATATGTTTCTCTCTGTCAAACTGATCTGCATCAAATGCAAAATTGTCCGGCAGATTCATTTTTACATATTCTCCTTCTTCTGCACTGTATGGAGATTTGCCGTTAAAAAAGTTTGTATCAAGAGCATTTCCTGTGTTGAACATTACGATGACATTTTCAAAATTTTCGGCAACTTTTCTCAAGTTTTTATACTCTAATTCAGACACATAATAATCACCAGGAACATTTGATTTTTCACAGTTCTCACCAGAATCACGCGCAATAATATAAATTGCTGTATCGCAATCTTTTTTTCCGGCTTCAATCATCTCATCTGTCACTTCTGTCTCAATAGCGCCGGCAACGCCAAGTCCACCGCCTGCAACAATATAATTTCCGACACCATTTTCCAGTTCAGACTGTCTCTCTAGCTCGTCCACATACTTCATAATGTAGTCTCCCGGATCAGAAGGATCTGTTCCTGCTGTTGTCACAGTATATCCATTTTCTACAAGCGCCTGATACAGACTTTTTGTCTCTCGATTATTTACAGCTCCTGAACCTCTTCCGCCTTTGATCGTCGCAACAGCTCCTGTTCCAAACAAAGCAACTGTCTTTGTACTAATCGGTAATGATTTTTTCCCATCGCTCAAATCGTTGTTTCCTAAAAGCACCATTCCTTCTGCTGCAATCTGAGCTGAAAATTCAGAATTTTGAATCTCACGCTCTGAAATTTCAGGATCTGTTGTCTTTGCAAAAACTGTCATTCCGGACATAGAACTCATAACCATAGAAGCAGCCAACACTGCTGAAAGATATCTGCGTTTCATTTCTATTTTCTCCTCTCGTAATCTCAATCTCTTTTTTGAAGTTGTCTTTATTATATCGAAAGAGAAAAAAGAATTCTTTTAAAAAACCGTCTATAACTTTTCAATTTCCGTCTTATTTGTTTTCTGTCTTTTGTGATTGCCAAACATCCAACTGTTTTTGCATCTCCTCTATGATGCGGTCTATTCCGGCATTTTCTAACTCTGAAAGCATTCTTGGAATCATTTCATCCGGATTAAACTTTCCACAGAGAAATCCGCCGAGATAAGCGTCAATAATATTTTGACACCGTTCAATCTCTACCTGCACTTTCATATCATCAAACCAAAATCCAAAATCAGGAGCATACTCTGCTTCCTCATTAAATTCATCAACTTCTCTCCAAAGATCGAAAAGATCGCCTTCCCACGCATCGGCGCTGTACCCATTTGGTATCATCCAGTTGCGATTAAAAAAATATGGGATTTCTGGTTCTTTTTCTGGTGGAATCAGCCGTCCTTCTTCATTTTTCAGATAATGTTCTCCTTCAATTCCCCAACAGAAAAGATTATTGATCTCTTTATCTTTATAAAGAAAATTCAAAATCTCCATCGCCTCTTCCGGATGTGGGCTTCCTGAATAAATTCCCCATTCTCCCCCATAAAAACGGTTTGTAATGGTTGCTGGGGTAATCTGTATTTCTTCCATTTTTATCCCAAAATTTTTTGACTCCTGATCCGCTATTCCGGGTTTATATCTCACGATATAGGAAAATAATTTTTCTTCCCTCATCAGTTCATACAGTAAACCGCGTGTTGACCCTGATCCATACCGATAATTGTCAAGATCATAAAGATACCCTTTTTGCCCCCACTCATATATCATCTCTGCCCATTCTCGAAAATCATCTGATTCAAAATAATTTACTGCTTTTAGTCCTTGTTCCATTTTTTCAACCACTACAATATTATTGCTTAAACCGACTGGAAGATCTGCCACAATTCCATATAGATTTGCTTCTCTTGCAGTGACTATCTCCAACACTTCTTCCACATCTTCCCACGTCTGAATCTTCTGCGCATCAATCTCATACTTTTCCAACAAATCTGTCCGCATCACAACGCCCCAAGCAACTGCCATCTCAATCTTGGGAGACAATCCATACTGCTTTCCATTTCGCTGCCCATATTTCATATGCCTTTCAGGAATAATAGATAGGATATCCTTTCCATTGTTCTCCAATAGCTCATCCAGCGGAAGTAAAATATTTTCATTTAATGCTTCCTGAAAATCTCCCGTATAAATAATATCTGCATCAGGATTGTCAACGAGATATTTCATCAACTCTTCATTTCCAGAATCAATTACGCCGACATCTAATTTTAATTGAAGTTGATCACTCAAACGCTCATTAATTTTTTCCAAAACATGAGCAAATTCTTTCTCCGAACAATATGGTCTTAAAAGTGTCATTTTCACTGTAGTGACCTCAGCGGCTTTTGCATTCCATTCATAATGAGTTCCTATCCATATACCAATCAGAGCAGCCACTCCACCAATTATTTTTGTATATAATTTTTTTCTCATAATCATCCTTTTCATACGTTTTTTTATATTTATGTTTATTTTTATTATAGACTGCTTTCATCCTGAATATCAAATATATTCTTTCTATTTCTTTTCTCTGTCCATCACCTTACAAAAGAAAACAGCTACCCCTGTGCTTATTGCCGTCGCCACAATCGCCGGTCCTAAAATTGCAGTCGGATTTACACTTCCATATTGACTTCTGTATGCAATAATATTTACCGGAATGAGCTGTAAAGAAGAAATATTGATAATCAAAAACGTACACATTTCATTGCTGGCCACAGATGGTATCCCGCCATATTTTTGGCATCTTTCCTCATTTAATTTTCGCAGTCCATCCATCGCGCGCAGTCCTGCCGGAGTCGCCGCCCATCCAAGTCCTAAAAAATTAGAAATCATATTGACAGAGATCTCCTCTAAAACAGGATGATCTTTAGGGATTCTCGGAAATAAAAATCGCAAAAGCGGTCTCATCTTCTGTTCCATCCATGAGAGCAGTCCTGCTCTCTGAGCAATTTCCATAATTCCGCACCACAAAGCAACAATTCCTGCCATGGTAATACAAAGTGAAACTCCTTCTTTGGCTGAGTTTAACGCTGCATCTGTGATTTCCTGCATTTTTCCCTGAAAAGCTCCATATGTAATCCCTATTAAAATCATAAATCCCCACAGATAGTTTAACATCGCGCCTCCAAATGACCCTCTGTTTTAAAAACTATATGCGGGGATTTTTCTTTTCATGATTATTGTAAAAATCTCTACTCTTCCTGCAGTAACTCTTGATAAATATCTCGTTTTGAAACACCGCGATCTTTCGCCGCCTGTTTCATCGCTTCTTTTTTATCCATTCCTTTATCGATATAGTAATCCACATGTTCTTTTACAGAAAGCATCTTCCACTCTTCCTGTTTTTCCTGCTTCATCTGTTCACGACATCTTCCTTCGATCAGAATCACACATTCTCCTTTTGGATCTTGCTCTTTATAAAATGAAACCGCTTCTTCCAGAGTTGTCCTAAAACACGTCTCATGTTTCTTTGTCAGCTCTCTGCACACAGAAATTCTGCGATTTCCAAGAGCATCCTTTAATTCCTCCAATGTGCGAACGAGACGATGAGGCGCTTCATATAAAATAATCGTTCTTGTCTCTGTTTTGAGTTCTTCTAAAATTTCCTGTTTTTCTTTTTTATCAGAAGGCAAAAATGCCTCAAAGCAAAATCTTCTCGTCGCCAGCCCTGATATCGTCAATGCCGTCACGCACGCAGAAGCTCCCGGCAGAGAAGTAACTTCAATTCCCTCTTCGTAACAGATTCTGACAAGATCCTCTCCTGGATCTGAGATAGCCGGAGTTCCTGCATCCGTAATCAACGCAATATTTTTTCCAGCTCTCATTTGATTTACCAGATCATACGCTTTTTCAATCTTATTATATTCATGGTAGCTCGTCATCGGAGTCTTGATCTCAAAATGATTTAACAGCTTAATACTATTTCTTGTATCTTCTGCTGCAATCAAATCAACCTCTTTTAATGTTCTCAGCACACGCATTGTGATATCTTCCAGATTTCCAATTGGCGTGGCACATAAAAATAATTTTCCCTGCATACTATAAACCTCTAATACCCATCATCGTAGATAAGTCCATTCCTTTTCGGCTGGAATCAAAAATGTTCCTGTCCCATCCCATAAATATGATAGATTTCATCTGTATATACACCTGGTTTCTGATAGACGATCAGCGGCGACTCCACTGTAATTCTTGGTTTTGCCCCGCGTATTGCCTCAATCAGAACCATATTTGGTTCTTTATCAGCAAACGGATGTACCAGCTTCATTCTCTTTGGTTCGAGATGATATTTTGTTAAAGTTACAATCAATTCAGCAAGTCGGAACGGTCTGTGGACAAGATAAAAGCGTCCTCCCGGTTTCAGCAGTCTTGCCGCCTGTCTTGCCACATCATCAAACGTACACTTCACTTCATGTCTTGCAATGGCTTTTGGCACATTTGGATTTAGCAGACCATGACTGCCTGTCATATATGGAGGATTGCATGTAATCACATCAAAAGAAGCCAACGCAAACAAACGGTCAGCCTCTTTTATATCTCCCTGTACGATTGAGATTTTCTCTTCCAGATGATTATACAATACGCTTCTGCGCGCCATATCTGCACTTTCTTCTTGAATCTCCAGCCCTGTAAAGTGTTTTCCATCTGTCTTCGCCTCCAGCAAGATCGGAATAATCCCTGTTCCCGTTCCCAGATCAAGAACATTCTCTCCTGTCTTTACTTTTGCAAATCCAGACAAAAGTACTGCATCCATACCAAAGCAAAACTTTTCCGGATTCTGAATGATTTTATATCCATTTCTATTCAGGTCGTCGAGACGTTCCCCAGGGTGCAGCTCATTCATCATTTAATTTTGATTTCCCTTCTTTTCTTTCCAGCGCTTCCAGTTGTTTCAGCTCTTTGTCGGCAATGTTGACTTTTTCTTTTTTCTTCTTTGGCTTAAATTTCAACTGTCTGACTGGATATTCTCTCAGTTCTTTCTCATCATCAATATCAACTAATACTTTGACCATCTGGCGAAGCACATTCACACTCTGTACCTCTCCCTTTAAACCATCGTCCGCTGTCACAAAATCTCCAATGCCCGGAAGACGGCTGTTCAAAAACTCGTATGTCTCTTCTTCATTTTTCAGACAGCACATCAATCTGCCGCACACTCCAGAAATCTTTGTCGGGTTCAGCGATAAATTTTGTTCCTTTGCCATTTTAATTGACACAGGGGCAAACTCAGAAAGATAGGTGTGACAACATAATTCTCTGCCACAGATTCCGATTCCTCCAATAATCTTTGTCTCATCCCGCACTCCGATCTGTCTTAATTCGATGCGTGTCTTAAAGACTGCCGCAAGATCTTTGACCAGATCCCTAAAGTCAATTCTGCCGTCTGCTGTGAAATAAAAAAGTACTTTGTTATTATCAAATGTATATTCTGCATCAATCAGTTTCATTTCCAGATTATGCTTCTTTATTTTTTCAAAACAGATCTGTTTTGCCTCTTTTTCTTTTTCTCTGTTTTCCTCTGCCTTGCTGTCATCTTCCGGTGTTGCCACTCGGATTACAGGTTTTAACGGCTGTGTGATTTTTTCTTCCTCTACTTCTCTGATGTCCAGCACTACATAGCCATATTCTACTCCTCTTGCAGTCTCCACAATGACGTGGTCTCCTCTTTCGATCTCATAATCTTTCGGATCAAAATAATAGATCTTACCCGCATTCCGAAAACGTACACCGATTACTTTTACCATATTTATTAATTCTCCTTTATCTGAAGGAACAATAACTGCATTGTGAGATCAAAATTAACATTTGCTTTCAGACGAATATTTGCTTTTTTGATTCCTTCCACAATCTCCTCGATTCCTTCATATGAACTTTCATTTGCCTGCTTCATAATATCTTTATACTGATCCTGAAAGATCAATCCATTGATATCTTTTGTCGCTTTAAAATAAAGAACATCTCGATACCATACGGCAAGCAGATCCAGATAATCCTGAATATCAATTTTATATTCAGAAATTGCTTTCACAGAAGCGATAATATCGCTCATCTCCATTGTCTTTGCATTTTTCAGCAAATGAAGAGCCGCTGATTTAATTTCATTAAAATTTTCTGATGCCGCAAGACGAACAGCTTTTCCCACATTTCCCTGTGCAAATGCAACGCAAAGATCTGCCTGATAATCAGGAATTTCCACATGTTCCATCAGATACTTCTTTACCAGATTATCTGCCGCTGGTTTCATACTTAAAACCACACAGCGGGATAAGATCGTCGGAAGCAAAACAGAGGCATTATTTGTCAGCAATATAATAATTCCATATGACGGTGGCTCTTCTATTGTTTTCAAAAGAGCATTTTGTGCCTGAGCAGTCAGTTTTTCTGCCTCTGAAATGATATAGATTTTATATTTGCTGCTGTATGGCTTAATCTGAATATCATTCACAACCTGCTCTCTGATTTCTTCTACTCCGATACTATTTGGCTTTTCATGAATAATATGAATAATATCCGGATGATTTTTATTTGCTGCCTGTCTGCATGATTTACAGGTACCGCAGGCGTCCGTTCCCTCTTCTTGATGTTCACACTGAAGTGCAGCCGCAAACGCCTCTGAGACTGTCTTCTTTCCACATCCTTTTTCTCCCTCAAAAATATATGCGTGGGAAACTTTTTCTAGCTGAATTGCATTTTTCAAATGCTCTATCATCTGTTTATGACCAATAATTTCTTCAAAATTAGGCATATTCTCACCTGCTTTCTCCTATAATTTTTTTTGCTGTCTGACTGCAATCTGATATGGTTTTGCTCCAAATGCTTTTTTTCTTACCATATTTTTATTATACCATAGTCTTTTACAAATTGACTTCCTTTATTTTTCTTTTCATTTTTCTTTTTGTTTTTCTTCGATATATTTTAATATTTCTTCTACACACTCATTGAGGGTTCTATTATTTTGAAATCTTTTTTCAATTCCTGCTTCTTTTAAATTTTCTTCTGAAAAATCTTTGCTGTCAGCAAGGAAACGACGGCACATTTCTTCATATCTTGGCTGTGACTGATTTTGCTCTCTCTTTAATGCGCGCGCAAGCCGCTCGCCATCCTCCACCTCGATATACACCGGTACAACTTTTTCTGTTCCAAAATACTCCCGAATTTTCCGGTATGATTCCAATGTTCCAATCGACAGATAAGAGTTCTTTTCCAAATCAATCTGTTCACTGTCTGCTGTAAAATATTTCCAAACTCCATGAATCGTCTGATATGCTCTCAATTCTATCACTTGTCCCGTTATTTCCATCTTTTTGAGGATTTCCTCATTCACAAAATAATAATCCTCGCCATCTTTCTCATCTGCACGGGCTGGGCGTGTTGTATAAAGAACAATTTTTTTCAAATCCCATGTCTGTCGCCGAAAGATTTCCTGAAAAATCGTATCTTTTCCAGAAGAACTCTTACCCATAATATAAAAAATTTTTCCCATCTTTTTACTTTTCCCTTTATCTTAAATCCTTTTTGAGCATACAAGAAGTGTATTTCCAGAACAATCGGACAATCCCTGTATGCGGAATTGCCTTTCTCGATAATATGAAATCTGATTGATCAGCCTCTCTGTCACAATCTCACCTGGAACAAGCAATGGAATACCAGGCGGATACAAGTAGGCATACTCACCTGAAATTCTTCCGACACACTTTTCCCATCCAAGTCTTTCCAGCTCTTCCTCTTCCATCTGACCAATCCGAAGCGCGCTTTTCATCTTCTGCAGAGAAAATAAAATCCTCTCTTCTTTTTTCTCCGACGTTCTCTTTCTCTCTTCTTCACACAGTTTTCTGTCAATGCGATGCAGTGCATCTGAAAGACGCAAAAATCCTTCTTCCTCATCACATACGGATGTCATGGCAAGTGCATAATCACCGCTTGCCATCTCCAGTTCCAGATGAAACTCTTCCCGCAGCTTCTCCATCAGCCATTTACCGCTTTTTTCACATTCTCTCACAGAGAGAATCAGTTTAGAAGAGTCAAAATCAAAAACGCCATTTTTTCCTTTTAATTCTTCTGAAGGAATGTGAATCATCTTTAAATCTTTTGTATCTTCCCGAAAATTCGTAATCTTTTCCCGAAAATTTTGAAACAGCTCTTCCCCATTTTTTATCATCTGTGTCACGCATTCATCCATCGCCGCCATAAAAATATAAGAAGGACTGCTAGTCTGATAAATCTGAAGATATTTCATCAATCTGTCTCTGTCTACTATTGTTCCATTCCTGTGTAAAATCGCTGTCTGCGTCAGAGAGGGAAGCGTCTTATGAAGACTCTGGATTACGAGATCAGCTCCATTTTTAACAGCGCTTTGCGGAAATCCCTCTGCCATGCCAAAATGAGCTCCATGGGCTTCATCTACAATAAGAGGAATCTGAAACTGATGAACGATCTGAGCAATTTTCCTGATATCCGATACCACACCGTCATATGTCGGTGAAGTCAAAAATACCGCCTCTATTTTATTATCGGACTCCAAAATTCTCCGAATTTCTTCCGCATCATATCCCCCATTCATTCCATATTTTGAGATGACTTCAGGATATAAATATACAACGTCGAGATTTCTCAAAGAGACTGCGTGATATGCCGATTTGTGACTGTTTCTTGCCATTAAAATCTTACCATTCTTCTTCACACACGATGAGATTGCGCTCAAAATTCCAGCTGTGCTTCCATTTACAAGATAAAAGCTCTCATCTGCCTGATACAGTCTTGCCGCCTTCTTTTGTGCTTCTAGAATCATTCCTTCTGCACAGTGCAAATTATCAAACCCATCAATCTCTGTGATATCAACATGAAATGGATCTAAAATCCATCCTATCTTTCTTTTATGTCCCGGCATATGAAACGGATATGCGTCTGAATCTGCGTATTTTTTCAATGCTTCATATATTGTCTCCAAATCATTTTCCTCTGCTTTTCTATCTGAGATCATTGCGATTTTTATTCGTTTTTACGAACTTATGTTCTTTATCATACCATATCAACGAATCTCTGTAAAGCATCTTTTCTGCCTTTCTTTTTTATTTTCTCTTTATTGTATCACAAAACGGAGACACTGTAAGAGAGCATCTCCGTTTTTTTATTTTTTCTTTAATTTTATTTTTTCTATTTTTTTAAATGTAATCTTCTCTATCTGTTCTATTTTACTGTTCTATTTTAAGCTTTGAATTACTTTGACTTATAAAAGCTTCTTTCTGAAATGCCACAGCGCCATATAGGTACTGCTTTTCCCCATACCATCTGCTTTCCGTTATCAGAACTTAAATACTGCAACGCCATATGCCGGCAAATCATACGCAAACGAATATGGTCTGCCATCGCATTCTTCTTTCACTGCTTTATACACTTCTGGCTGTACTTTTCCGCTTCCTCCAAATTCAATATCATCGCTGTTTAAAATCAGTTTATATTGTTTTTTTCTCGGAACTCCGACACGATAATCCGGTCTTGCGACAGGCGTAAAGTTAATCACAAAAAGAAGATTATTCTTTTTATCAGCGGAATGGCGAATAAAGCTGAAAATGCTTCTGCTGTTATCATCAGCATTCACCCACTCAAATCCCATCGGATCGTTATCGCATTCATACAGCGCTTTTTCTTTCTGGTACAGATGAAGCAATTTTTTCACATAGTTCTGCATCTGTCTGTGTTTTTCTTCACCCAGCAAGTACCAATCCAGTTCTCTTGCCTCGCTCCACTCTTGAAGCTGTGCAAATTCCTGTCCCATGAATAACAATTTCTTTCCCGGATGTCCCATCATGAAAGAATATCCTGCCTTTAAATTTGCAAACTTGGCATCATACAAACCTGGCATCTTATTCAGCATAGAACATTTCAGGTGAACTACTTCATCATGCGACAGCACCAGCACATATTTTTCGGAATATGTATAAGTCATGGTAAATGTCATCTTATTGTGATTATATTGTCTGAAATATGGATCTAATTTCATATATTCCAAGAAATCATTCATCCATCCCATATTCCATTTCATGGAAAATCCAAGTCCATCTTCTTCTGGCTTTCCTGTAACTTTCGGCCATGCAGTAGATTCTTCTGCGATCATCAATACCCCTTTATTTCTTCCGAGGACAACACTGTTCAGATGTTTAAAGAACTCTATCGCTTCCAGATTTTTATTTTCTCCATAGATATTTGGAACCCACTGGCCATCCTGCCGTCCATAATCAAGATACAAGATCGAAGCCACCGCATCTACTCGCAATCCATCCACATGAAAATGTTCTACCCAAAACAGAGCATTGGCAATCAGGAAATTCTTCACTTCATTTTTTCCAAAATCAAATACTTTTGTTCCCCAATCAGGATGTTCTCCTTTTCTTGGATCTGCATATTCATACAGACATGTGCCATCAAACTCAGCCAGTCCATGAGAGTCACGCGGAAAATGCGCTGGAACCCAATCTAAGATTACTCCGATTTTTTTCTTGTGCATATAGTTAATAAAATACATAAAATCTTCCGGTGTTCCGTATCTGGAAGTCGGCGCATAATATCCTGTCACCTGATATCCCCAAGAGCCATCAAATGGATGTTCCGCTATTCCCATAAGTTCTATATGAGTATAACCCATATCTTTTACATAGTCTCCCAGAGCATGAGCCAGTTCCCTGTAATTATAAAATCCATCTGGATCTTCCTCACTCACCTGATGTTTCTTCCAAGAACCAGGATGCACTTCATAGACAGCCATTGCGCTTTTATCCATATCTGTCTCTCTTCTCTTTTTCATCCATGTCTCATCGCTCCAATGGAAGCCATTAATATTCGTCACAACGGAGGCATTTGCCGGTCTCATCTCACAATAATTGCCAAATGGATCTGCCTTATATGTTTTCTTTCCATTTTTGCTTACAATCAAATATTTATAAACTTCTCCCGTGTGAATTTCAGGCACAAACAGTTCATAAATTCCAAGAGGCTCTAAACGTTTCATTGGATGGGAATTTTCATCCCATCCATTAAAGTTTCCACACAGATATACTTCTGCTGCATTTGGCGCCCACACAGCAAAATAAACGCCAGACTTGCCATTTCTTGTTGTAGGATGCGCGCCTAATTTTTTATAAATATCATAATGTGTTCCCTGACCAAAAAGGTATTGATCCAATTCTGTGATACAGATGGTCTCTTCCATTCCCTTTTCTGTCTGTACTTTCTTTTCTGCAACGCTGCTTCTTCTTTTTTTCTTTCTATCTTCTTTTGTTGCCGCCATATTTCTCTCCTCATTTATTATTCATCAGACCACTTGATCTGTCTTCATTTTTTATAACCTGTACCACATTTTCTATTTTCCGTCTCTTGCCTTCTAGTCTCTCACCAATTTCCATATTTTACTTCCAAAAGCTGGAAGCTGAATATGAATCTTTCCATTTTCAAGCGTCTTCTCTTCGCCTGTCACGACATCTCTGTACTGATTTGCTCCAACTGGAATAGGAATCCAAAGATCTGCTTCTTTTTCCTCATTATTTACTGCAACGATTATTGCATCCTGATCCATCACTCTGGCAAAAGCATACTGACGATTTGTCAATAATAATTCCCTATATTTTCCAAAAGACAATTCCTTATTTTCTGCCTTTATCTGACCCAGTTGCTTGATCCACTGTGTCAGTTCTTCCTTTTCATTCTGACTTTTTAAAGTTTCCAGATCAACTGCCGGTCTGAGCGGATCATCATTTCCACCCTCTTTTCTTCCCTCTATTCCAAATTCTGATCCATAGTAAATAGAAGGGATTCCTGGAAGTGTATATAAAAGAGTATAAACAGGCAAGATCTGTCTTTTTTCATTCAGCTTGCTGTATATTCTGTCCACATCATGATTATCCACAAAAGAATATAATTTTCTTCCTCTGTAAATTCCTCCGTTTTCATCAAACTGTCTTCTTATTGTATGCGCAATCTCAAAATAATTATGATCGTTATGACCGGAATACAGACCTTTATGAAGCTCATAGTTTGTGACGGAATGAAGCGTTTCATCATTTGCCCATCTTGCATAGTCGCCGTGGATTACCTCTCCCATCAGCCAGAAATCTTGTTTTTCCTGTGTCGTCATACTACGCATTTCTTTCATAAAATCAAATGGCAGACAATCTGCGCAGTCAAGTCGGATTCCATCAATATCAAACTCATGAATCCAGAATCGAATCACATCAAATAAATAATCTCTGACTGCTCTCTCATTCAAGTTTAAATTCACAAGTTCAAAACAATTTCTCCATGCCTCATATCCAAATCCGTCATTGTATGATGTATTCCATCCAAAATTAATTCCTTTATACCAGTTGCAATAAGCAGAATGTTCTCTGTTTTTCTGTATATCCTGAAAAGCAAAAAATTCTCTTCCTGTATGATTAAACACGCCATCCACAACGACACGGATTTCTTGTTCATGCGCTTTTTTTACGAAGTTTTTAAAATCTTCATTATCGCCAAGTCGTCTGTCCACTGTTCTATAATCTTTTGTATCATATCCATGTGTGCTTGACTCAAACAGCGGTCCGATATAAATTGCATTACATCCGATTTCTTTTATGTGAGGAAGCCATTCCATCAGTTGTTCAAAACGATGTACCACTTCCTCCTGCGTATTCTTCTTTGGCGCTCCTGTCATCCCAAGCGGATACATATGATAAAAAACTGCCTCCTCATACCAATAGTTCATGCTGTTTTCCTCCAGTTAACTCATTTTTTTATTATTTTTATAACTCTTTTTCGATCTTATCGATCTATCTCTTTCCCTTATATTGTGTGACAATCTTTATGAATTAATTCCGTGCATAAATTGATGAACTAAAGATCTGATTGTCTCCTCTGTAATGGTAATCTCTTTTCCCCCGTTTTCTTCGCATACCATAATCAGATAATAGTTTATCAATCCTATAAATCCTATTGCAAATTGTTTTTCTCTATTATTCATATTTCCAAGCTTTTCTTTCGCATCTTCAAATACTTTTACAATAATCCGGAAAAACTCTTTTATCAAAGGCTGTGCCACTTTATACATTTCATTTTCTCTCGGAAGATAAAACATCGACATCAACATCATATAAAACTTTTGATTATTTACCGCATAATCTACATAGTCCGATGCAATGCGATTTAAAGTTTCTGTTATATCTCCATCATAATGCGCAGCATACTGAAAACGTTCACTGAACTCTCTAAACTTTGTTGTAAGAAGAGTTTCCAATAATCCATATTTACTGCCAAAATAATAATAGAGCGTCGGTTTTGTGATTCCAGCTTTTTCTGCAATTTCCTGTACGCCAACCGCATCGTAGCCTTTGGCATAGAATAAATCTAAAGCACATTTTAAGATATTTTCTCTATTTTCCATTATTTAACCCCCTTACGCATCCATTATACCGCTCGGTATATAGACTGTCAATATAATAAAAAAGGTATGCCGTCAATTTTTATTTGAAGTGACCCCAAAAAGTTAGACTTTTATTGCGTAACAGATTTTGATATCTG
>CBCTVZ010000002.1:0-54234 GCA_965150505.1 uncultured Robinsoniella sp. | reverse complement strand
TATCCAGAACGCCTGCTTTTTTCTGCTGAATCGGAATCAGCATAACCTGTGTCGGCGCAATTCTTGGAGGCAGAACAAGTCCGCTGTTATCTCCATGAACCATGATGATCGCACCGATCATACGAGTTGTCATTCCCCAAGAAGTCTGATGAACATATTTTAACTGATTGTCTTTATCTGTAAACTGGATGCCAAATGCTTTTGCAAATCCATCTCCAAAGTTATGGCTTGTTCCAGACTGCAGAGCTTTTCCATCGTGCATCAGAGATTCAATCGTATAAGTTGCCTCTGCGCCGGCAAATTTTTCTTTATCCGTCTTGCGTCCACGAACAACAGGAATAGCAAGCACTTCCTCGCAGAAATCAGCATATAAGTTCAGCATCTGAATCGTTCTCTCTTCTGCTTCCTCAGCAGTTGCATGTGCTGTGTGACCTTCCTGCCATAAAAATTCTCTGGAACGCAAGAATGGTCTTGTCGTCTTTTCCCAGCGCACAACAGAACACCACTGATTGTATACCTTTGGAAGATCACGGTAAGACTCGATTTCTTTCGCATAAAAATCACAGAATAATGTCTCAGATGTCGGTCTGACACACATTCTCTCCTGCAGAGGCTCTAAACCGCCGTGTGTCACCCATGCCACTTCCGGTGCAAATCCCTCTACGTGATCTTTTTCTTTCTGAAGTAAACTTTCTGGGATAAACATTGGAAGATATACGTTCTCTACTCCAGTCTCTTTAAAACGGCGATCCAGCTCATGCTGAATATTCTCCCAGATTGCATATCCTGCCGGTTTGATTACCATACATCCCTTTACACTTGTGTAATCAATCAATTCCGCTTTTTTTACGACATCCGTATACCATTGGGCGAAATCTTCTTCCATGGAAGTAATCTCTGCTACTAATTTTTTCTCTTTTGCCATGCCTCATTCTCCTTTTCTCACGGTCAAATCCGTTTATATTTTTTCAGTTTTCATAAGACGCTTTTCCAACAAAAAAAAGCCTTCCATCCCAAAAAGGGACCGAAAGGCTTCGGCGGTACCACCCTGATTAACTGTGACTGTCACAATTCTCTCATCTCCCATTATCGCTGGGATCACGCTGTATTTTCATACAGAACTCCAAGGTAGGTTCTACATTTCCTTCATAAAAATCTCTCAGCCGCGGATTTTTTCTCTGTGAATCATTCCATGTGTACTAATCCTCTTCTTCGTCATATCGTCTCATTTACTTGTAGGCTATTTTATGTCACAATAAGTTTTTTGTCAAGCTCTGACTATAGATATCTGCTCGATATTTTGCTATAATAAGTCTTATCATAATAGAGACAAAAAAATTTGAAACACAAAGGAGGAGGATTATATGGATCAACCTATTCTTTATCGTAAACGTCTGATTCCAGAGGAGTGTGTTCAGCTCAAGGATGATATCATTTTGTTTCAGGATGACAAGCTCATTATCACAAAATGGAATACGCTCCATCCAAAAAAAGATCTGCACCACGGATACTCCTGTTACTGCCTTGATAAGGGAATCAAGATCAGTAAATTTTTAGATGCAGACAATCAACTTTTGTGCTGGTACTGCGACATCATCACCTATTCGTTTGATCCTGTCGAAAACGCCTACGTCTTTACGGATCTTCTGGCCGATGTCATTTTAAAGCCGGGAGAGCAGATCGAAGTCGTTGACCTCGACGAACTTGCCGATGCGTGCGAGTTAGAGCTGATCACTCCAAAACAGCTCATTCTGTCTTTAAGACAGCTCGACGAACTCTTAAAGTGTATTCAAAGCGGTGAATTTTCCGTCTATCAATCACTTCTGAATCAGTTTGATCGCTGATAAAAAGGGTAGTTCAAGCCAAACACGGCAAGAGCTACCCTTTTTCTGCTTCATTTTTTTATTTTAATATAAACTTTTTTGTACCTATAATTCCAGTTCAATCTTTCTGTTTGTCTTTTCATATTTTTGATAGACAACACCTGCCGCATCCAGCATTCTTTTTGATGCAATCACAGAAGGCTGGTCTGCGTATTTATCACAGTTATACACAATCTTTTTGATTCCAGACTGAATAATTGCCTTAGCGCATTCATTGCATGGAAAAAGCGATACATACAAGGTAGAACCCTCCAGACTGCCTCCGCGGTAATTTAAAATCGCATTCAATTCGCTGTGTGTGACATACAGATATTTCTGATCCAGTTCGCTCCCTGTCTTTCCCCAAGGAAATTCATCGTCGGAACATCCGATTGGAAATCCATTGTATCCCATAGATAAAATTTTATGATCTGGACTGACAATACATGCTCCTACTTGTGTACTCGGATCTTTTGAACGCATTCCTGAAAGCATCGCAACTCCCATAAAATATTCATCCCATGAGATATAGTCTTCTCTTTTTCCGCTCATATCTCCTCCTATTTTGTACCGAAAATACGATCTCCCGCATCTCCAAGTCCCGGAACGATATATCCGTGATCATTTAATTTTTCATCTAATGCGCCAATGTATAAATCTACATCTGGATGTGCTTCCTGCATTCTCTTGATTCCTTCCGGCGCTGCAATGATACACATAAAATGAATATTTTTTACTCCTTTTTGTTTCAACATCTGAATAGCTGCCTCTGCTGATCCGCCTGTCGCAAGCATTGGATCTACCACATATACCTCTCTCTCAGAAGAATCTGCTGGCAGTTTGCAGTAGTATTCCACTGGCTCTAAGGTTTCAGGATCGCGGTACAGACCGATATGTCCAATTTTTGCCGCTGGAATCATAGCCAGCATTCCTTCCACCATTCCAAGTCCTGCGCGCAGAATCGGCACAACAGCCAGTTTCTTTCCGCTTAATTCTTTTGCTGTCATCTTTGCGATTGGTGTCTCAATCTCTACATCAGACAACTTCAGATTTCTTGTTGCCTCATAGCACATCAGCATCGCAATTTCCTTAATCATTTCCCGAAATTCTTTTGAACTTGTATCTTTTTTACGGATAATTCCAATTTTATGCTGAATTAACGGGTGATCCATTACATGCACGTTTTCCATATTTGCCTCTTTCTTCCAGTAAATACTGGATCTTTTATCCTTCAATCATTGCTATTCTGCGTTTATGGCGATCATCTCCTGAAAATGGTGTATCCAAAAAGGTATCTACAATTTTCAGCGCCAATCCTGTTCCAACTACTCTTCCGCCCATTGCAAGAACATTTGCATCATTGTGAAGGCGTGTTGCCTCAGCACAGAAGCAGTCTGTACAAAGAGCCGCACGGATTCCTTTCATTTTATTTGCTGTAATTGAAATTCCGATTCCCGTACCACAGATTAAAATTCCTTTGTCACAGGAACCATCCTGAATTGCTTTTCCTACTTTTTTTGCATAGATTGGATAATCTACAGCCTCTTCACTGTAACATCCAAAATCCTGATATGCTATTCCTCTCTGATCTAAATGTTTCTTAACTTCCTGCATCAGCTCATATCCGCCATGATCGCATCCAAGTGCTAACATAATAATTCCTCCTCATTCAATACTACTACCAAACGTGTGATAAATTCATCCAACTTTTGATAGCATTCCTCATACGTCTCAAGTGTTCCGCCATAGGGGTTTGTGATATCTCCTTGATATCCGATAAATTCTGCCAGTGTATAGACATTCTCATAGTGATCGTATTCTTCGATAATCTTCAGCTTCTGCGCCAATTCCATCGTGAGAACTAACGTTCTCTCTCCGATGTCTGTTTCTTCCAAATGCGCCGAGGCGTGATCCTGCATTGTCAGCCCTCTATTTTGCAAAATCTCCTCTGCCTTAAGATTTACAGGTTCTGGAAACAATACAATCAGCCCTTTCGAGTCAATCTCCAGTTCCTCTAACAGAAATTTACTTTTTAAAATCGTTTCTGCCATAGGACTGCGACAAGTATCGCTTGTACTCACAAAGATTAATCTGTCATAGCGTTTCATAATTTTTTCTCCTCATACCTCGATCAGCTGATGACCCGCCGCCTTCATCAGTCGATTCATAATCGCCGTTCCAAGAACGGGAGTTTCAAATGTCTCTGAAAAAATAGATGAGACTTTCTCTTCATCAAACTCACGCAGCACACCGTATAAATGACGGCTGATGGTGAGTTCCTCACGGAGTGTACCGATTTTTTTTACAATTCCCTTTGGATATAATTTTGCCGTCTCTTCTGTACAGAGAATTCCTGGCGTTCTTCCTTCTCTCAGCTCTTCCTCGACAAGCTGTCTGATCTTTTCTGCCACTTTCTCCTTTTCTCCGCGAACCAATATCATATTCGCTTTCGGAGCGTAATGTCTGTACTTCATTCCAGGCGCTTTTGGACGTACCTTGGAATCAGGATCAATCAGGGCTGCATCCATCTCCACTCTTCCTATTACATCTTCCAGCATCTGCTGTGTGATAAAGCCCGGACGTAGGATTGTCGGAACCTCCTCGCTCAAATCAATGATTGTGGATTCCAGACCGATTCCCACACTTCCTCCGTCTAAAATCATATCAATTTTTCCATTCATATCTTCCGTAACATGGGATGCCATCGTCGGACTCGGTCTTCCAGAAGTATTCGCGCTTGGAGCTGCAATAAAACCTCCGCCTGCTCGAATCATTTTCAGCGCAATCTCATGATTCGGCATTCTGACCGCTACCGTCTCCAATCCTCCTGTCGTACCGTAAGGCACTTTTTCATTTTTTCTCATAATCATGGTCAAAGGTCCCGGCCAAAATGCGTCGGCAAGCTTCTTTGCCTCCTCAGGAACATCCTCCACAATCTTCTCCAAATCTGAAAAATCTGCAATGTGTACGATCAAAGGATTGTCTGACGGTCTTCCCTTTGCAGAATAAATCTTTGCGGCTGCTTCCTCATCCAGCGCATTTGCGCCTAATCCATATACCGTTTCTGTCGGGAAAGCGACAAGCCCTCCGTTTTTTAAGATCTGTCCTGCCTCCTCGATCCATTTCTCCTCATGGTCTTCCTTTATTCGTACTATCTTTGTCTCCATTGCCTGCACCAAACCTTTCCGGCGAATCTTTTTCTATCGTAAATAATCTCGGTATCTGATCTTTGTCTGACTTTTTTAAGTAATCCGACAAGACCCATCCTCCATCTGCGGATATTATACCACCTGATACAAAAAAATAAAACTGTTTTCTCTGCGCATTGTTTTTACGTCTAAAACAATGAAACTAAAAAAGTATATTATAATATAGACCATTTTTCCAATTTAATTTATCAGAAAATAATTGATAAATATTAATTATTTTTTTATTAATATTAGCAATAGAAATATATTAGTGATTAATATATAATTAAATTACTAATTTCAAGATTTTTTATATAAGCTTTATTGAACTATATTGTATAAAAAGGAGGGGAATATCAAAAATATGAAACTTAACATTATAATTAAAAAAGTTGTTGCCATTGTTCTTATTCTAACCTTGGGACTGCCGTTTTCCAGTAAAGCTGCTAATGAATATGAATTTTTGCAGTCGAAACTAAATCAAACTTTGGACGAGGCAAAAGATTGGCAAAATGACGGCCATGAAAATATTATCAGTATTGGACTTTCCAATGGGAAAGATGACACTATATATAATACTGTACGTTTTGATTCTGAAACTGATAATTTATACTTACTTTTTACATTTTTAGATATCAAAGCTTCTGAATATGTATTAAAAATATTTGTAGATTATGAAGAAACTAATTTTTTTATTAATCAAATAGAGTATAATAAATATTTTTTTGAGGCAAAAGAAACCGATTCATTTTTTGTTCAATTATCCTTTCCTAAAAACAAAATTGACTGGACTAAAACACATATTCTTACAGCAGCTATCTTTCAAGATCCACAGTTACATGAAGGAAATTTTAATCTCAATATAAATCCTTCTTTTTCTGTTGACTTTACTCTCATGCCTACTGAAAATAATACAGCTCAATTACAAAATATTTATTATTTCTACCAGCCAACTACCCTTTTGAATATTCCATTTAATGGAATCATGCTCAATACTGATTATAATTTGACTGATAATAATCAAGTATTTTTTCCTCCATCGTCTATGGATGTTAAATGTGGTGAAAAAGTAAAACTCGCATATAGGGCATCAGGAGGATCTCCATATGTTAAAGATATTCTTTTTCTTTTGCTTGTTGACTGGAAACAAACGGATATAAATAATATTCCATATATGTATATCCAAAATAATTATCCCAAAGTAAGCTGTGGATATATAGAATTTGAAGCTCCCAATGTTTCAGGACAATATGAAATTGTAGCATTAATGAGTAGTTTTCCATTCCAACTGCGAAATAAATTAAATTGTGATTTAAATAGTGTATCAACACGTTTTACTTTAAATGTAATATAAAGTTTTTTGGACTATGGATTACTGTTCAAATATGGCAATCACTTTTTGGACAAATCAATAAAAAAACTAGCAATAAAACACCATCTTGACATTATTCAGAACAGAAACACACAGCGATTTATTCAGAAAAAAAGGATTAGGTACTCTATTTTTTCAAGTACCTAATCCTTTTTCATTTTTTATGTAAAAACCTTGTTTTGGAGAATAGTTTTACTTTTTCTCGTTCTTATCGCTGCTTTGTTTTTGCAGCGTCACCAAAATTTCTGTTCCTTCTCCCGTTTTGCTCTTTGCTGTCAATTCATACTTTGTCCCATACAGATATGCCAGACGAAATCGAATATTTCTGATTCCGATATGTTCTCCTTCTTTAAATTCCATCTCATCCGTCTTTCCAAAATATTTTTTCAATGCCTCCTCATCCATTCCATCTCCGCTGTCTCGAACACGCATAAACAAATGATCCTTTTCTTCCCAGATTTTTACTTGGACTTCTCCCCCGATGATCTCATCTTCCTCATCTTTTTTCTCATACATTCCATGGAGCAGTGCATTCTCAATCAACGGAAGCAAAATATTTTTCGGAATTTCATGATCCATCATCTCCGGCTCTACATCCCACACAAGAATCACCTTATCGCTGTGCTGATGTTTCTGAATCTCCATATAATGATTGTTTAATTCCATCTCATTTTTAACGGTGTCAAATGACTTAAACTCCTTTAACTTTAATCTGTCTTTTAAAAGTGAAATCAGCGCATGATTTACTTTTAAGATATCATCATTTTGTTTTAAAGCCGCAAGGTAAGTAATCGTGTTCAATGTGTTATAGATAAAATGAGGATTGATCTCCGATACCATCAAAGCATACTTGATCTCACTTTCTTTCTTCTCCTGCTGCGCAATCTTTCTGATATTTTCTTTTAACGTCGATACCATCATATCAAATGTCTCGCCCAATTCCTGAATCTCATCCCCTGTATGGAACTGTGTCTGAACCTCATAATTTCCCTTTCGCACCTTGTTCATCTCTGTGGAAAGTTTTTTTATATTTTTCATGTTGCGGTTTAAAATAAAAAATACAATGACGGCAGAACTTCCAAATGCAATCAGCATGATCGATCGGATGAATCGAAAAATAAATTCATAATCTTCCAAAAGCTGTTTTCTCGACAGATGATAGAAGACATAAAATGCTTCTTTGCTCTCCACAAAATCACACGCCATCGCCATATGATACCCATTTTTTTCTTCCATCTGAATGTCTTCCGCGATCTCCTGTCTCTTTATCTTTTCAATCAAATTTTTATAATCAATCTCTGTCTTATTGCTCTCGACAAACTGGTATACGATTTCATCGGCTGGACGATAATAGATCATCACATCGTCAATTCCAATTTTTTTAAAATTGTTAATCGCCTCATCATATTTCCCGATTTCCATAATATTAATCACATCATATCTTTCTCCATCTATTTCCCATAGATGAAGTCCGATCAGTCTTGTGACTTCCTCTGAAAAGTCAAACTGCATTCTGGAAAAATCTCCACTATTTAAATATTGTTGAAACCATGTTCCCTCCAAAACAGTCTGGCAATCTTTCGTCTGACCGTACAAAGTATATCCTTTTCCCTCATGATAGATGCCGACTGTCCCATAGATTTTCCTCTCAACAATCTCCATCTGTTCAAAACAATTTTGTGCCTCTTCTAAATCTCCCTCTTTTACAGCCTTTCTCATCTTACTGTTCTGTACGATTCTCTTTGAGTTTTCAAAATTCAAATAATTTAAAAAACTCATATTCGAGCGCACGCCGATCCCTTCCACTTCTGCTTTCTTTCGCATCACTGCTTCTTCTTTCAGATAGCGATAAAACAACTGTGGAATACACCAGTTTGTCACGCCAAAAATCACCAGATTCACCGCAATCAACGTGACGAGCGTACGCTTGGCAAGTGTATTTAAAAATTTTTTTCTTTCCTTCATAAATAAATCCTTTCGTCTATCATGGGCGGAAACCCACTACCTTTAGGTAATGGGTAGTTGACTCTCTCTCCTCAATGGCTTCTTCTATATTCCAGCGGTGTCATCCCTTCTGCTCTTTTAAATACCTTGCTGAAATACTGACTGTTGGCATATCCTGTCTTTTCTGGAATATCGCCAATCTTTACCTTATCATCTCTTAAAAATTCCTTTGCCTTTTCAATCCGGATTCCACTCAGATAGCGATGAACCGTCATGCCCAGCTCTTTGTTAAACAACGTGTTTAAATGATTGCCTCCAACTCCCACTGCATTTGCGATCTCTTCCAGACTTAATTCCTGTTTTTGATAATTGTTGCATATGTAATCCATGGCATTTCGGATCGGTCTTGTATATTGGATCTGCTCATTCTCCAGAAGAAATTGCATCAGCTTTCTAAACTTTGCCTTTGCCCACTTAAAGATATCATACGCAGTAAACCAATTTATTTCCTCTCCCTGCTGATAAATCTCAAAAACCTCTCCATTTTTTCGTCTTTTTATCTGACCGTCATATTCTTCTAAAATTTTTAAGATCATCTGTGTCGTTTGAACTAGCAATTCATAATTTTCCTGTTTGGAGATTTTCAAAAATAATGTATCGAGATATTCTAAAATCTGATCTTCTTTTCTTTCTTCTAATCCTTTTAAAATCATCTCTTCTTTTATCTTTGTCTCTTCTTCCTCCGGATGATATCCTGCAATCGAAGAATGTACGACAACAGACGGATACAAAAAATATCGTTTTTGCACAATCTCTCTCTTCTCAAAAAAATATGCTCTCTGTCTGCGTATCCCTTGTTCTGTGTTCATGATAAAAATAGAAAACGTTTCTTTCGTATCTTGTTGAATCCGTTTTTTCAGCTCATAGCAAAATGGCTGTATCATTTCTTCTTCTCTTTTTTCTTCATCCAGCAAAAGAAAATATAAATCTTCTCCAAGTGGCAAAACTGCCGTGACCGCACGAGAAGATTGATAACAAATTTCCTTTATCCTCTGCTCTTTTGATGCTTCCTCTTCTTTTTTCATCCACTTCTGAAACGGAAATAAAATTTGATCTTTTGCAATCAGCAAAGACGACCATTTCTTTTTTTCCATCCACAGACATTCTTTTGGCAACTGAGATTTTGGATCTTCAAAATATTCAATCAGATGATGCTCCAGATGAATTTTTTCATTTCTCTTTTCATCCTCCATCTCCCTTTTCAATTCTTCCAGACGCTTTTTCAGCATCGTCTCATTTAACTCATGTTTCAGAATATAATCGCTTACTTTTAAATTTAAAGCAGATCTGGCATAGTCAAATTCATCATAGCTCGATAGAAAAATAATTTTTACGGTCGTGTCCATTTCCCGAATTTTTCTCGACAGATCAATCCCTGACATGACAGGCATCTGAATATCTGTGATGACAACCTGCGGTTTTAATTCCTGATATTTTCTAAGTCCTGCCCTTCCGTCTGTCGCCGTTCCCACAACCGTAAAACCACAGCTTTCCCAGTCTATCACCATTTTTAAATATTTTAATGCCAGACGATTATCGTCCACCAATAATACTTTAATCTGTTCCATTTTTCCCCCATATATCCTTTTTTATTCTTATCATCATAAATTTAATTTACATTATATTGCAAATCATATAATGTAAATTTACGCTGTCTTCTGAACGTTTTCTACTTGCCTGTAAAAATTTTGTATGTTACGATAGAGTCATCTCTTGCATTGATTATATAATGCGGATACCAAAAATTATCTTGTCTCAAATCTTATTTCACTTCACATTTTCAAATTTTATCATACATTTTCGGGAGGGATTCGATTGTTATATCATGACTTGCTAAAACACAAGAAAGACTTGCTGAAACAAATCCAAAATTTAAAACACCGTCTGGCTTCTTATCCCATTGGAGAACTTATATGTACCAAAAACGGAAAATATATTACTTATATGCACTCTCTCAATGGGACATACACTTATATTCCTAAAAAGAACCGCAGCTTCATAAATATACTTGCTGAAAAAAAATTGTTGAATGCTTCTCTTGACGATCTGGAAAAAGAACTTCAAGCTGTGGATGCTTTTCTAAAAACTTATAAACACGATTCATCTAAAGTTGAACAGCTTCTTTCCCACCCTTCTTATCAAAAAACAATTATCTGTTCCTTTCAGTCTGTCTCCAAAGATTTGGAACAGTGGAATAAAGAATCTTATCAAAGTAATCCATTCCATACGGAAAATCTCCGTCATCCCTGTCCTTCCGGTCATATCGTCCGTTCAAAATCGGAAGCATTGATTGATCTGGCTCTTTTTATGCACAAAATTCCTTTTCGATATGAATGTGCCCTCACTCTCAAAAATCTCACTTTTTACCCTGATTTCACCATTCGCCATCCAAAATCAGGCCGCTTCTTCTATTGGGAACACTTCGGACTTATGACTTCTCCTTCTTATTCACAAAATGTATTCCAAAAGTTAAACACCTACTGTCAAAATAATATCATTCCTACCATCAACTTAATCACAACCTATGAAACAAGAGAATATCCTCTCACTTCTCAAACCATTGAGAATATTATTCAGGAATATTTTATTACATAATTTCCACTTTTTTGAATAATCTTTTGGAGAATTTGTGTTTTTCAGTAACATTTAAAACTTTTACAAACAAATTTTCCAATCGCCTCCCTGTTTCAAACAACATCCAAAACTTTCACAAATACATCTTTTAATCTTTGTGTCCTTCTGCAACTTTAAGATTTCT
Organism: uncultured Robinsoniella sp.; assembly: GCA_965150505.1. Lineage (GTDB taxonomy): Bacteria > Bacillota > Clostridia > Lachnospirales > Lachnospiraceae > JAGZHZ01. Next base: position 43,050 of record CBCTVZ010000002.1, on the reverse strand, counting down.
TCTAAACAAATTCTTTAAATATTTGTGTTTTGAGTAAATATTTAAGTTCTTTATAAACAATCCACATCCATTTTCGCATCTTTTTATTTATATTTCACGCCCGGAGACCTTTGCCCGCACAAAAATGGGGGTGTCGTTCAATCATCGAATTTTGTTGTTTGAACGACACCCCCAAAAACTTATTCTGCTGTCACATCAAAATAGCTCTTTTGCTGTTCAAAGTTTACATTCTCTTCTGTGCCGATCACATTGGAAAACGCATACGTCTTCATCAACACGCTCAGTACCTGTTTTACGTTTCTCTCCAGATCTTCTCTAAAAGAAGGATCATTCTCAAGTTCTGCTTTTATATTCTGATATTCTGCCACATATCTTCCCTCAGAAGCAGATTCCTGAGAAGACAAGAATAAATTGTTCTGAGCTTTCACAACTGCTGCGGTATCTGGCCATTTTTCTGCTGTCACATCCATATAGGCATCGGTGATGACGAAACCGTCAAATCCCCATTCAGTACGAAGAAGATCCACTAATAATTCCTCATTTGCTCCGCACCATGTATCCCCGATGTAGTTAAATGCGCTCATCACACCTGTTGCGCCTGCTTTTACCGGAAGTTCAAATGCTTTCAGATAAATTTCACGCAGAGCACGTTCTGAAGCGTATGTGTGAAGTCCCACGCGGCCTGTTTCCTGATTGTTTACCGCAAAATGTTTTAATGCAACCTGCAGTCCTTCAGACTGTGCGCCTACCGTTGCTGCTGCTGCAATCGTTCCTGCAAGTACAGGATCTTCAGAATAATACTCAAAGTTTCTTCCACACCGTGGATTTCTATGGATATTCAACGCTGGCGCATACCATACTTCTGTTCCTGCATTTTCTCCATCCAGAACAAAGTTCTTTCCTTCCTGTCCTGCTGCTGCGCCGTAATCTCTGGCTAAATCCTGATTCCATGTACATCCGATCATTGCTGCAACTGGGAAGCTTGTTCCGATATCGCCTCCCCAACCGCCTGTTCCAGCCTGAATATTAGCTGGACCATCTTTCATATCCATGCGCGGTATTCCATATTCTTCCATCTCCAATGTTTTAAATTCACCGTTTAAGAGATATAAAATTAATTCGTCATCTGTAAACTGTGCAAGGAAGCTATCCCACAGACTTTCATCTTCATATACATCTTTCAATGTGATTGTCGTCTCTTGTTTGACTGGAACTGTCACCTCAGCCGGTGTTGCTGTCACTGTTTCTTCTGCAACTGTTTCTTCTGTCTCGCTCTCTTCTGCGATATTTGCCTCTGGTTTTGTAGGATACGTTCCCTCTGGATCGTATTTACTCAAAGTTGTCAAATTCTCTGCTCTTTCATTTGTAAAAAGATTCTGTATTTCTGTTCCTGTGACATCGTCTGTCTTATACTGCAATGTCTCGTCAACAGCCCATGTTCCTGCTTCTTTTACTTCTGCCGAAGAGTCTCCAACTAAGATTTTATATGTACCGCTCTCTGCAACCCATGCCGCTTCTTTCTCGCTATAGGAAGCCATATTTCTGACATCGTAAGAGATAGTCACCGTCTCAGATTCTCCTGGCTGTAATAATTTTGTCTTTGCATATGCCGCAAGTTCTTTTTCTGGTTTTTCCAGCTCTCCATCCGGCGCAGAATAATAAACCTGAATGACTTCTTTTCCTGCATAGTCTCCTGTATTTGTGACGGTCACGGTCACATTTACTTTATCATTTTCCACTTTGCATGACGTTGTCTCCATATCAAATGTTGTATAGGAAAGACCATATCCAAATGGATACATCACTTCTTTATCAAACGTATCAAAGTAGCGATACCCCACATAGATATCTTCCTCATACTCCAGATAGCGTGTGATATCTCCCTCATCGTAGAATACGCCAAAATTCTCATTGGAAGGATAATCTGTGATTTGATATGCCGCCGTGTCAGCCAGTTTTCCAGACGGTGTCACATCTCCGGAAAGAATGTCCGCAACTGCCTCACATCCTCGGATACCAGGAGCCCACATTACCATTGCGCCCTGAATGGATGGATATTCTTCCAAAAATCCCATCTCAAGAAGCGTACAAGTGTTAAATAACACAACTACTTTATCAAAGTTTTTTGCCACCGTATCGATCATTTTTTTCTCATCATCATACAGACGCATATCGGACTCTGCCAAATCTGCTCCCTCTGATCCAGAACGACTAATCATGACAATCGCTGTGTCGGAAAATTCTTTTGCCTGCTGAATCATCTCATCTGTCAGAGCCATCTCTTCATATCCAACTACGTATTCGCTGAAAGCCTGTCCCAGTCCTACTCCGTCAACGACATCGATTTTACGGCGCAATGTCGATTTTTTTGACACGCCCCATGGTGTCTCCTGCTCTTCCCAATGTTCCTCTGCATTCCAAAAATCGAGATATGCTTTTGTCAGATCTTCATTGATCTCAAATCCCTCTGTTCTCATGGCATCTGCCAGATAGACAGGATCTGTGATACTTCCTGAACCTGATCCAGAACCTCCCAGAAATGTCTGGATCTGTGTCAATCCAAATACATTGACTTTGCTTCCTTTTTCAAGTGGAAGTATCTGATTTTCATTTTTCAGCAGAACCGTTCCCTCTGCTGCAATATTATACGCGGTCTCTAATCCAAACTCCGATGTCTGTGATGCTGCCTGTACATCAAATGCTCCGATATTTGATGACATTGCCATCGCAGCGGCAAGCATAACGGCAAATACTTTCTGTTTCTTCATTCCCATCTTTTTTCTCCTTTTCTTTCAAGCTCTCTTTACCTGATCGTTCTCTTGATGGGATTATTATATCGTCTTTCTGATAGGAAAAAAATTGTACTGTTTCATGATATTTTACACTTTTTTCGTCTTTTATCGGATTCTCCTGATTTTTTACACATTCCAGAGAAGAGTTATACTTTTTCTCCATTTTTTATACTTTTTTATCGCTCTTCTATCTCTTTTTTAAACTGTTCAAAAAAGTCTTTTATCGTATCAAACTCATAATCTGGAATAAATTTTGTATTTTTTACATCTTCTTTTGTTGCTTCCCCTGTATAGACAACGCACGTCTCAACGCCTGCCGCTATTCCACACGCAATATCGGTGTACAGTCTGTCTCCAATCACAATCGTCTCTTCTTCTGAAAACTTTGTCATCTCTTTGCAGTAATCTACAACCTCTCTTGCTGGTTTGCCAAGATATTTTGGTCTTTTCCCCGTAGAATTTTCAATCATCTGACAGATAGAGCCACAGTCTGGGATAAATCCAAACGGCGCTGGACAGCACAGATCTGGATTTGTCGCCAGATATGGAATCTTTTCCTTTGATAAAATTTCACAGACACGCTCTAACTTTTCATATCTTAACTCACTGTCATACCCAACCAGAACACACTCGATCCCCTCTTCGACGCATTCTGTGACGATAATTCCCTGTTCTTTCAGATTTTCGATAAAAGATGATGTCCCCATAACAAAAATCTTTTTCCCTGAAAAATTTTCTTTCAAATATTGTGCGGCCATAAATCCAGATGTCACGAACTGCCATTCTTCCGTCCTCAGATTCCACCCTTCAAATTTTTTTACATAATCCGTCGTACTTTTTGTCGAATTATTCGTAATATAAATTGCTTTTCCCCCAACTTGTTCAATCAACTGCAATAATTCTTTCGTTCCATCATACAGTTGATTTCCTGTAGCAATCGTTCCATCAATATCAAATAAAAATAATCTTTTGTTCTTCAGCATATCTTCCCTCTGACCTTTTTTATATTTTCTTTGCTTATTTTAATACAAGGTCTCTTCTATGTCTATCTGAATCCTTACTCTTTCACACTTTGTCTTTTTTGTACTATTGCTGAATCATCAAACTCTTATTTTTGCAAAGCTTCTGTATAAGAAATCACCCCATTTTTTAATGCCTCTGCCACCTTTGTCTGATATTCTTCCGATACCAGAAGCTCTGCCTCTCTTTGATTGCTCAAAAAACCGCACTCTGCAATCACAATAGGGCTTTTTGTTTTTCTCAAAATATAATAACTATTATTTTCCTTGATCGCTCTTTCTCTTGCCACCTTAAGTCCTTCATTTAAAGATTTTTGAATTGCAGCAGCCAACTTCTGTCCTTCATCAGAATGAGAATAATAAAATACCTGCGGTCCTTGAACGATTCCATCCTGATAACTATTTTGATGAATGCTGACGGTACACAGCGGATTGGCTTTATTGATCTTTTCACATCTTTTTTTCATATCCTGCTGTTTTTTACTTTCACTGCTTTCCTCATACAGCCCCTCATCGCTCTCCCTCGTCATCACAACCGCAAACCCTTCCGCTTCCAGAAGACTTTGTAATTTCTTTGCGATTGCCAGATTGATCTCTTTTTCTTTTGCTCCATTGATTCCTATTTTTCCAGGATCGTCTCCCCCATGGGGTAGGTGTTCGATGCGGTGTACTCCCATTCACCGTACAGAAATCCTGTGCATAAATCCATTACTGCAAAAGAAAATCTGCGTCCTTCTCAACCTTCTCCAAAAGCCAGTCCAGCAGTTCCATATATATTTGTTTTTTCAATTCATTTTTTTCTTTATTGTATGTGGAATTTTTTTCAGAAATCAGCCGGTTATTTCGGCTCTTTAAATATAATGTTCTTAAAAGATTAGAATTTTGGGTATTAGAAAGATCCAGATACCGTTTCAGCTGATCTTCCTCCCCTTTTTTGATCGCTGTCACAAACGCATGGCGGATAGCACGTTCTACCCTCGAAGAGGTGCTGTCTCTTTTTTTAGCGATTTCATGATATAAAACACCGATTTTTCCCCCTGCATAGTATGGATCTTTATCAAACATTTCCATCGCATCGCAGATATATGTGAATCCTTTTGTGCCTGCTGGAACTCCTATACTCAATAATATATCTACTATATTTGTCTCCATGCTTTACATCCTCTCTTTCCTCTTCTCGCATCACAATATATCTATGCTGTGACTATTATATGTTTTATCACAACATTTGTCAACATATCTTTGTTGACAACGCACTTGTTTTCCCTTATTATAAAGGTTACTGCAGCAAGCTGCATTTTGTAGGACAACATCAGGAATTTGCGAAAAAGAGGTAAAAGATGTGAAAGATCGTATAAAACTTATCAGAAAAAATGCTGGTTTAACTCAGCAAGAATTTGCCAATAGAATTGGGGTATCCAGAAATACTATCGCAACTTATGAGACAAGTGTGCGTATTCCGATTGATGCAATCGTAAAATCATTATGTCGAGAATTTGATATCAATGAAATATGGCTGCGTACAGGAGAGGGCAATATGTATGTAAATACAAATCCCGATCTTTCCCTTTCAAAATGGTTCGGACACCTGCTTCGTGAAAATCCCGATTCTTTTAAAAAACGTTTTCTTATCACGCTCTCGAAATTGTCCGATCAAGAATGGTCTGTGATTGAGAAAATGATGAATACTATAAATTCCAAAGAAATATAGACAAGATCCTTTCTGTCGCATAGATAAAGGGCGGTTTTCAAACCGCCCTCTTCTGATTCTTTTTTATTATTTTGACTGTGCGTTCATCCATGCAAAGAGATTTGTATATTCTCCAGCTGTCATTGTTCCGCCGCCCTCATTTGTAGGAGTTGTTCCAAATGTTTCATTATCTGTGGAAGCAGCAATCGCTTCTTTATCCTGAACGCCTGTTACCTGATTATTTAAAACATAAACCCATGAGAAATGTCCCATATAAGTTGCATCAGGGCTATCTGTTCCAACTACAGATTCATACAGAGACAGCCAGCTATTTTCTGCTCCTGCCTGTACCAATGCACGATAGGTAGGAAGTGCAAATGCTTTTGGATTTACTACTGGATCGTCCACGGATAATACAAACCAAGTCGGAATATCTTTGATTGCTTCTACTTTTTCTTCTGACATCCATCTCTCTCCTGTCAGTTCAAATGCAGATGTTCCCATTCCTGCCGCTTCGTTTCTCTTATAAGTTCCATCTTCATTTCTTGCATACTCATCAAAAGCGTAAGCTTCGCAGATTGGATAAGCTGCCGCAAAATAATCCGGATAATTTACCAGCATATTGACGGTCATATATCCGCCGTTTGAGCATCCTCCCAAGTAGATGCGATTTGGGTCTACGTCTGGATTGGATTCTACATAATCTTTGATCGTATCCATCAAAATTTCTGTATATCTTGAGACACCGCTTCCGTTTCCGTTTGTTCCGTCTCCTTCATCCATCCAGTATGTCTCACACTGAACAGCCAGAACGTAGCTTCCTACTTCCTCGCCAGCTGTAAAATAAGACTGAATTTCTTCTCTGGCAAGAGCGCATACTTCGTTTCCTAAAATTTCAATGTCAGGATCTGTTCCGCCTTCGCCTTGTCCATGCAGCCAGATCACAAGAGGATTTTTCTCTCCGTCTGCAATGTCTTCTGGCTCATATGCAGCTGTGCGAAGCGTCACTTCTTCTTCCTGTCCAGTAAAGTTATTCATATAAGTTCCTGTGAAAGAACCTCTATTGGAAAATCTTTCTGTGTCAGGGCAAATACGATTTGCGATGCAATCCTGTTTCGCCGCAATTTTATAGGATGTTCCATCTGCTGTAAAGTTTTCACACTCCACAGACACTTCATATGTCTCTGCCCATTTATTCATCATAACAGACATATCATATGTAAATGGAGATCCAGATACCTGTGATGTTGTCTCCATCTCAACAGCAACATAGTTTGAAGCGCCTTCTACCTTTTCTCCGTTTTCATCACAAAGATATACTTCTTTGACGGTGCGCTCTGTTCCTGCTGTCACAACTTTGCAATCTTCTGCAATAATTTCAGATGCTTCTTTCTGTAATTCTAAAATAATTTTAGGAACGCCAGGTCCCCATTCATATCCCTGTACAAAAATGGATATTCCAGCAACAATTTCATTTTCCTCTGAAGCTTCTGCCATTGTTGCATCTGCTTCTGTCGCAAAAGATACCATGGATGTCATTCCTAATGCGAGGCATCCTGCTGTCAAAAAGGCGATTATTTTTTTTCTGTTCATAATACAATTCCTCCTTCAAAACATTTCACACTGTGCAGTTTATCTTTTCTTCTTATCAAAAACGACCAAAAACAAACATTCACGTGATTCTATTTACTCCAAAGATTAGAGGCATTCACTCACGTCCAATCCACAGGTTGAGCGTGGTACTTTGCCTGAAATAATAGATATCCTGCATTCAGCCTGCAACCATCTCAAAAGACCAAACTGTCTAATCGCGTAAAACGATTCAGATAGCCTTTTACTTTTGATCTATACTTTTTAAGTATACAGCAAGCTATCCTGCTCGTCAAATCTTTTTTGTGTATTATATCTAATATTTCATTATTTTTTTATTAATTTTATACATTTACGATATATTTTTCACTTTTTATTTTACCGCAAATGACCTCCCCCATGCCCTGCGTCAATCACAATCACCTTTTTTTCTTCCTGCTGCATCATAACATTTTGTACCGTTTTTTTCATTCCAATCGTTGATAACATGACAACTGCCATCAAAAAAACAATTCCCATCCATAATTCCCATTTCTTTTTCTCTCTCATCCTAATCCCTTTTTCTGTCTTCTCTTTTTTCTAGTTTATCCTTATTTCCTATGATTTATCACATAATTTTTTCTTTCTATCTTTTTTTGATTTCTTCTTTTTTATAGAAAAAGCTTTTGTGCAAAGTCATATGAAATGCTTGAGAATTTATCAGGAAAATGGTATAATTAGATCACTATATTTAGACTTTTTAAGAACTTGCATCATATTGGGAGGATTTTATGATTAGTAAAGTCAAAGAATTTTTTCTTTTAACTGTCGGTATCTTAATCATGGTTGTCGGCATTTATTTCTTTAAATTTCCAAACAATTTTTCGTTCGGAGGTGTGACAGGTATTGCCATCGTCGTCTCTGAATATCTTCCGGTATCAAGAGGTGTCATTACGACCATCATCAACATTGCTCTGTTGATTATCGGTTTTCTTTTGCTTGGAAAAGGCTTTGGAATTAAGACGGTTTATACCAGTCTGCTCATGTCATTTGGATTGTCTTTTTTAGAAAAGGTCTGTCCTATGACGCATCCTCTGACAGATGAAGTCATTCTTGAACTGGCTTTCGGTATTTTCCTTCCTGCTGTCGGCTCTGCGCTTTTATTTAATATCGGCGCTTCCAGCGGCGGAACAGATATCGTAGCAATGATTTTAAAAAAATATACGAGCATCAACATCGGAAATGCCTTGCTTTTGACGGATTTGATCATTGTGGCTGCAACGTTCTTTGTATTCGATGTCAAGACGGGACTTCTCTCCACACTTGGTCTTTTCGTCCGCTCCTTTATGATTGATGGTGTCATTGAAAATATTAATCTGCAAAAATACTTTACTGTCGTATGCAGCGACCCTGAACCGATCTGCGATTTTATCACGCTCGATTTAGGGCGAAGCGCAACGGTCTGTGAAGGAATGGGCGCTTTTTCTCATGACAAAAAATACGTTATTTACACTGTTATGAGCCGCGCTCAGGCAGTACGGCTTCGTTCTTTCATTCACGTTCAAGACCCATCCGCCTTTATTCTTATCTCCGATACAAGCGAGATCATTGGAAAAGGATTCCGAGGCTATCATTGAAATAAGATTATAAAACAAAATGCCGCTGCATTCTCTCTTCTCTCCTGTGAGATCCGATTATGCAGCGGCATCCTTTCTTTTGTATCTTTTCTTTTGTATCTTTTCTTTTGTATCTTTTCTTTTGTATCTTTTCTTTTGTATCTTTTTTATATCTTACGATATATAGTTGGAAATAATCTCCCAAACGGAGGAATCTTCCAATCCCAGTTTCCATCCTGCGATTCCGCCAAGCTCATACTGCTCCACTAATTTGGCTCTTGCCTCGACGGACTTCTCATTTTCCAGCCATACTTGATACAATGATCCATCGCTTCCTGTCCACTGCGCGTAATCCTGTCCGGCGCTTTCATCCCAGACAATCTCTGCCCCAGCTTCTTCCACAGCATTTTGAGCCGCCGCCATGCTGACTGCCTCGCTGGAAATATTTCCCTCGGAATCTGTATTCCAGATTCTCACATAAAACGGAATAGCATTGATTACTTTATTGGACGGCACTTGAGCCACGGTATCTTTCACACCATTTGTGACAAAATCCATCGTTGCCACCGATCCTACGTCAGAACCGGCATAATGCTCATCATATCCCATAATTATCACATAATCTGCAACGATTCCCTGCTCATTTCTATGATAATGCGCGGTATATGGCTGAGGAACAGGATTATCAATCGATAAAATAATCTCATTATTTCTGCATTTTATCGACATCTCTCTGATAAACTGAATATAGTCATCTCCCGCTGATTCTGGTATCGCTTCAAAGTCCAGATTGATTCCATCTAGTTTATATGTAAGAGCCTGCTCTATTAACTGATCTTGAATCTTTCTTCTCGCGCTCCTAGAGGACAAGACCGTCTCTGTGTCAACATCCATATTAAAGTTGTCAATCAATCCCCATACCTGCATTTTATTTTTATGTGCTGTCGTCACATAATCTTTATCCGCAAGGGATGAAATATTTCCTTCATTGTCTATAACCGAAAACCATGTCGGAGAAATCACATTGACCCCTTCTACCTCTGATATGTCGCTCTTTAAGCTATCATTTGCATCCATATTTGTCACTTGATGCCATACCAGATTGATCTTTTCATCCTGAGTTAAGCTTGTGTAAACAGGTTCTTCAAAATCTGGAATCTCCAATGTAATCTGACTTTCTTCTCCTAATGTACTATTCTTAACATAGCCCAGATATCCGTCTTTTGTCAGCACTCTTGTCCAGTCTTCCATCACATCTACAATCATAACCTGATCACCCTTGCTTACCTTTGTCAGAATCGGACTTTTTATTCCACCCTGAAAACGCACGCTTGTGCTTTTTTTCATCTCTGACGCTGTCTGCGGTGTCTTTTCATATCGAATCACTGCCCTGTTCGGTTCTTTCATCAAATCATATTCCATAAAAGTAAATCGTTTCACAAACTCAGCATCCAGATACAGCAGATCTCCTTCCTGAAATGCAATCACATATTCTTCCGTTTTCTGTTCATCATTTACAGTATATTCCTGACTTTCAAGCGGTATTTCATAGATCTCTGTCGGTGTTGTGAACAAAAATATATTTTCGCTTTCATCCCAATAAAATCGTTCATTCAGGTATTGTTTCACCGCCTCATGTTCCAGATACAATCGTTCCTCCTTGAGCAGTCCTTTATAACGCACAAGCTGATTCTGCATAATCAATGCGGTCTGTTCTCCCTGTACATCAAAGTATTCCTGCTGATCCATCCATGTATTTGAAGGAATATATCGGGTCACTATTCTTCCAAGTACAGCTACTGCCATCACTACGATCACTGCAGAAATAATCGGAAACACAATCTTGCGTTTCTTTTTCATCATCACACCTCCGTTGTCACCTTTGGCAACAATTACTTTTATAATCCCCTGCTTTAACCGTTTACGGACGAAACAGCGGATATTGACTTTGATGCTATTATATCATGAAAATACCATATGTAATTACATTCTTCGACATCTTAAGAAATTCCTAATTTAATCGTTCTTCTCTGATCTGTAAAAATTTTTGCTCTGTACTGTATTTCACGCATTGGAGGGCTTTGTAGGGGTTATTTTATTTTTACTCGGTCAAATCCAACTCCGATCACATGGTTATTTTCATCCTGAATGTAGTCTCGCATATAGGTGTTTTCTTCTTCTATCATATATGCCTGAACAATACTTTTGGGATCACTCTTTTTTCCGTTCAGCATTAAATATTTTCCCTCCCGAATATAATGATCCAATTCTTTCTTTAATTTTTTCTTCTGCTTGATTGTCTCACCTGCTTTCTATCCGATCTCTGTCTGGTTCTTCGTCCGAAAGTCTGAAACTGCCTTTCCATTTTTTACGGACCAGCGCAATTTTTTTCAGTGCTGTGATATACTATCTTATACGAATTCTCAAAACAACATATCGGACAGAATTTAGAGAAGAGATTGCCGCTAAAAAACAATTTTTTTGCTGTGTTATCTTTAGATATGTTGATTTATCTCTAGCTATTTCTATATATCTTTAAATATATTTGCCTATCTTTAGCTATTTCTATATATCTTTAGATATGTTCATCTATTTTTACATTATTTTAGCTCTATGTGATTTTAACTTTATTTGAGAGTGGAATTTTGCGAAGAAACTCGCAGATATCATAAAAAATGACGGGAAATAGAAAAAATCAGATTGAAAAGCCTCCTTTCATTCGGCTCTCCCTTCTCTTGTCTTTATTATATATAATATGTTGCAAAAAATCAAGTTATTTGTGATATTTTAGATCTTTTTTTCCCCTGATATTGACTTCTTAAAAAAGATTGGATATACTAATTGTTCAAATAGAAGAGATCTTGCGGATGGAACAATTTGTTTTGCATCTTCTCTTTTATTCGTATATAATATAAGTAAGAAACAGTATAATTTTATCCAAGTATTTATATTTGGAAATTCGATTAGGTTAGGATGTGATTATATGAAGATAGAAAAAATTAGTGATAACCAGATTCGCTGTATTCTTACCAGAGAAGATCTGGAAACAAGAGAACTGAAGTTAAGTGAGCTTGCATATGGAAGTGAAAAAGCAAAATCTCTCTTTCAGGATATGATGCAGCAAGCAGCATCTGAATTTGGATTTGAAGCCAACAATATCCCTTTAATGATTGAAGCGATTCCGGTTTCTTCTGAGACAATCATCCTGATTATAACTAAAGTAGAAGATCCCGAAGAATTAGATACACGCTTCTCCAAATTTTCTTCTCTCCCTGAAAGCGATGAGAATGATTCTAGTTCTTCTATGCCAAAATTAGAGGGAGCGGATGAGATTCTCGATTTATTCCATAAAATAAAACAAGTAGGCAAGACGCTTGAAAAATCTTCCGCCTCAAAAGAAAAATTGGATACTTCCCATATCCAGATTGCAAAAATGTATCAGTTCCGTGATTTGGATGTTTTAATCCGTGCTGGCAAAGCTCTTCAAGGATTCTACAACGGTCGTAATTCTGTTTTTAAGGATGAAGTAAACAAAGATTATTTTCTTGTCATTTTCAAGTCAAATCATACTCCGGAAGAATTTAACAAAGTCTGCAACATCTTGTCAGAATATGGAATCTCATGTAAATTTTCCTCAGCCGCAGAAGCTTATTTTTTAGAACATTACACGTTGATTTTAGGCGACACTGCTCTTCAGCAGCTTGCCTCCCTCTGATAAAAAAATAAGACACAAAAATAAATCAGGGACACTGAGGTAAAACCTCAGCGTCCCTTTTTGATCAGAACTTTTGTCCTGAATGTTTTGCTATTTATTTATTCAAGCTATCTAAAAATGCGTTGATTCTTGCTACTAATAAATCAGGCTCTATTCCATGAACCAGTGCAGCTTCTTCAAGAGATTCTCCCTGAGCGGACGGACATCCGATGCAGTGCATTCCGCTTGCCATTAAAAATGGAGCCATCTGAGGATCAATCTGAATAATTTCTCCGATTAACATTTCTTTTGTCACTGTCATATTGCGTACCTCCTTTGCTAAATATTGTTTCATTATAATACTTTTCTATTCTTTATGCAATACTTGGAGAAAATTAAAAAGTTTTCTCTTGTATAATTGATACAGATGTATTAGAATAAAGAAAAGATCTGAATATCAGATCTCATTTGACAATATAAGGAGGATATTTACTATGGCATACGTTATCACAGATGAATGTGTAAACTGCGGAACATGTGCAGATGCTTGCCCAGCAGAAGCTATCAGCGAAGGTGATGGAAAATACGTTATCGATGCAGATGCTTGCTTAGACTGCGGAACATGCGAATCTGAATGTCCAACAGGCGCAATCGTAGCTGAATAATTTTAACAAATGTTTAAAAAACGAGTAGGAGTTTTCTCTCTACTCGTTTTTTCTCTTTTTATACAGCAGTTCCTTTTTTTCTGCGAAACAGCAAAAATTTTTTCTTTTGTGTTTCTTCCTTTGTCGCCGCTGCAAGTCCTCTTCCTTTTTGGCGAGCTCGAATCGCAGCGTCGAGCTGACGATATCGCTCTTCTTCTCTCTCTTCTTTGAGCTTCATCAGATATGACATTTCTCTCTCTACGCTTTTGCTCACCATCTGAACAAGTTCTTTATTGTTTTTTTCTAAAGCATTTCCTAAAATCTGATCCATAATTGCCTGAAACTGACTGATATTCTCCGGTGGCGCTGAATTATTTGGAAACTGCATCACAACAGGAGTCATATGTCCTTGTTTTTCTTCCGTGTCACAATTTCCGCTTTCATTTTCTTCCGCCGCTCTCTGTGTCAGCTTTGCTTCCAGATCAATAATGTGATCCGCACTCTTTTGTCCTTTTTTTATGATCTCAGGCAAAAGCACTTTGATTGCTTTTAACTGAAAACCACGTTCTTTTAGTTCTTTAATACTCTGAAAAATCTGAATATTTTCTTCGGTGTAGTATCGATGTCCCATCTCATTTCTGGCGATTGGCAGTTCTAGCTCATCCTCCCAATATCGGAGTACATGTGCTTCTACTTCCACCTTTTTAGCCGCATCAGAAATCATATATCTGGTTTCCTCCATACTTCGCCTCCATCAGAACTATTCTTTTTTATTCGCTGTCTGTGCAAATCGGCTCTTTGAACCGTGCTTCCTGCGTTATCTTAAGTATATCATATTCATTCTCAAATGCAACGGGTAGCTTTTGTAACAATAACGCCGTTTTTGTCTATTTCTGTATATTCGCAAATTTTGTATAGTTCGGCAGCCATACAAGCTCTACTGTTCCGATTGGACCGTTTCTCTGCTTTGCAATAATTACTTCTGCAACTCCCTTTTTATCAGAATCTTTGTTATAGTAATCATCTCGGTACAAAAACATCACGACATCGGCATCCTGCTCAATCGCCCCTGACTCACGCAAATCGGAAAGCATTGGTCTGTGTTCCGGTCTTTGTTCCACCGCACGGCTCAACTGTGACAGTGCAATAACGGGAACATTTAACTCTCTGGCAAGTTCTTTTAAAGAGCGAGAGATATCAGAGATTTCCTGCTGTCTGGAATCTGTTTTTTTGCTTCCTGTCATCAACTGAAGGTAGTCAATCATGACGATTCCCAGCTTATTTTCTAATTTATATTTTCTGCATTTACTCCGAAGTTCTGAGATAGAGATACCGGGAGTATCATCAATAATCAGATTCGACTTTCCAATCGTTCCAGCTCCCTCAATCAATTTTGCCCAGTCGTCGTCTGAAAGATTTCCGGTACGAATCGACTGGGAATCCACCTTAGATTCCATAGAAAGGAGTCGATTTACTAACTGTTCTTTTGACATCTCCAAACTGAAAACTGCGACCGTCACATCATTGTGAAATGCCATATACTGTGCAATATTCAAAACGAAAGCGGTCTTTCCCATAGAGGGACGGGCCGCAATCAAAATCAGATCCGATGGCTGAAAGCCTGATGTTTTATAATCCAGATCAGTAAATCCTGTCGGAATTCCTGTTACGCTTCCCTTCATTCGGGAGGCCGCTTCAATCCGGTCAAGGGCATTTAACACAACCGTCTTAATCGGAACAAATTCTTCGCTTCCCGTTTGCTGAAGAAGCTGAAAAATTTTTTTCTCTGTTATTTCCATGATATCTTCCACTTTCTGATTTCCCAGATAGCAGATGTTGGCGATCTCTTCGTTCACCTTAATGAGCTTTCGCAGCATGGATTTTTCTTTCACAATTCTGGCATGTTGCTTTACATTAGCTGTGATATACACCGCCGCAATCAGATCTTTGACAAATTCCAGACTGCTGACTTCAGGCGGAACGTTCTTTTCTTTAAGACGGTCCTGAACCGTTACGATGTCAACCGGTTTCGACTCATTATACAATTCAAGAATCGTCTCAAATAAAATTCCATACTGCTGCTGATAAAAATCTTCCCGACTTACGATTTCCGAAGCTATCGTGATCGCTTCTTTATCTATAAGCATTGATCCGATAACAGATTGTTCTGCTTCTATACTATGTGGCATTACCCGTTTTATAAGTGCCTCATCCATCGTTTTTCCTCCCAGGTTTAAGCTTCTTTCACCATAACTCTAAGTTCTGCTGTCACCTTCGGATGAAGTTTAATTGGAACTATTGTTGTTCCCAACGCTTTGATTGGATTTGGCAGCTGCATTTTTTTCTTGTCAATATCATATCCCAACTGTGCTTTTGCTGCCTCTGAGATTTCTTTTGAGGAGATAGAGCCAAATACTTTTCCTCCCTCTCCCACTTTTACAGACAGAACTACTTTTTTATCTTTTAATTCTTCTGCAAATGCCTTTGCTTCATTTAAGATTTCCTGCGCTACTTTCTCTTCATGTGCTTTCTGAAGTTTCAGGTCATTGATATTCTTCGGTGTTGCTTCCAGAGCATATTTTTTTGGAAACAGATTGTTTCTTGCATATCCATCGCTTACGTTTACAACGTCCCCTTTTTTTCCAAGAGATTTCACATCTTCTATTAAAATTACTTTCATTTTTAAATCGCTCCTTCTTTTTTCATTTCTAAAATCACTTTTTCAATTTTTTCTTTTGCTTCTTCTATGGAAACGCCTTCCAGCTGAGCGCCTGCAATGTTCATATGACCGCCTCCGCCCAACCGTTCCATGATAATCTGCACATTGACTTCGTCAATCGCACGCGCGCTGATATAAATTTTATTATTATATTCTGTCACTACAAAAGAAGCTTTGATTCCAATGATATTCAGCAGTTCATTTGCTGCCTGCGCGCCCACAACAGTCGGACTTTCCAAATTTTCACTTGGACAAATACTGATCGCATACGCATTTTCAAAGACTTCTGCATGACGCACAGCCTCTGCGCGCGCTTTATAGGACTGCATATCGTTGCGGAACATTTTTCGGACACGCGTGACATCTGCGCCCGATCTTCTTAAGAATGCTGCTGCTTCAAAAGTACGAACGCCTGTCTTTGTCACAAAATTATTTGTATCGATGATCATTCCGGCATAGATACAGTCTGCCTCAAGGGCTTTTAATTTTATCCCCTCTGCAAAATACTGTAAAACTTCTGCAACCATCTCACATGCCGAAGAAGCATACGTCTCAATATAGGACAATACCGCATTTTGTATCACATCGCTACTCTGCCTGTGGTGATCCAGCACAACGATTGTCTTTGTCTGTCTTAAAAGCTGTTCGCATTCTGTCATCTTCGGCCTGTTTGTATCAACCACGACAACGACGGTTTTCTCAGAGACCAGTTCCATCGCCTCTTCATGATTCACAAACATATCTTCGTCATAGTCCTTATTGTTCAAAAACATATTGACCCATGGTCTGATCGAAGCTGTGATATCTCCCAACACGATATGCGCTTTTTTATCCATCAGTTTTGCAGCGCGATAAATACCGACCGAAGCGCCAAAGGAATCAATATCTGTATTTTTATGTCCCATGACAACAACATTTTCCTTGCTTCCGATAAACTCTCGAAGCGCCTGAGCCTTTACTCTCGCCTTGACACGCGTACTCTTTTCTACCTGCTGTGACTTTCCTCCATAATAGGAAATCTGTTCGTTTTCCTTGACAACTGCCTGATCTCCTCCTCGGCCAAGCGCCAGCTCCATTGCGACTCTGGCAAACTCATAATTCTGAAGATAACTGCTACCATTTAAACCGATTCCGATACTCAAAGTTACTTTCATCTCGTTTCCGATATTGACAGTTTTCACTTCCTCCAGAAGAGAAAATCTATTTTTTTCCAGTTCATGCAATGTTTTCTGCTGGAAAATCACAAAGTATTTATCTTTCTCTAATTTTTTGACAATTCCATCCATGTTCGCCATGTACTTATTGATTTTTCTCTCAATCAAAGCGACCAGAAGAGCTCGCCGTCCCTCCTCAATACTTTCAAGAGCTTCATCATAATTGTCAATATAAATTAATCCTGTGACAAGCTGCTGTTCCTGATTCTCTCTAATATAATAGTTCATCTCTGTTTTGTCAAACAGGTACAGGGCAATCATCGCATTCTTTTCTCTTGGAATCTCTATGATCTGAATTTCTTCCATCATCATTTCTGTGCTGATCCATTGCATTTTTGCTGCAAAATCCTGATTTCCAATTTGAATCTCTACTTCTTTTTCTCCCTCTTCTTTTGGAAGAACGTTTCGATTAATATGTGGAATTACCGTAGTAATATTTCTTTTATAATTTGAATCTTTCCCAATCGTCTTTGAGAACGCCTCATTCATCCATAAAATATTGCCATCCACATCCAAAAGCGCATAGGGAACCATAAATTCCTGAAGAATCGTCTTTTGAACCTGTGCATACTGTGCGGCAAAAGAAGTCATCTCTTTTAAAATTTTAGGTCTGTAATACTGATAAATAAATCCCACGCTGACACCATACAGGATAACAAAAACAGAAACCAGCAATCCTGCTTTCACATCCACCAGATAAACCAATATATTCATCACAATCAGCATTACCGTCAGATACCACGACCATTGCAGATAGAGCTTCAATTTTCCGCCATATTTTACCTTCGGCTTCATACTTTTTTTCATTTTTGTACCTCTGATTTTACCTTTCCGTTACCTTACAACCCCTTTTCATTACTCTATCATATTTTAGCCAATGTTTCCAGTCTTTTATACTCCATCGTTTTTCTCCTCTTTTTATTGACAATCGATTTCCTTGTGCTATAATTCAATTAAATATTTAGATATTTTTCTAAATATCTATTTATCAAATTCGATACGAAAGAAAAGGAGGGATTCTATGCTCAACGATGCCTTTAAAGCACTGTCGGACCCGACACGCCGAAAAATTTTGGAATTACTTCAGGAAAGAGATATGACAGCCGGAGAAATTGCCGATTATTTCCAGATTTCCAAGCCTTCAATCAGTCATCACCTAAGTATTCTTAAAAATGCAGATATGGTGCTTGATGAAAGGCATGGTCAAAATATTATATATAGCCTGAATATGACCGTATTTCAAGATCTTATCAAATGGTTTTTTGATTTTACAAAGGGAGGCTCTGAATAAGAAATGAAAAAGATAAAATGGAAGCATATCAATTTGTTACTTCTCTTTTTATGTATTGCTTCTTTTACCGCACATTTGATTTTATATCCAAAATTTCCAGATCAAGTTCCTGTCCACTGGGGCATTGATGGAGAAGTAGATCGCTACAGTTCAAAGACATCTGTTCTTTTTCTTGCGGCGCTTCCGCTTTTCATCTGTATTCTTTTTTACTTGATTCCAATGATTGATCCACGCAGAAAAAACTATAAATACCATACAAAAGCGTACCATGTATGTTTGTCGCTCACCGTACTTTTTCTGATCGTGATGAACTGGGTTTCTTCCCTGATTGCTTTAGGATACCATTTCGATATTTCTCAGATTATTGTCTTTGGAATCGGAATCTTGTTTATTGGACTTGGAAACTATATGCCTCAGATCCGTCCAAATTATTCCTTTGGTGTCCGTACGCCTTGGGCGATTGAGAATCCATGGGTCTGGAAAAAAACACAGCGCATAGGAGGAATTTTATTTATGATAATGGGAATCGCTCTGCTGCCATTTTCCTTTCTGCCAGATTCTGTCTTATTTCCTATCTTGATGGGTATGCTTTTTGGAAGTATGGGAATCGTTTATCTCTATTCTTATCGTATGTTTTTAAAAGCACAAAAAATGGGATACTTTGGGGAAAATGAAATAGAATCAGAAAAAACAGAAGAGTCATCATACCATCAAAACAGCGAAAAAGAGAACTGAAAAAAGGAGGAAACTGTCCATGCTTGAAATTAAAAATTTTTCCAAAACTTATAAAGGCGGAAAACGTGCTGTCTCTCATCTGAATTTAAGCGTAGAAGCCGGTGATCTCTATGGCTTTATCGGTCATAATGGGGCTGGTAAAACAACAACGCTCAAAGCCGTTGTCGGCATCATGGACTTTGAGGAGGGCGATATTTTGATTGACGGCAAATCCATCAAAAAAGATCCTATGTTTTGTAAATCTGTCACGGCATATATTCCGGACAATCCTGATTTATATGAACATCTCTCAGGAATTGAATATCTGAATTTTATTGCTGACGTATTTGGCGTGCCGGCAAAAGAAAAAGAAAGCCGTATTGCAAAATATGCCGATCTTTTTGAGATTACGGGAAGTCTTGGCAGTCTGATTGGTTCTTACTCCCACGGAATGAAACAAAAAGTCGCGTTGATCGGCGCTCTCATCCATGAGCCAAAACTGCTTGTTCTTGACGAGCCTTTTGTCGGTCTTGATCCAAAGGCTGCTCTCGACCTAAAAAATATTATGCGAAACTTGTGTGAGAAAGGAAGCGCCATTTTCTTCTCCACCCATGTCCTTGAAGTTGCTGAAAAACTTTGCAATAAAGTTGCCATTATAAAAAACGGAGAGCTTGTAGCAAACGGAGAGATCAAAGAAGTGCTTGGAAATGAAAGCCTTGAAGATGTCTTTATGGAGGTAACAGAATATGAGAGCTAAAGTCTGGAAAGATCTTGCCATGATTCAGATTTCTGATTTTCTTGGATTGGGAAAAATAAAGCATAGCCCTGACAAAAAAGCGGTCCGAAATGCCGTTCTTTTGATCCTTTGTTATGTGGCTCTAGGCGCTTTTTTTCTCATTTACAGCTTTGGATTTGGAAAATTGTATATTGATCACGGGATGGGAGAGGTTGCGCTTCCGCTTTTATTCGCCGCATCTTCCACCGCTGTCCTTTTTACTTCTTTGCTGAAAACAAACAGCTATCTGATTGGGGCAAAAGATTACGAAATGCTTCAGGCATTGCCGATCCCGACTGCCACAATCGTATCCTGCCGTTTATTTGTAACTTATTGCATTGAATTTCTTTTTGGAGCAGCGCTTTTACTTCCAACGGGGATTTACTATGGAATTACATTTGGCAAAACGATTTCTTTTTATATTTTTCTCTTTTTGAGTCTCTTGTTTTTGCCAGTTTTTCCAATCATCGTATCCGCTGTCCTTGGCGTTTTGCTGACGGCAGTTTCATCCAGATTTCGCCATAAAAACATTGTAATGATTTTCGGAAGCATTCTTTTATTGATCGGCGTTTTCTTTTTCACTTTCCGTCTCCCACAGATCGAGGCTCAAGACTTTCATTCTCTAAACGACATACTTCTGACAGGAATTTTTCAGATTTATCCTTTGACGAGACTTTTTTTTGAAAGCGTCTGCCTCAACATGATTTCCAGCGCCTTGCTCTATCTGGGAATCTCTGCGGTATGTATGGCTTTATTTTATCTGATCATGCAAAAGACATATCAGTTTTTAAATACATCGCTCCTTGCCCACAGCGTCCGTTCTGACTATAAAATACAGGGTTTAAAAACACGTTCTGTCTTTCAAGCTCTTTTTCGCAAGGAATGGAAACGATATATCGCATCTCCTTTATACGTCATGAATACAGCGGTCGGTTATCTTCTGATGATTATTTTAGGCGCGTTTCTCTTTTTTTCAGGAGCGGACTCCATTGAAAAAATCATCACCATCCCTAATATTGCAGATACCATAACATCCACGCTGCCGTTTATTCTGGGAATGCTCTCAGCGATGTGCTGTTCCACCGCCGTTTCTATCTCCATTGAGGGAAAAAATTTCTGGCAGACCGTATCGCTTCCAGTGAAGCCATCTATGATTTATAACAGCAAGCGCGCCATCCATTTTGTGTTTGCAATTCCTGCCATCTTTTTGTCCTGCACCCTCATTGCGCTGAAGATACCGTTTGATCCGCTTTCACTCTTTTTCTTGTTTGCTGTTCCTCTTAGCTATAGCTTTTTTACGGCTGAATTAGGACTGATCTTAAACATTCGCTTTCCTAAATTCGACTGGAAAAACGAAACGGCTATCGTCAAACAGGGACTGCCTGTATCGCTCTGCGTATTTGGCGGAATGTTCCTTGGACTTGCTCCAATTTTTGCGATGTTTTCTGTTTCGGAATCATTTCGTACTTTTATATCGCTTGCCATCACTCTGTTCTTATCTGTGACAGCTCTTATTCTGCATCATCGGATCAATAAGATCGAATTGGTTCAGATTTCAGAGTGAGACAAAAAAATCCACGAAAAAAGCGTGCCGTCCTTCACTTGAAGGATGACACGCCTTATTTTATACTGATTAGTCCTGAACGTATGGCATTAAAGCGATATGTCTTGCTCTCTTGATTGCTACAGTCAGAGCTCTCTGATGTTTTGCACAGTTTCCTGTGATTCTTCTAGGAAGAATTTTTCCTCTTTCAGATACGTATCTCTTTAATTTATTTACATCTTTGTAATCGATTTCGTTATTTTCTTTTCCACAGAATACACAAACTTTTTTTCTTCTGCGTCCGCCTCTTCTCTTCATTGGAGAATCTGCTTTTTCGTTTTTATTGTAAGCCATTGCTAATAACCTCCTTTGACCGATTTCTAGTTAAATGGTAACTCTTCGTCGATACCATCCGGTATGTTCATAAAGCCATCTCCTACAGACGCTGAACTTGGTGTAGGTCTTGAGACAGGCTGCTGCATAGTTCCTTCATATGATCCTGCGGAAGCTGCCGCCGCTTTGCTCTCTGCAAATTCTTGCTCTTCCACCACAACATCAGTCGTATAGACTTTCTGTCCATCACGGTTTGTATAACTTCCGGTCTGGATTCTTCCTGTTATTGCAATTTTTGTTCCCTGACGCAAATATTTCTCAGCAAACTCTGCACTTCTTCCAAATGCAACACAGCTAATAAAATCAGCTGTCGCTTCTCCATCTCTGCGGAATCTTCTGTCAACTGCAAGTGTATATCTTGCCACAGCCATCGAATTCTCTCCTGCTGAATAGCGGATATCAGGATCTCTTGTCAGACGCCCCATTAAAATGACTTTGTTCATACAATCTCCTCTTTTCTATTTATGCATCCTGTCTAACGCATAAATATCTGATTACATTTTCCATAATACGTACACGTCTTTCGATTTCCGCTGGGTATGTAGAATCAGCTTCAAACTGAATGAAGTAGTAATATCCTTCTCTCATTTTCTGAATTTCGTAAGCCAGTTTTCTCTTACCCCATTCATCAACATTTGTGATTGTTCCATTGAAACGAGTGATATATTCTTTTACTTTTTCAATGGTTGCTGTTCTTGCTTCGTCTTCAATTTTTGCGTTGACAACTACTGCTAATTCATATTTATTCATGTTATCTGCACCTCCTTGTGGACTTCCGGCTCCTTCTTCTAATAAGGAGCAAGGATTATTGATAGTATATCACGGAAATTTATGATATCACAAACTTCCTTGATTTTCAAGCTTTTTCTTAATTTCTTTTGTGTTTTTCTCAACCAGCTTCCGTGCAATCATAATCTGATGACCGCATCCCATACATTTTAAACGAAAATCTGCTCCTACACGAAGGATTTCCCATTCACTGCTGCCGCATGGGTGCTTTTTCTTTAACCTTACAACATCTCCAACGTGATATTCCATCTTTTTTCCTCTCGCATCTATCTTACTTTTATTTCCTTTAAAACCTCACCGATATTCCCCTGAATGACTAAATTCGCATTGCGATCCTGAGAAGTCGCTGATTTATTAATCAAAACTAATTTTTTGCCCCGATAGTAATGAATCAATCCCGCTGCCGGATATACGACAAGTGACGTTCCTCCTATAATCAGCATATCTGCGTGTCCAATCTCATAGATAGCTTCTGACATCACATGGTCATCGAGGCACTCTTCATATAAGACAACATCCGGCTTAATCATGCCGCCGCACTTTTCACATTTCGGAATAAGACTGCCATTTTTTACATACTGCGCATCATATTGCGCGCCGCATTTCTGACAAAAATTTCTGTGAATGCTTCCATGAAGCTCTAATACTTTTTTACTTCCTGCAATCTGATGAAGCCCATCGATATTCTGCGTCACAATGGCAGATAATTTTCCTGCTTTTTCCAGCTCCGCCAGTTTTTTATGGGCATTGTTTGGCTTTGCATCAAGACACAACATCTTGTCGTGGTAAAAGCGATAAAATTCTTCTGTGTGATGTACAAAAAAAGTATGACTCAAAATTGTCTCAGGCGGATACTCATATTTTTGATGATACAGCCCGTCCACGCTTCTAAAATCTGGAATCCCGCTCTCTGTCGAGACACCTGCGCCGCCAAAAAATACAATTTTGCTGCTTTCATCGATCATATTTTGAAGTTTTTCAATCTGAGTCGTATCGCTCATAAAAATCCCTCCTTTTGTCAGAGAGGTGCTGTAAATTTCAGCTTCCACTGATTTTTACAGCACCTCTTCTCATCTTGATCTACCTGTCTTTTTTACCGCAGATATTTCTTTATTCCTCTGTATTCTTTTTTGTTTTATCCGGATCTACTACCTGATATGCTCTGACTAATTTTCCCTGAACGACAAAACGCACATCTGAGCTGGCTGTACAAGTAGACAGGGTCACAATCTTATCTGCGGAACTCAATTTCGTATTCGTCTTGATGATCGAATTTTCCTGCATTCTCTTCAGATAATCTTCAAACTCCCATTTTGTCTCAAACTGTTTTTGATAACTTTCACTGATCGCTCCAACTTCTGTACAGGAGAAAATCTCATATTTATAATAGAGATCTTCTGTATAAATCCAGAAATATTTGCTTTTCTCATACGTCTCTTCCTCGTAGAACTGATTCAGTTTTCCAAACATAGAACCATTCTTCATATTGTGGCCGTATATGACGCTGTTTGTCTCTGTAAAGTTTGGTTTTGTATCACAGTCCAAGAAAATAGATCCTGCGATATTATCTGTCTTTTTAAACGTATGATTTAAGTAATATGCGTTGTCCTCTGTCTGTACAATAGGATAGTTGATCGTATCAATCGCCTCCACATACAGCCATCCGATAATCTCCGGATTGATCTCCTTTAATTCCTCAAAATCAACACGTTTTTTTACTCTCCCGATTTTTCCAAGGATTTTAACATTTCCATTTTCATCCTCTTCAATCACAGGTTTCTCTTCTTTCTCTTCGTTCTTTTTTTCTGAATCATCACTGCTTTGCGCATTCTCTGCGCTCTTTGTGATCTCGTTCTCATTTAAAGAAACGTATGCCCCATCCCCTTCTTTCGTACCATCCGCTTCATCGCTGTCTACCAGCTCTCCAATAATCACCGTTCCGAACTCATCCACGTTCGTCTCCTCCATATTGAGTTCTGTCTCTTCTGGTACATTATCCTTTGTCTTTTGTTCCGTTTTTTTTGTTTCTGTATTACTACTGTTTGCAGCTACATCTACATACTTTTTAAGATCTGTATACTCATCTGTTCCTTCTTTATATTCTCCATAAATCGTAAACAGCTGATAGCCGGAATAACAAAAGACGCCGACTGCCAAAACTAAAACAATATTTCTTATAATACTTCCAATTTTAAATTTCCCTTTTTTATTATTATTATCAGCCATTGACATCCTCCTCTGCGTTGCCCGCTCATTTCCTTTACTGCTCCTTATCCGGTTTTGCTTTCCCCTCACCGGCTGCATTTTCTGCAATGGCAATTTATTCCCCAACTTCCGCTATCTTCTTCTCGGTCTATAAACCACTGCATGAAAATTCTTATAATTCGCAGTTGCCTACTGTTCTTGGGAATGGAAGAACGTCTCTGATATTTCCCATACCTGTCAGGTACATTACACAGCGTTCAAATCCAAGCCCGAATCCCGCATGTCTTGTAGAACCATATTTTCTCAGATCCAGATAGAAGCCATAGTCTTCCTCTTTCAGTCCCAGTTCCTCCATGCGCTGTCTCAGTTTGTCATAATCATCCTCTCTTTGGCTTCCTCCGATGATCTCTCCGATTCCTGGAACAAGGCAGTCCATCGCAGCAACTGTCTTTCCATCCTCATTTAATTTCATATAGAAAGCTTTGATTTCCTTTGGATAATCTGTTACAAACACAGGACGTTTAAACACCTCCTCTGTCAAATAACGCTCATGTTCTGTCTGAAGATCTGTTCCCCAGCTTACTTTGTATTCAAACTTATCATTGTTCTGTTCCAGAATTTCAATCGCTTTTGTATAAGTTACATGAGCAAATTCAGAATTTACCACATGATTTAATCTTTCCAGCAGTCCTTTATCCACGAAAGAATTGAAGAAATTCATCTCTTCTGGCGCGTGTTCCAGCACATAACGAATGACATATTTTAACATATCTTCAGCCAAGATCATATTGTCCTGTAAATCTGCAAATGCAATCTCTGGCTCAATCATCCAGAACTCAGCCGCATGACGTGTCGTATTGGAATTTTCTGCGCGGAATGTCGGTCCAAATGTATAAATATTTCGGAAAGCCTGCGCAAAAGTTTCTCCATTTAACTGTCCGCTAACGGTCAGGTTTGTTGCTTTTCCAAAGAAATCTTTTGAAAAATCAATCGTTCCGTCTTCCTTCTTTGGAATATTATTTAAATCCATTGTTGTCACCTGGAACATTTCTCCAGCGCCCTCGCAGTCACTTCCTGTAATCAGTGGAGTGTGAACATATACAAAATCTCTCTCCTGAAAGAATTTGTGAATCGCATAGGCAATCAGAGAACGCACACGGAATACTGCCTGAAATGTATTTGTTCTCGGTCTTAAATGTGAAATCGTTCTCAGATATTCCAAACTGTGACGTTTCTTCTGTAAAGGATATTCCGGTGCAGAACTTCCTTCCACAGTCACCTCTGTCGCCTGAATTTCAAATGGCTGTTTTGCCTGAGGAGTTGCCACAAGCGTTCCTTTCACGATCACAGCTGCGCCGACATTCTGTTTAGAAATCTGTGCAAAATTTTCCATTGTATCATGATATACTACCTGAAGTGTCTCAAAATAAGTTCCGTCATGTAAAACAAGAAAACCAAATGTTTTAGAATCACGGATGCTTCTCACCCATCCTCCCACAGTGATTTCTTGATCTATATATTTTTCTCTGTTGCGGTAGATCTCTCTAACTGTTACTAAATCCATTTCTCCTTAACTCCTTTGCTCTTTCTTTTTTGTATACAGTATAGCCCATTCTATCAGCTTACGCAAGCGTAAATCAGTCATTTAGATATGTCATAAACAGATTGCCTGACAATGGAAATGTCACATCACTGTCATCTGATCCCCAGTAAACCGTCTCCGTTGCTCCTTGATACAATACTAAAATATTTGCAAATTGATCGTATCCTGTAATTAAGATCACCTGATCTTGAATTTGCGCAAGAACCGGCGATCCATGATCAATGAAATACAAGATCATTTCCCAGCTGCATCCGCTTAGATCAAGCACTTTCTTTCCAAGCGCTTCCTGAAGCCGAGCCTTATCCATGATGCCCTGCTTCATAATATCTGGAATCTCATCCAGACTGACCGATGCCGCCTCGGATCGATTTCCTCGTTCCCATATATAATTTTGATGTGCGTCCACAACAACCCCTTTTATGTCATCTGCTCTTTGGATTGCTGTATTGGCAGAAGCATGAATGCTGTCTAGCATTCCCCTTCCATATACATAATATCCTTCATTGTCATCGCTCTTTGTCACAATCGTCACCTGACGATTTTCCTCCAGATCCATCTCTCTGCTGTGAACGACTTTCGGTGTTTTGTTCTCTAAAATCTCTTCCGACATCAGAACAATCTCTGTCAGTTTTCTTTTGCTGTTCTGTGTTGTGACACCGAATCCCTCTATTTTATTTGTCATATTGCTGACAATCTGATCGTCTGTCGTCTCCTGAAAGACTCCATCTGTCTTCACAACTCTTTTTAAAGTCAATAATTTTTCTGAGATAATTCCTTCTGTGACATAACAGCCGCTCGGCACATATTCTTTCACCCGTTCTCCCAAAGTATTTTCAATAAATACCGTCTTCATCGGAAAAACTTCATCTCCCGGATGCGTCGTCTGAATTTCTGCTGCATCGGCAAGTCCATATACAATATCATCTTCCATAAATCCTATGACTTGAATGCACTCTCCGCTTCCGGCTGAAATGGTGCGAATCTCCTTTGTCTCCAGATCCATGATATTTAAGTTTACCGATTGATATGGATTATTTTCCGCAAGCCATGCAAAATAGCGGTTTGTCTCTGATCCGGCATAACATCCCTGGCTCAGACCGGTGATAACCGTTTCAATGCTTCGCGTAGACAGTCCAACTTCATATACCGTTCCATCTAAAATAAAATAAAACTTAGATTTGTCTTCTGTCACATAGTTCAGCGCTTCCACATCACGTTTCATCAGTTCATAGGATTCTAATGTATCTACAAATACAAGCTCTTCGATCTGATGCAGAGAAGAATCATAATAATACAGCGCCACGCCCGATTCTCCCTCGTGATTTCCCCTGTTCATATATCCTGTCACAGAAAAATAAAGATTTCCGTTTTCTTTTACTTCAATAATTTTAATGGAATTTTGTCTGTATCGGTCCCTCTCATCAGAATTTTGATCTTGTCTAAAGCTAAAGACTTGCGTCATCTTATTTTCCTCGACACTGTAGCTCCACAGACTGTTTCCCTGCACAAATGCTACAAACTGATTCTGTTCATCAGACCGATATTCTACGTCTCGGCTTCGGATTCCAAGATGAATGCCATCCTCGCTGACCGTTCCTTCGATCTCCGGATCAAAAACTTGATTCGTGCTGCGCTCAAAGTCCAACAGATACGTCTGCAAACTGGTATAACGCAGACGATAAAATTCTTCCACTTCATAAAACTCTGTCTGTCCTTGCGCATTCTGAGCAGATAGCATATAGTTCAGCACAATAGATGCCGTCGTTCCGTTGATCTCTTTGATGCTCGGAACAGGGTGCGCATAAATCTGAGGTTCTAGCGCTCCCCATGTCATGACATCCACATTATTATGGATATTCATATTTGCCAATGTACTGTTATCAGCGTTTAAATCTGTCTCGATGATATTTGCCAATATATTCAAGTTTTCCTCTGAGCCATCCATACATCTTTGATAAAAGTCAAGCACAAATTTTAAATAATCCTCCGTATGTAATCCATCCTGACGAATGACTCTTGTATAATAATAGAGATCTTTGCTGCCCGCTGTGACCTGAAGCTGAAGAACGTATTCCTGATCCATTAAAAGCTGATTTTGCAATTCCAAAGTAGCTTTTACATAGTCGCCATCTGTGCGAAAGTTTGTAACCTTCGTCTTTTCCAGCACATCCTTGCCATCTAGTGTAATAACCTGAAAGTTTAAATCTTTAATATTTTGTCCAAAATTTTTAATCTGAACTTCCAGTGTACGATCCGTGTTCAGCGGTGTAATCGTATCTCTCATTGCTGTAATCTGCATCGGCTTTGTATATCCGTGCAGACAGTTAATCTGCGTATCCTTATGTGTCAGGTACACGAGTGGAAATGTTGCGTCCTGCATTTTTCTATCGCCTAAGATGTCTTCTCTGCTCATCCAGACATAGATACCAGTCGCAGCGGCCGCAAATACAGCGACCAATACCACAATCTTAATGATAATTCCTTTCAGCTTCTCTGCTCTCATCCTTCCATCTCCTCTTTCTCAAGCAGAGAAGGCAGCAGTGGATGAACATTTAAAAAGTTCATACATTGTCTCATTTTATCATCCTTCGTCTTCTGCCCCGTCTTTACCGCTCGAATTAAAATATTTTTCGGCGTATGTTCCATATCGATAAATTCTAAAATCTGAACATAATATCCGGCTGATTCCAGACAGCACGCGCGCAGTGCATCGGTCATCAAGGCTGCCGTTCTTTCTTTAATCAGTCCATATTTTAAAATCGGCTCTAATAATTCACATTTGATCTGCCCGTTCAGCTCATGCTGACAGCATGGAACAGACAAGATTGCGGAGGCATTCCATGCAACTGCCTTTGCAAGCGCATAATCCGTTGCCGTATCACATGCGTGAAGCGTGATCACAAGATCAACATGATTTACTCCTTCATAGGAAGCAATGTCTCCAACTAAAAACTTTAATTTCTCGTATCCATACTTTTCAGCCAGCTCGCTGCACGTTTGAATGACATCCTCTTTTAAATCAAGACCGATAATTTTGACATCTCTGTTTTTCAATTCATGCAAATAATAATAGACCGCAAATGTAAGGTATGATTTTCCACATCCAAAATCAATTACTGTCAGTTCTCCTTCTGGATTGAGCTGTGGCAAAATATCTTCTATAAATTCCAAAAAGCGATTAATCTGCCGGAACTTATCATACCGTGTTCTCACAATTTTTCCATCTAATGTCATAACGCCCAGATCTACCAAAAATGGAACGCAAAGTCCTTCTTCCAGAATATATTTCTTTTTTCTGTTATGGTTTAAATCTCGCTGCTCTTTTTGATTCTGAGCTCTTTTTTCTTTCACTGTCACCTGCCCTTTTTTGCTCACCATCGCACTGCAATGCCATTGTGTGCTTTCAAGCTGCATCTGTTTGTAGTCTTTCTCCATCCATTCGCATATTTTTATCATCAGTTCTTCTTTTTCATAATTTTTATGAAATTCTTTTTTCCCGTCCTGAAGGGAAACCTGAAACAACAGATGATCTTTTTTCAAAATCGGACGGATTTTTCGGTTTCCTTCCACATCCTTATGTTTTTTGCCACTCAGGACAATCTGAAGAAGCTGTTCATTCAGATGCTCTTCCAGTACCTTTTTTATTTTTTCCATATCTGGTTCTCCCATCTCCATTTCTCTCATTTTCTCTCAAAATCTCTGCTGTACAGATTTCTTTTTTTATATCTCACTGTTCCAAGAGCGCAGGACAAAGCCTGCGCGCACAGCGAGTCTTTTTATACTTCTATTGTATCTATTTTATTTTAAAATCACAACTAAAAATTTCTTTAAGATCTTTTAAGATCTCTTAATACCATTTTTTGCATCCACGTCTTCTGCATCTTCTGCGATATATTTCCTGATACAGCATCACTTCAATCAGATCACTCAGCCAATTTTTTCCCCTCGGATATCTCCTTTTGACTTCCTGATTCATCACCAACGCATCATCTATATCTTCTTTCTCCTCCACAGGATAGCGCTCCTTCATTTTATCATAAATAAACGCCGCTGTTTGACGCATCATCAGCCTGTCAGGAGATTCGTCAAACATTCTGCTTCCTTCATACTCCATCTGATCGCAGACCTCTTCCACATATCCGGCAATCTCTTTTCCAATCTCAGGATACATCTCTTTGATGCGTTCAAAATCCCTCTCATCTTCCTGATCGTCAAAATAACCATCCATCATTTGACCGTATGCCTGATAATAAGGAATTGGCATTTCTCCTCCTGCAGTTCTCCACGGTTCTTTTAAAAACTGATCCCAGTAAATTTGATTGCTCATCTTAGGCGAAACACGAATGATTCGATCATAGGAATCCATATCCATCCTCCATTTTTTCCGTCTCTGCATTTTAGTCAGAGTACACTCGTTTCTCTACTATATGCAAAAAATTTTTATCTGGATACTATCGTTCTCATACCTCTAATAGCATTCACTCATCACCGGAATTGCTAAATATACTTTTGTCTGATCTTTGATCTCATTGTATGTCATCGCAATATTGAGATTGACTGCCAGATCTCCCATCATCATATAGTCGTTGATTCCTCCTGTATATCCATACGTTGTATATAAATTTCCTGTCTTTTGCTGTGATACGAGATGCGCGCCAAAACAGTCCAAAATTTCCTCCGTGATCTCTTCTTTTTGTTCCATTGTCAGATTTCCTCTGTAAAATCCATATGCCATCGTAGTATTCTGCGGATTTTCCACATATTCTTCCAGCAAATCTTGAAGCTGCGCGCGGTAATACATTGCGCTGTGCAAATCATTTTCAAAAAAAATGCGTACGCAAAGATACTGTTCTTCATTGCTCATTGTCAAAATTTTTAATTCTGTCTTAGATCGTCTGTTTTCTGCCGTAATCTGTGTACAACTGTGACCTTCTCTCTGCTCTTGCGTCACGTTTCCAATTTTCGTGATCCCCAGCTTTTTTGCCGTTTTAAGAAGAAATTGTTTTCTTTCTTCCTCTCCCATAAAATTTCCTTTTATTTTTCCGAAATATTCTGTCTCACTGTTTTTTTCTTCTGTCCCGATCTGTTTAAATACCTGCGTGATCTGTTCTTCTTTCTCTTCCAGATTATTTTGGAATACCTTGATTCCAGCCAAAATCCAAAACATAATAAAAATGATGATCCCTTTTTTTCGCATAAAAAACCTCCGACTGTTTTTTTGAGTATTGCCAGTCAGAGGTTTTTTTATCATGGTTTTATTATTTTTTTTCTGTCAGCTCAATACGCACCAGAGCTTTGCGAAGAGCAATCTCTGCTCTTTTCGTATTGATATTTGCATCTTTTGCTTCAAGTCGTTTCTGTGCGCGCATCTTTGCTTCCTCAGCGCGATGCACATCAATTTCTTCCGGCCATTCTACCGTCTCTGCAAGAATTGTCACCTTGTCAGGCAGTACTTCTAAAAATCCTGTATGGACTGCTGCTTTTTTCTGACCATCTTTCTCTGTGATCGTGACAATTCCTGGCGCAATCAATGCAGTCAGCGGTATATGTTTTTTATAGATACCGATTTCTCCTTCACTTGTCGTCAGCTCCAGCATACTTGCCTCGCCTTCATAAAAAATGCGGTCAGGAGAAATAATTCTCAAATCAAAATATTTCCCGTCTGCCATATTTGCCTCCCTTACTTCACGCGGGCGATCACATCATCAATCGTACCTGCATTCAGGAAATGACCTTCTGGGATCTCATCATGCTTCCCTTCCAAAATCTCTTTGAATCCGCGGATTGTCTCTGAGATCGGCACATATCGTCCGTCCATTCCTGTAAACTGTGTTGCCACGAAAAATGGCTGAGACAAAAATCTCTGTATTTTTCTAGCGCGGCTTACAACAAGTTTTTCTTCATCGGACAATTCGTCCATTCCAAGGATGGCAATGATATCCTGTAATTCTTTATAGCGCTGTAAAATCTCCTGCACGCCTCTGGCTACTTTATAATGCTCCTCGCCTACGATTCTCGGATCTAGAATACGAGATGTGGATTCAAGAGGATCAACTGCCGGATAGATACCAAGCTCTACAATCGAACGTGATAATACGGTTGTCGCATCCAAATGAGCAAATGTTGTTGCCGGAGCCGGGTCTGTCAAGTCATCCGCCGGCACATAGACCGCCTGCACCGATGTGATAGAACCGTTCTTTGTCGATGTGATACGCTCCTGAAGCGCTCCCATCTCTGTCTGAAGCGTCGGCTGATATCCAACGGCTGAAGGCATACGTCCTAACAGCGCTGATACCTCAGAACCTGCCTGCGTAAAACGGAAAATATTGTCAATAAACAGAAGTACATCTTTTCCGCCCTGATCACGGAAATATTCTGCCATCGTCAGACCTGTAAGGCCTACTCTCATTCTCGCTCCCGGCGGCTCATTCATCTGTCCGAACACCATCGTTGTTTTATTGATAACACCAGATTCCTGCATTTCATAATATAAGTCGTTTCCTTCTCGTGTTCTTTCTCCTACACCGGTAAATACAGAATATCCGCCATGCTCTGTCGCAATATTTCGGATCAGCTCCTGAATCAGAACTGTTTTTCCAACACCAGCACCGCCGAAAAGTCCAATTTTTCCACCTTTCTGATATGGACACAAAAGGTCTACTACTTTAATTCCTGTCTCCAATATCTCTGCCGTTGTGGACTGCTCCTCAAAGGTCGGAGCTTTTCTGTGAATCGGCATATACGTCACATTTTCTGGAACAGGTTTATTGTCAATCGGATCTCCTGTCACATTAAAAATACGTCCCAACGTATTTTCTCCCACTGGAACAGAGATTGGATTTCCTGTTGCCACAGCTTCCATTCCGCGCACAAGACCGTCGGTCGGTCCCATGGCGATACACCGAACAATATCATCTCCCAGATGCTGCGCCACTTCTACAACCAGTTTTTTTCCCTCTGCCGTCTGAATCTCAATCGCTTCATAAATCTGAGGGAGTAAACCTTCTGCAAACTTTATATCAAGTACCGCACCGATAATCTGAGTGATCTTGCCTTTGTTTTGTACTGACATGATTCGATTCTCACTCCTTTTCTTTTTTCTTGGTGATGTCATCACCTCACATTCTGCTATACAGTTTAATCAACTGCCTCAGCGCCCGCAATAATTTCGGTCAATTCCTGTGTAATGCTTCCCTGTCTTGCACGGTTATACAGTAAAGAAAGCTTTTCTATCATTTCTTCCGCATTGCTCGTCGCTGCGTCCATCGCCTGCATTCTAGCTCCGTTCTCACTTGCTACCGCTTCAATCAGCGCGCCGTAAACAATACTGGTCACATATTTTGGAATGATGATCTCCAATGCCTCTTCTTCCTCTGGTTCATAATTCATCAGCGCCTCATTGCGCACAGGTTTTGATGATTCAATCTCCACCGGCAGCAGCTTCAGCAATTTTGGCTCATGAACCACTGTATTTTTGAAAGATGTATATGCAAGATAAATTTCTCCGATCTTGCCGCTTTTAAATTCTTCCAGTACTTTTGTGCTGATTTCTATAGCATCCTGATAGGCCGGGTCATTGATCACATTGCTGTAATCGTCTTTCATGACATAGCCCTGCTTCTCCAAGGCTTCTCTTCCTTTTTTTCCAACTGTATAAATTTCTAGTTTTTCTTTTTCCAGCTCTCCCGCCGTAATCAGCTTCACCACATTTGAATTGTATCCGCCTGCCAGTCCTCTGTTTGAAGTCACAACAATCACTGCCTTCTTCTCAGATGCGCCTGACCGCAGATATGGATGATCCATATTGCCGGACTTTGCCAGAACGGAGGTGATCACAGCATACATCTCGTCAAAATATGGCTTTGCATGTTCCGCACGGGTTTTTGTCTTTTGCAGCTTCACTGTGGAGACTAATTTCATCGCCTTTGTGATCTGCTGAGTGCTGGAAATACTGCTCTTTCGTCTTTTTATGTCCCTCATCGAGGCCATAATATCACCCTTTCCAAACCGTTTTTTCTGGCTTTATGAATGAAATATTTCCTTAAACTCCTCTATTGCCTTAATCAGATCTTTTTCATTTTCATCTGAAATCTGCTTTTCTGACGCAATTTTTTCTGGAATCTCCGGATATTTTGTGTCAATGAACTCAAAAAGTTCTTTCTCAAACCGTAAGATTTCGCTCACCGGAATATCCAGCAGATATTTCTTTGTCGCCGCATAGATAATGATAACCTGATACTGTACCGGCATCGGCTGATACTGAGGCTGTTTTAAAATTTCTTTGATGCGTTCTCCCTGTGCCAGCTTTTCTTTTGTATCAGCATCCAATTCCGAACCAAACTGTGAGAATGCCGCAAGTTCACGATACTGAGCAAGCTCTACACGGATTGGAGCTGCAATCTTTTTCATCGCCTTAATCTGCGCAGCGCCTCCTACACGCGATACGGAAAGTCCAGCATTGATTGCCGGTCTGAATCCTGCGTTGAACATCTCTGTTTCCAGATAAATCTGTCCATCTGTGATCGAAATGACGTTTGTAGGAATATAAGCAGATACATCGCCTGCCTGCGTCTCAATGATTGGAAGTGCAGTCAAAGATCCGCCTCCCAGTTCATCCGATAATCTAGCCGCACGCTCCAAAAGTCTGGAGTGAAGATAGAAGACATCTCCAGGATATGCCTCACGTCCTGGCGGACGTTTTAAAAGAAGAGAAAGGGTACGATATGCAGCGGCGTGTTTTGATAAATCATCATAGATAATCAATACATCCTCGCCATTTTCCATCCACTCTTCTCCAATCGCACATCCAGAGTACGGTGCAATATACTGTAAAGGCGCTAGTTCACTTGCAGTTGACGCAACAACTGTCGTGTAATCCATTGCGCCATGTTCTTCTAATGTTTTTACAATCGATGCTACTGTTGAAGCTTTCTGACCGATTGCCACATAGATACATTTTACATTCTGCCCTTTCTGGTTGATAATCGTATCAACCGCAATGGCTGTTTTTCCTGTCTGTCTGTCACCGATAATCAGCTCACGCTGTCCTCTTCCGATTGGCACCATAGAGTCAATCGCTTTGATACCTGTCTGAAGCGGTGTATCTACTGATTTTCTGGAGATAACACCGGAAGCAACACGTTCTATTCTGCGGTAACGCTCTGCGCGAATTGGTCCTTTTCCGTCAATCGGCTGTCCAAGAGCATTGATTACACGGCCTAGCATTCCATCTCCGACAGGAACTTCTACAACACGCCCCGTAGTTTTGACCGTATCTCCCTCACTGATACTTTTATTGTCACCCAATAAAACCGCGCCTACGTTATCTTCTTCCAGATTCAGCACCATGCCCTGAACATCTCCTGGAAACTGGAGCAATTCTCCCTGCATCGCATTTTCCAGACCATGAATACGGGCAATTCCATCGGCAACCTGAATGACTGTTCCCACATCAGAAACGGTCATCTTAGAAGAATACTGCCTGATTTGTTCTTTGATTACAGAACTGATTTCTTCTGGTTTTAAATTCATGGGGTTTTTACACCTTCTTCCTGTTATACTGATTTCTAATCGAGAGAAATTTTTTCAAGCTGACCCTTTAACAGTTCCAGTCTGCTCTTAATACTGCTGTCCACCACGCGGTCTTTCAGTCGAATGATCATCCCGCCGATTAAAGATTCATCCACACGATAGCAGATCTCCAGTTCTTTATAATCGGTTGTCTTAAGCAGTTTCTCTCGAATTTTTTCCTTCCACTCGTCGTTCAGTTCCATCGCAGAGATCACCTGAACGCTTCCTATCTTTTTATATTCTTTAATTTTTGCGATAAATTCTGCGCAAATTGCGTGTAACTCTTTTGAGCGACCTTTTGTCACAATAACGACAAGAAATCCTGTCACATCATCCGACATTTTTCCTTTAAAAATATTTTCAATGACATGAATTTTTTCTTCTTTCAAAATCTCAGGATGTTCCAAAAACTGAATCAACTCTGGATTTTCTTCAAGGGCTGTCTGAACAGACAAAATTTCTTCCAGCAAAAGATCTACCTTCTGCTCTTCCACGGCCAGCTCAAACAATGCTTCCGCATATGTTTTCGATACTAGCTTAGCCATGTCTGATCACCTATCTCTTTTAATGTATCTTCCATAATCTGAGATTGAATTTCTTCTGTCATGGAAGTCTTTACTATTTTTTCCGCCATAAGCGAAGCAATGGATATCATTTCTTTCTTCATATCATCGGCAGCTTTTTTCTTATCCAGCTCAATCTGAGCATTTGCTCTTGCAATCATTCTGGCTGCTTCTTCTTTTGCCTCATCCAGAATTTTCTCTTCATTTCTCAAAGCTTTCTGTCTTGCCTCAGCTAATATCCCTTCTGCTTCCTTTTCAATATTCCTGATTCTCGCCTCATAATCTGCTTTCAGTTTCAAGGCTTCTTCTCTGTTTTCCTGCGCCGTCTCAATATCATTTTTGACTCTGTCTTCCCTTTTTTTCAGCATATCTCTCACTGGATTAAACAGAAGATATGATAAAAATGTAAACATGACAAAAACAGAAATTGCCAGAATAACTGCATCAAATAAAAGCTGCGGATCAAGATTAAATAATCGTTCCAAGGTTTCGCCTCCTTTCGGTTTTTTTTCGCTCCTCCATTAAAGCTTTCCAAGCAATGGATTTGCGAACAAAAGGATAAATGCGATAGCAAGACCGTAAAGACCTGTTGTCTCTGCTACGGCCTGTCCTAAAAGCATCGTAGATGTAATATCAGATTTTGCGCCCGGATTTCTTCCAACTGCTGATGCGCCATAACCTGCTGCGATTCCCTGTCCAATACCAGGTCCTACACCGGCGATCAGTGCCAATCCTGCACCGATTGCTGAACATGCTAATACTAAACCTTGATCTGTAATACCACTCATATTTGTTTCCTCCTAAATTTTCATCATTTTATTTTTTGTAATTCTCATGTATTTTTTTATTCCGGCAATTTATCATTTACAAATACCATCGTCAGCATACAGAATACATACGTCTGTATTGCGCCTGAGAAGATATCGAAATAAATATGCAGAAATCCCGGCCATGCAACTGCAAATGGGGACAGCAGAGCATAAATCAATGACATCATAACTGTTCCTGACAGGATATTTCCAAACAGACGCAGCGACAGTGAAAACGGAACTGCGATCTCTCCGATCAAGTTGATCGGGAACAAGAATGGCAGCGGCTTAAATAGTCCTGTAAATGCGCCGGCTTTATTGTACTTGATGTTGTTATACTGAATAATTCCAAACGTAATCAGTCCAAGCGGCAACGTCACGCCATAGTCAGCAGTCGGCGGTCTTAAGCCAAACAATCCTGAGATATTGCTGATCAGAATAAAGACAAAAATACTGCTGATATAATTGACGAACTTTTTCGCATGTCGTCCCATACTATTTTCAACCATATGATCCAGCATATCCACCATCATTTCAATCGCATTCTGAAATCCGGTAGGAAATTCCTGCGGATGCTTCATCTTTTTTCTGACGACAAGCGCCAGAACAAGCAGCACAATCATGACAATCAAAATACTGACATGCGTTGTGGTAATCCATAATTCCTGACCAAACAGATGGAATTTAACCAGTCCGTGAATCATAAAATCTACTTCTTTTGCAGCCAGCATCTGTGAACAACTGACAGCTCCCATAGTCTCACCTTCCTTTCTTTTTTAATTTCTATATGGCTCGTTCATTTTGAACTACTACTCCATGAATAATCGAGTATTCTCGTTTATTCTTCAAAGATCTGCGGAAGTTTTCTGCCTGCAAATCTGTGAATCGGCATCTGAAGAAAGGCTCCTATTTTTAATGCAAACATTCCCAAAAACAGTGCAAGAATATTTCCCAATTTAAAATACCATGTTGCACCAATCAAAAGCATAGACAGCACCATACGCAGTCCATACATCATTCTGGTATAACTTCTAGCTCCCTTTTCATTTCGGTCAAGTGCATTGCGGATCGAATATTCCATATGGATTGCTTTTAAAACAGAACACATAATTCCAATCCAAAGTCCTGTCGTATACTGTATTTTATCGTGAGCAAGCCATATCAGTGTAAATTGAAAAAAGACTCCGCAAATCAAAATGCCCAAAATTAATTCTTTTAATACTGCGCTCATCTTTTTCATTTTTCTTTTTTCTTTCCATCCTCCTTTGTCATATCCTGCAAAAGAATCCATGTATTTCTTCCACCGGCGAGAATTCCTAAAATCAGCAAAGGGACAGTTGTATACCATCCAAACTTTTGATCCATCCAGTACCCTGCCGCAACGCATAAAACAATCGGAGCAAGCATACTAATTCCGATTTGCGTTACCATAGCCAGTGAATGATAAACATCCTTTTTATACTTCAAAGTTCTGCCTCCTTCCCATTTCTGCCATCCATTTTATCTTAAAACATTTTGTGTTTATTGTCTAGCAAATCTTGTCATTTTTTTACAATTCTTCCCCTTATCTTTGCTTATTTTTTCACAATTATTCCCAATCCTATTGAAATGTCTTACGCTAATGTTATAAAGTATTTTTCTTCTTTTATCCCTGTTTTTTCCTGTCTATTTCCACTTTCTTTTGCTCATATTTCTCTGCTTCACGCTCGATTTCCATAATTAAAAGGACTGCCGCCGGCCCTTCAATCACCCCTGCCGGTCCAAACAGATACAGTCCTACATACACAGAAATTAAAATTGCAATGGGATACAATCCTAAACTTTTTCCAATCAATTTTGGCTCTAAAAATTCTCTCGTTGCGTTTGCAATAAAAAAAAGTATCACATAAGCGACTGCATAAAAAAACTTTTTTGTAATCAGACTGACCACCGCCCACGGAATCAAAATAATCCCCGTTCCTATAAATGGCAGTACATCCAAAACGCCAATCACAGTCCCGATCAACAGTGCATACGGATTTTTTAAAATCCAAAGTCCCGCCACGCAGATTGCTGTCACACATCCCATAATAATCATCTGGGCTTTTAAATACGCTCCCCCCATTTCCCAGATTCTCTGTTCCACACGGACTGCGGCCTGATACAGAGGCTGATGTGCAATTTTTTTTCTGATCTTTGGATAGTCTTTGATCAGAAGAATAGACGAGATAAAGATGATAAAAAATGCGCCTGCTCCTTTTATAAACTGCATGACATATCCGACAGAATTTCCTACCATTTTAGGAATCACCGTCGTATGAACTTCATCCTGCATTTTATTAATATTCGCATACACAAAGCTCTTTACATCGGAGATATGAAGTCCCAGAGTATGCTCCAGCCCTTCACAGCAGTCGTCTACAAAATATTGAAAGTTTTGATAATACACATCTATGTTTTGGACGAAAGAACGAAATTGTTCCAACAGTTTCGCCGCCAAAAAATAGACGACCAACAACAAGACTCCAAAAAATAATAAAATAAAAAAAGCAAAGATCCATTCTCTTTTGATCTTCAGATTTTTGTGAAGTTTTTCAATCAGAGGTCGTGTCATCTTAACCAGAATACCTGCTATGAAAAAAGGAATTACAAGCGGAAGCAGATATTTCATCCCTGCATAGACTGCCACTGTAATTCCTACGATTCTGATTATTTTCTTTTTGCTCCATACTGTGCAAAGTTCTGGCATACTATGTTCTCCTCTTTTATCTGTTTTTCCATAGTATGCACCTTTTTTATTAGAACCATCCAAAACATAGACCGGTTGGCTCTAAAGAAAATTCCATTTTTTTCTTTGTCTTTGGATGGAGAAATGATAATTTTGCAGCACAAAGCCCTATGTAATCTCTGACATTTCCTGTATCAGGCGCGCCATATTTTCGATCTCCATAAAGCGGACATCCGGCATTTGCCATCTGCACTCTGATCTGATGATGGCGGCCCGTAATCAGACGAACGGCAATGAGACTATATTCTCCTCGTTCCTCCAACACACGATATTCCAACTCCGCCCTCTTTGCTCCCGCCGTATTTTTATCTACCACACGCGAGCGATTCATCTTTCCATCTTTTTTCAGATAATCTGTCAGATTCCCCGTTTTCTGATTCATTTTTCCACAGATTACCGCCCTGTATTCTTTTACAAATCCATTTCCGCTTAACTGCGCGCTCAGATTTCCTGCAGCGCTCTTTGTCTTTGCAAACACCATCAGCCCTTCCACCGGCTGATCTAATCTGTGAATCAATCCCAGATATGGTTCTCCTTGCTTTTCCTCTTTTTTGTATAGATACGTTTTCAGTACGCTGACACAGTCTTTTTCCCCAATTTTTCTGCTCTGCACAGGAAAACCGGCTGGTTTTTCACACACTAAGATCTCTGCATCTTCGTATATAATCTTTATTTCCATATTCTTTATACCTTAAATCTGTATCCAACACCCCATATCGTCTCAATATATTGAGGCTTTGCTGTGTTAAACTCAATTTTTTCCCTGATTTTTTTAATATGTACCGTCACGGTTGCAATATCGCCCACCGATTCCATATCCCAAATCTTATTAAACAATTCTTCTTTTGTAAAGACATGGTTTGGATTTTGAGCAAGGAAAGTCAAAAGATCAAACTCTTTCGTTGTAAAAGTCTTCTCCTCTCCATTAATCCAAACTCTTCTGGCCGTCTTATCAATTTTGATCCCTCGTATCTCTACGATTTCATTTTCTTTTATATTTGTATTCACCAGACGCTCATATCTAGCCAGATGAGCTTTGACGCGGGCAACCAGTTCACTTGGACTGAATGGTTTTGTCATATAATCATCTGCGCCCATTCCAAGTCCTCTTATTTTATCAATGTCATCCTTCTTTGCTGATACCATGATAATCGGCATATTTCTTTTTTCTCTGACTTTCTTGCAGATCTCAAATCCATCCACCTCCGGAAGCATAAGATCCAAAATAAGAAGATCAAATTCTTCCTCCAAAGCCCTCTTAAGCCCAATATCACCGCTGTTCTCAATCTCTACTTCAAATCCGCTCAACTCCAGATAATCTTTCTCTAGGTCAGCGATGCTTTCCTCATCTTCAATAATAAGAATTTTACTCATCTACTTTTACCTCCTGATATTTTCTAAGGACAAAAAACATACTTGTTCCTGTACCAGGTTTGCTGTTTGCCCAAATTTTTCCTCCATGATCCTCAATAATTTTCCGCACGATCGACAATCCAATTCCACTTCCTCCAAGTGCTGAATTTCTTGAAGCATCTGCTCGGTAGAATCTGTCAAAAATAAGAGGCAGATCCTTGACTGCAATTCCTCTTCCATTGTCTTCTATCTCAACTTGAATAAAATCTCCTACATCCTTGATTCTGATATTAATATATCCTTTTTCTTTATCCATATATTTGATCGAATTGCCGATGATATTGTTGATCACACGCTTCAACTGCTCCGCATCCGCTATGACCATCACATCTTCATCTACATAATTAAAGTAGGCCAGATCAATATTTTTATCAGCAAGATCAAGCGCCACTTCTTCCTTGCAATCATTAAAATAGCTTGCCACATTTATTTTATTAAATGTATATGGAATCCTGTCTGTATCAATCTTAGAATAAAAAGTCAGCTCATTGATCAGCCTATCCATCTCATTCGCCTTGTTATAAATTGTCTTGATATAGCGTTCCATTTTTTCTGGCGTATTTGCAACGCCGTCCATGATGCCTTCCACATATCCTTTTACCGCTGTGATCGGCGTTTTCAAATCATGAGAAATGTTACTGATCAGTTCTTTGCTTTCTTTATCGTAAACGATATTTTCTTCCGCCGTCTCTTTCAGACGCTTTCTCATATCCTCAAAATCTCTGCACAGCTCACTGATCTCATCTTCCCCTTCAACTTCCAGAGTAAAATCCAGATTTCCCTCTTTAATATTCTGCGTCGCAGTGCGAAGCCGATTCAAAGGCGTATGTATTCCTCTGTAAATCCAGACAGTCAAGGCTGCCGACGTACAGACTAAAATTACAATGATCGCAATGATCAGTTCTACGATCAATCGTTTTACCTGCGGAATCATCTCTGTCGCTGAAGTCATGATAAAAATACTGCCCTTTGTCTGATCTGAAAAAATCACATCCGTTTGCTTTACAAAGGCATTTACTTTA
This sequence comes from uncultured Robinsoniella sp., assembly GCA_965150505.1. Classification (GTDB taxonomy): domain Bacteria; phylum Bacillota; class Clostridia; order Lachnospirales; family Lachnospiraceae; genus JAGZHZ01. Next base: position 636 of record CBCTVZ010000002.1, on the reverse strand, counting down.
TTTCCAATATAAACTCCTGTGTCAGATTCTCCTACATACTCTCCATAGTCAGGAAGATTCTCGAAAATTTTTTTGCTGTTCTGATCCTTTTCTGGATAGATCATCTCATTTCCTTTTCTGACAATCAGATAAGAATGTTTCTTTTCTAATTTCTGATTCCATTCTTCTAAAATATTTTCGTCCAAAAACTGATCCGGATTTTCTTTTCCTTCTTTTTGAATCTCTTCATAATCCTCCAATGTCGCTTTGCTGATCATAGGAAGAGAATTTGATAAATTTTCATATGTTAGATCCGGAACATTATAACTTTTTTCAATCGCTTGTAATTGATACTGTGTAACTGCCATCAACGCAATCGTCGTCAACCCTATCGGTGCAATAATGATCACGAAGAATGCAATCAGCAGCCGATTTTTTAACTTCATAGCGCTCTCTCCTTGTATATTTTCCTATATTCGTATTTATTATAACATACACATTTTTTCTTTTCATCTAAACAATCCCTTTCATTTCTAAACTTTCTGTGAACTAATCCCTTTTTTTCTCCTCCTAACTCCTCATAAAAATAAAAAAATCCTATTAAAAAGGGGATGTGAAAAAACTCGATTGAGTTTTTTCACATCCCTCTTTTTGCTT
>CBCTVZ010000001.1:0-79774 GCA_965150505.1 uncultured Robinsoniella sp. | reverse complement strand
CATATTTCGTATGGAATTATAGATACGCAAAATATGGTCGGAATAATCAGCTCCTGCCGCCCATCCGTATCCAAGCGGATTTTCTTGAATGCCAAGCCACTGAAGATATGGAGAACATCCTCTTGTCACATAATGGAAGCGAGGATCGATCTGTGTCTGTCTGAGCGGTTCTTTGTTTGCATATGCCTTTAAATGCTGAATCTGAGCGCGGATTCCAAGCTGAGGCGTTGCAAAGGAATTGCCTTTCATACCATTTGAGGTGACGCCAAGACCACAGAAGTTATTTTGATCTAATGTGACAGCAGAGCCTTTAAATGTAAAATTTCCGGTTTCAAGACAAGACTGGCAAAAAGCAAGATCTCCGCGGATTCCTTCTGCTTTTCCCTCTGAAATATAATAAGGGATCATTTTCAGCACAGAATCAGGAACATTTGGATTGACCGATTTTATATAGGCTCTCATCTGGGATACGGTCAGCTGGGAAGTTCCTTCAATCAAAGTCAGACCGTAGCGATCCAGTGCAGATGGATCTTTTAAGGCTGGAAGAATGGCAAGAGAACCTTTGTTGACACAGCCGCTCCAGCTTACCGCTCCAGGAGATGCCATATATGCCTTTACCGTATAAGTATAATATGGGGCATCCGCATCGTTTTTATCCTGATAAGAAGTGGTATTTGCATCCACATTTGCAATTCTTAAATAAATGCCTCCTGGAACTTTTCGGTAGACACAATATCCGGTTGCCTTTTTCACTGGATTCCAAGAAACAGAAACTTTGTCGGAGCTTTCGCTGTACACAGCCGTCTTAAGAGAAGGCGTACTTAACGTTAAATCGGTCTTTGCACCCGTATTGTCCACAGGACTAAACTGTAATACACCAGATTCTCTGCGGTACGCGCGCACCATATATTGATATTTTTTGCCAGCCACTGCTGAAGTATCGGTATAAGAATGAACGGAAGGACCGAGCGTCTTTAAGATTTTCCAGGTTTCTTTTGGCATACGGCGATAAACACGGTATCCTTGCGCGCCATCTACCTCTTTCCAATTCAGAACAGGGTGACAGGAGGCGTTAAGATGAGTGGAAATCATGGAAGCACGATTCATACTTGCTGTGGCGGTCAAACCTGTTTTGTCGAAAGAACTCCAAGTGATCACGCCATCTTTTTTGATATACGCACGAACAGTATAATAATATTTCTGACCAGTCTGTACCTTTCGATCATCGGTATGTACGGTAGAATTGACGCCGCTCAATGTCTTTACATTTTGCCACGTACCGCCGGCTGTCTTTCGATAAAGGCGATATCCCTGAGCGCCTTCTACTCTGCCCCAGGAAACAGTGATTTTATTGTACCCTGCAGATTTGGCACTTTTTAAAACGGGAGTGGACAATTTCACTGCTGCGTTTGTAGTTTGTGAAGGCATCATCAAGAGCATCACCAAAAGCAGCAGGGAATATAAGTGTGTTTTCTTCAGTTTCATAAATGAACTCCTTCCTGAATTTGAAATGATTACAAAAGTGTTAAATTTAGTATACCATTTTTTTAAAAGTTTGACAATAAGGGTTGACAAATAGACTCCTCTTCGTTATGATAAGAAGCATAAATGGAAAAGGCAAGAAAAGAGGAGTACATCTGAGAAGACCAAAAGAGAGAGCGGTTCACCGGCTGAAAGACTGCTTGGGAGGAAACAGATGGAAGGTAGCTTTTCGCAGCAGAAGCAGCAGCTGGAAAAAGAAAGAGATTAGATTCTTGAGTAGAATTTCCCGGAAGTTCCCGTTACAGAATGAAGAGAAATGCAGAGATTTTTGTGCATAACAAAGGTGGTACCGCGGTTTTTGTCGCCCTTTACATGATGTAAAGGGCGTTTTTTATATCCAAAAAAAATAAAAGATGTGAAAAATGATTGTCAAAAAAGTCTGCCTTTGATGAATTACAGCAGGAGGAAAAAAATGAGCAAAGAATTAGCAAAGACGTACGATCCAAAAGGATTGGAAGAGCGACTGTATGAAAAATGGATGAATAAAAAATATTTTCATGCACAGGTAAACAGAGATAAAAAACCGTTTACGATTGTGATGCCGCCGCCAAACGTAACAGGACAGCTTCACATGGGACACGCATTGGACGAGACGATGCAGGATATCTTGATTCGCTTTAAGAGAATGCAAGGATATGAAGCGTTGTGGCAGCCAGGAACAGACCACGCAGCGATTGCGACAGAAGTAAAGGTTATCCAGAAATTAAAAGAGCAGGGCATTGATAAAGATGAGATCGGAAGAGAAGAGTTTTTAAAACATGCCTGGGAATGGAAAGAAGAATACGGCGGAAAGATTATCAATCAGTTGAAAAAACTGGGCGCATCTGCCGACTGGGACAGAGAACGTTTCACGATGGATGAGGGATGTTCCAAAGCCGTTACTGAAGTATTTGTAAGACTGTATGAAAAAGGATATATTTACAAAGGTTCTCGTATTGTAAACTGGTGTCCGGTATGTCAGACTTCTATTTCAGATGCAGAAGTAGAACATCAGGATCAGGACGGATTTTTCTGGCATATTAATTATCCAGTTATAGGAGAAGAAGGCAAGTTTGTAGAGATCGCAACGACTCGTCCAGAGACTTTGCTTGGAGATACCGCCGTTGCAGTCAATCCAGAGGATGATCGATACAAACATCTTGTTGGAAAAATGCTGAAACTGCCTTTGGTGGACCGTGAAATTCCTGTCATTGCAGATTCTTATGTAGATAAGGAATTTGGAACAGGATGCGTAAAAATTACACCAGCGCATGACCCAAATGACTTTGAAGTTGGAAGACGCCATAATCTGCCTGAAATCAATGTGATGAACGATGATGCTACAATCAATGAGTTAGGCGGCAAATATGCAGGAATGGATCGATACGAAGCGAGAAAGGCAATCGTAAAAGATCTGGAAGATCTGGGCTTGTTAGTAAAAGTAGTTCCTCACGCGCACAATGTAGGAACACATGACCGCTGTAAGACAACCGTAGAACCAATGATCAAACAGCAGTGGTTTGTAAAAATGGAAGAGCTGGCAAAACCGGCGATTGAAGCTTTAAAAAATAAGACATTAAACTTTGTGCCAGAACGTTTTGATAAAACTTATCTGCACTGGCTGGAAAATATCCGCGACTGGTGTATCTCCAGACAGTTATGGTGGGGACACAGAATCCCAGCATATTACTGTGAAAAATGCGGTGAAGTGATTGTATCAAGAGAGACACCGTCCGTATGTCCAAAATGTGGATGCAACCACTTAAAACAGGATGAAGATACACTCGATACATGGTTTAGTTCAGCGCTGTGGCCATTTTCCACACTTGGCTGGCCAGAACAGACAGAAGATTTAAAATATTTCTATCCAACAGACGTTTTGGTAACAGGATATGATATCATTTTCTTCTGGGTAATCCGTATGGTCTTCTCAGCGCTGGAGCAGACAGGCGAAGTTCCATTCCATCACGTTTTGATCCATGGTCTTGTCAGAGACTCTCAGGGAAGAAAAATGAGTAAATCCCTCGGAAATGGAATTGATCCTCTTGAAGTAATCGATAAATATGGCGCTGACGCGCTGCGTCTGACTTTGATGACAGGAAATGCTCCTGGAAACGATATGCGTTTCTACTGGGAGAGAGTAGAGGCAAGCCGTAATTTTGCAAATAAAGTATGGAATGCTTCTCGATTTATCATGATGAATCTCGAAAAAGCAGAAGTTCCGTCACAGATGAATACCGATGATCTGATTGGAGCTGACAAGTGGATTTTATCAAAAGTAAACAGACTGGCAAAAGATGTGACAGAAAACATGGATAAATACGAGTTGGGAATTGCTGTTCAGAAAGTATATGACTTTATCTGGGAAGAATTCTGCGATTGGTATATTGAGATGGTAAAACCTAGATTATACAACGATGAAGATACAACAAAAGCGGCGGCTCTGTGGACATTAAAGACCGTACTGACGAATGCGCTGAAGATGCTTCATCCATATATGCCATTTATTACAGAAGAAATTTTCTGTACGCTGCAGTCTGAGGAAGAATCCATCATGATTTCAAAATGGCCAGAGTTTAAAGAAGAATGGAATTTTGAAGCAGAAGAACACGCAGTTGAGACGATCAAAGAAGCGGTACGCGGAATCAGAAATGTAAGAACGAGCATGAACGTACCGCCGAGCAAAAAGGCAAAAGTTTATGTCGTTTCTGAGAAAGAAGCGCAGAGAGAAATTTTTGAGAATGGTAAAGTATTCTTTGCAACTCTTGCATATGCCAGCGAAGTTATAATTCAGGCAGACAAGACAGGAATTGCAGACGATGCCGTATCAACTGTGATTCCAGAAGCAGTTATCTATATGCCATTTGCAGAGTTAGTGGACATTGAAAAAGAAATTGAACGTCTGAAGAAAGAAGAAGAAAGACTGAAAAAAGAACTTGCCCGTGTAAATGGAATGCTCAGCAATGAGAGATTTATCAGCAAAGCACCGGCTGCAAAGATTGAAGAAGAAAAAGCAAAATTAGAGAAATATACACAGATGATGGCACAGGTACAGGAACGGCTGACGCAGCTGAATCCATAATGAATGTCAAAAGCTGCGGGTGGTAAAAAAGATCCCGCAGCTTTTTTATTACGCAAATTTTAAGGGGGTATTTATGTCTCTTCAATTTATATTGGGAAGCGCTGGAAGCGGTAAATCCAGTTTTTTATACGATACCGTAATTCAGGAGGCTTTCAATCATCCAAAAGAAAAATTTTTTATTTTAGTTCCGGAGCAGTTTACGATGCAGACACAGAAAGAACTTGTCATGCGTCATCCAAACGGCGGTATTTTAAATATCGATGTACTCAGTTTTCAGCGCTTGGCATACCGTGTCTTTGAAGAATTGGGCGTGGAGAAGAAAAAGATTTTAGAGGAAACCGGAAAAAATTTATTTGTGCGAAAGACAGCGCAGGAAAAGAAAGGAGAGCTTACCGTCCTTGGAAGAAATCTCCGAAAAACAGGATGTATCAGTGAGATGAAATCGATGTTGTCTGAGCTGATGCAGTATGATATTTCTTTGAATGAATTAGAGAAATTAGAACATCAAGCACAGAAGAAACCGCAGCTTTCTTATAAACTTCATGATATTCGCATTTTATACGAAGGATTTCGGGAAAATATGAAGGAGAACTATATCACATCGGAGGAGATTTTGGATGAATTATGCCGTCTGGCAGATCAATCGTCTTATTTAAAGGGAAGTGTGATTGCGTTTGACGGATTTACAGGATTTACTCCGATTCAGAATAAACTGATGCGAAAACTTCTTCAGATTACAAAAAAAATCAGCGTCACCGTGACGATTGATCCAAGAGAACAGATCAGAACGATCAAAGGACCGCATGAACTGTTTTATCTGAGCAAGAAAATGATCGCAAGCTTAGAGCAGGCGGCAGCAGAGAGTGGAGTCAAAATAGAAAAAAGCAAAATTCTTGGAAAGAATGGCGGATATCGTTTTCAGGATAAAAAACCGCTTCAGTTTTTGGAACAAAATCTGTTTCGGTATAGAAAAGAAGTGTGGGAAGGGGAACAAAAGGATCTTACGCTGCACCGAAGCAAGAATCCGTCAGAAGAAGTAGAATTTGCGGCTCGGACGATTTATCGTATGGTGAGAGAAGAAAAGGTTCGATATCGGGATATTGCTGTGATTGCCGGCGATTTAAAGGAATATCAAAATGAAATCGAACAGATTTTTCCAGTATATGAGATTCCATGCTTTATTGACCAGACAAAAAAGATTTTGTTAAATCCTATGATTGAATTTTTGCGCGCCACGCTTGATCTGATTCGGCAAAATTATAATTATGAAAGCGTATTCCGATGTCTGAGAACAGGGCTTTGTGTGCTGAAACCAGAGGAGATTGACCGGATGGAAAATTATGTGCTGGCGCTTGGAATCCGTGGGTACTCTGCATGGGATCAGGAATGGACAAAAAAAACAAGGATCATGGAAGAGGAAGAGCCATTGATCTGCGGGCAGTACAAAGAACAGATGATGAAACTGTTTCGGCCATTTACAGAAAAGATGAAAAAAGAACATTTGACGGTGAAAGATTATACGGTGGCTCTGTATGAATTGCTCGTTGCCTGCGATGTGCAGAAAAAAATCAAAGAGATGGAACAGAAATTTGAGGAAGAGCATCGGATGGACCTTGCCAGAGAATATGCGCAGATTTATAAGATTGTGATCGAACTTTTTGAAAAAGTGGTGGAATTGCTGGGAGAAGAAGAAATATCACTTCGAGAATATGCAGAGATTTTAGACGCTGGATTTGAGGAAGCAAAAGTTGGAATCATTCCGCCTGGAATCGATCAGGTGCTTGCAGGAGACTTAGAGAGAACGAGATTAAATCATATTAAAGTATTATTTTTCTTAGGCATGAACGATGGTTGGGTTCCAAAAACAGCAGATGACGGCGGTATTTTGACGGATCAAGATCGAGAATTTTTGGAAGAGGCGGATGTCGAACTAGCGCCGACACAGAGAGAAAAAGGGTATATTCAAAAATTTTATCTATATCTGATGATGACAAAGCCATCAGAAAGATTGTATCTTTCTTACTGTAAGAGCGGAGCGGATGGAAAGGCCAAAAATCCTTCTTATTTTATCTCGACAATCCGAAGAATATTCCCAAAATTAAAGGTAGAAGATGAGGAAAAAGAGGGAAAACTGGAGAAAAATGTGGTTTCTCTCGACAGTGGATGGGAATGTCTGACCCATGGGCTTCAAAAATATCGAATAGGACAGACAAGTGAAGCGTGGAATGAATTGTATCGGTTTTATTATGAAGATCGACAAAAACAGACGAGTCATCTTGTGGATGCGGCGTTTTATGAACATCAAGAAAAAGGGATCGGAAAAGAAGTTGCCCGCGCATTGTACGGCGAGGTTTTAGAAAACAGTGTGACTCGTTTAGAACAGTTTGCAGGATGCGCATTTGCTCATTTCCTTTTGTATGGTCTTCGCCTCACCCCAAGGGAAGTGTATGAATTTCGACCGCTTGATATGGGAAATGTCTTTCATAAAGTTTTGGAAAACTTTTCGCAGAAGTTGGAGCAGACACCGTACGACTGGAAAAATATTCCAGATAAAAAAAGAGATGAAATGTGCGATGGATGTGTAGAAGAAGTGGCAGAGCAATATGGAGCTTCTGTCTTAAACAGTACTGCCCGCAATCATCATCTTGTTGATCGCATGAAGCGGATTATGAAGCGAACGATTCAAGTGCTGCAAGAACAGATTCGTGCCGGCGAATTTATCCCACAGGGATATGAAATCTCTTTCTCCGCAGTCAATAATCTGGATGCGGTCAATCTGGATCTTTCCGACCACGAAAAAATGAAACTGCAAGGCAGAATTGACAGAGTCGATTTATGTGAGGAAGAGGACAAAGTGTATGTCAAAGTCATTGATTATAAATCAGGAAATACATCATTTGATCTTGTTGCCATGTACCATGGATTACAGCTTCAGCTTGTCGTTTATCTCGACGCTGCGATGGAAATTGAAAAGAGACTTCATCCAGATAAGGAAATTATTCCAGCCGGTATTTTTTACTATCATATCAAAGATCCTATGATGGAAAAAGAGCGGGCGCAGACACCGGAAGAGATCTGGGCAAAGATCCGAAAAAAATTGAAATTAAATGGGTTAGTCAACGAAGATCCGGATATTGTATCAAAACTAGATTCTCAGATGGAGAAAGAGTCGCTCGTCATTCCGTTTGGATATAATAAAGACGGTACGCCTTCTCGTTTTTCAAGTAAAGCAACGAGAAAACAATTTGAAAATATGTCCCATTATGTAAAAGAAAAAATGAAAGAGATTGGACGAAAAATTTTAGATGGAGACATTGAGATGACACCGTATCATCGAAAAGGAAAAACGGCGTGTGAGTACTGTAATTTTAAAGAGGTATGCGGATTTGACAAAAGGATTCCTGGCAATCAGACAAGAAGACTGCCGGAATATAAACCGGAAGAAATCTGGAGAAAACTGGAGGAGGAATGAAATGGGAGTGACATGGACAGAGGAACAGTTACAGGTAATCACACAGCGCCATAAAAATATTCTTGTATCTGCGGCGGCAGGCTCTGGAAAGACAGCGGTGCTGGTAGAGCGCATCATTCGCATGATCAGCGAGGGAGAACATCCGATAGATATTGACCGTTTGCTTGTCGTGACCTTTACAAAAGCGGCGGCGCTTGAGATGAGAGAGCGTATCAGCGCTGCGATTGAAAAAAAATTGGCGGAAGATGAGGAGAATGAACACCTCCAAAAACAGCTGACGTTGATCCATCATGCGCAGATTACGACGATTCACAGTTTTTGTCAGCATGTGATCCGCAGTTATTTTCATGTGATCGATTTAGATCCGACATTTCGGATTGGCGATGAAGGAGAGATGAAACTGATTCGTCAGGATGTGATGAAAAATATGCTGGAAGAGTGGTATCAGGAAGGAACAGAAGAGTTTTTACAGTTTACAGAACAATATGCGTCTGGAAAAACAGATGTGGAACTGGAGGAGCAGATTTCTTCTTTATATGAATTTTCCATGAGTCATCCATGGCCGGAAAAATGGCTTGACGACTGCATCCGACAGTATGAGGCTTCATGCTTTGAAGAGTTGGAAAAAACAGAATGGATGCAGGAAATCATACGTCAATTAAAAGTTGCAGCGGAAGACGCGCTTCGTTTAACAGAGACTTCTATTGAAATTGCACGGGAGTCGGATGGCCCGTGGTATTATGAGGAAGCCTTGATTCAGGATCAAGCAATGTTTGAACAGATGAAATCATGTCAGTCTTATAATGAATTTGCATCATTTTTTGCAAATTCATGTAATTTTGCAAAACTTCCGGCAAAACGAGATAAAAATGTGTCCGATCAAAAGAAAGAACAGATCAAACAGCTGAGAGATCAGGCAAAAAAGATGATGGCAGACTTGGAGGACAATTATTTTTACGATACAAAAGAGCAAATTTTGTATGAAATGCAGCAAAGCGCAAAAGGGGCGAATATGCTTGTCCGGCTGACAAAATGCTTCTATGAGCAATTTGCAAAGAAAAAAGAGGAAAAAAATTTACTTGATTTTCATGATCTGGAACATTTTGCATTGAAAATTTTAGTTCGTCAGGAAGGAGAAGACAGCGTTCCGACTGAGGTGGCAGATGGATTTGCAGAACAGTTTGAGGAAGTGTTGATTGACGAATATCAGGACAGTAATCTGGTGCAGGAGATGCTGTTGTCGAGCGTATCGAGAGAACGGTTTGGAAATCCAAATATCTTTATGGTAGGGGATGTAAAACAGAGTATTTATCGTTTTCGTCTGGCAAGACCAGAATTGTTTATGGAAAAATATCATACTTACCCGACAGACGGGGAAGGAACGCATATGAGAATTGATCTGCATAAAAATTTCCGAAGCAGATCTTCTGTCCTTTCTAGTGTCAATCAAGTTTTTGAGCAGATTATGGCAAGACAGCTTGGGGGCGTGGCGTATGACAAAGATGCGGCATTGTATCCAGGGGCGGTATTTCCGGAGAGCGAAGAAGAGGGAACATCATTTTTCCAGACAGAGATCTTGATTGCTGATCTGAAAGAAGAAAAGTCTGAGGAGGATACGGAAGAAAGACAGGAGACCGTTCGAGAACTGGAAGCGCGGGCCGTAGGAAAGCGAATATTAGAAATTGTGGGCAAGGAAAAGATTGTCGATAAAGAGACAGGAGCGTATCGACTGGCAGAATATCGCGATATTGTTTTATTGCTCCGCACCGTATCAGGATGGGCAGAATCCTTTTCAGAAGTGTTGGATAGTATGGGCATTCCTTCTTACACAGGGACACAGACAGGATATTTTTCAGCCTGGGAAGTGCAGACGGTATTGGCGATGCTTCAGATTCTTGACAATCCAAGACAGGATATTGCGATGGCTGCTGTGTTAAATTCTCCGATGGGCTGCTTAAGTGGGGCTGAGATGGCAAAGATAAAAAGCGCGTATCCAGAAGAAGCATTTTATGAAGGCAGTATGCGCTATGCGGCAGAAGGAGAGGAAGAAGAGCTAAGAGAGAAACTGCATCGCTTCTTTTGCATTTTTGAGGAGATCCGTTCTTGTATTTCTTATATGCCAATTCACAAAATCATCTGGATGGTATTGGAAAAGACAGGATATCGAGAATATGCGGCGGCAATGCCTGGAGGAGAACAAAGAAAAGCAAACTTAGATATGCTTTTAGAAAAAGCAGTTGCGTTTGAGGCTGGCAGTTACAGAGGATTGTTTCATTTTGTGCGTTACATTGAAAGTCTTCAAAAATATGAGATTGATTTTGGAGAAGCAAGTACTTTTTCTGAGCAGGAAAATGCAGTGCGGATTATGAGTATTCATAAGAGCAAAGGCTTGGAATTTCCGATTGTATTTGTATGTGGATTAAATAAACCGTTTAATCAGCAAGATCAAAGAAGTCATCTTTTGTATCACCCTGATTTGGGAATTGGATGCGATTATGTAGATCTAAAATTAAGAATAAAACGTCCTACTCTGATCAAAAAAGTGATGCAGACTATAGCAAAAAAAGAAAATTTAGGAGAGGAACTGCGTATCTTATATGTGGCAATGACAAGGGCAAAGGAAAAGCTGATTTTAACTGCGGCTATGGAAAATCTCGAAAAGAGACTGGAAAAATGGAGCAATGTATTGCGATGCTCTCAGGTAACTTTGCCATATTATATAACAGCGGGAGCGTCTTCTTTTATGGATTGGGTGATGGACAGTATTGTGCGCCATCCATCCGGAATAGAGATGATGGATAAGAGAGGATATGCAGTAAATACAGAGCCTATTTTTGAAGAGCCTTCTCCTGTGCAGATCCAAATTTGGAAGACAGAAAATTTTGTAGAAGAAGAGATAAAAAGACAGGTGGAGCAGATCGCTGCAAGAGAAAATCTGATTCATTTTGATACGGATAAAACATATGATGAGTCGGTCAAAAAAGCGCTGGAACAGATTTTTCAAAAATCGTATCCATTTCCAGATCAGGCAGAAATTCATGGGAAACTGACGGTATCTGAATTGAAAAGACGCAGTATGGAAATGGAGGAACAAGATGATTTTCCACTGTACAACGAACCTGAAATAGAAGATATCATACCAGATTTTATTGAGAAAAAAGAACTGTCTGGCGCTGCAAAAGGAACGCTTCTGCACCGTTTTTTACAGCATTTTGATTACAAATCATCCTCCACTATGCAGCAGATCAAAGAGCAAATGGAACGTCAGATACAGCAGGGATATTTTACTGTACAGGAGGCAGAAAGCGTCAGATTAGATAAGATCTGGCGATTTGTCAGAAGTACGCTAGGACAGAGGATGGTTCGGGCAGAGGAAAGAGGAGAACTGTATCGAGAACAGCCATTTGTATTTGGGATCAAAGCATCTGAACTAGAAGAAGGATGGGCAGAGGATGAGACGATCTTAGTACAGGGAATGATTGACGCGTATTTTTTGGAAGATGGAGAATATGTGATTGTAGACTACAAAACGGATTTTGTGGAAAAAGGAAAAGAACGAGATTTATATGAAAAATATAAGATACAGCTTTCTTATTATGAACGTGCATTGGCTCAGATCAGCGGAATCAGAGTAAAAGAAAAAGCGCTGTATTCTTTCTGGCTGGAAAAAGATTTAAAGGAATTTTAATTGAATTTTTTTTAAGTGAAAGGTATACTAAGCAAAGAGAAGACAGAGCAAAAAGGAGGAGTGAAATGGAAAAAATAAAAAAGATAGCAAAGAATCAAGCTGTACGTTACATTTTTTTTGGAGGATGCACAACAGCAGTTAATTTAGTTTCCTATGCAGTCTTCCGATACCTTTTGCAAATTGATATCACGATTGCAAATGTGATGTCTATTTTTCTTGCCATTTTATTTGCATATATCGTCAATAAGATATTTGTCTTTGAAAGCAAGACTTCAGGGGTTCGGGAACTGTTCATCGAGATGGGGCAGTTTATAGGAATGCGCCTGTCTACGATGTTTATTGAAGTCTTTGGTGTTGTCTATATGAGTTGTATCTGGAATATTCCCGATATGGTATCAAAGGTCATCATTCAAGTCGTTGTGCTGATTTTAAATTACATATTCAGCAAAGTTTTCGTGTTTAATAAAGAACGAAAAAATGTAGTACTTGGAAAAGAAGAAGAGGCGAGAAGAAAAAGGAGAAAGAGAAATACACTTCTTGGCTTTTTGATTCCGACTGCTGCTATGATCCTTGCGTTTGCAGTAAATGAAGTTTCGCCATTTGGAGACAGAGGAATTTTAATTATAGATTCGCTCCATCAATATCTGCCATTCTTTACCGAGTTTCATGAAAAACTTGTAAACAGTGAATCGTTGCGATACTCCTTTGGAGGCGGATTAGGGATGAATTTTTGGGCTACTTTTGCATATTATTTTGCAAGCCCATTGAATTTTTTGATTGTTCTGTTTCCAACTTCTATGATGATGGAAGCAATGGCGCTGTTAGTCGTGCTGAAAATAGGACTGAGCGGAGGACTCTTTTCTTATTATCTGAGCAGAAGGAATAAAGATAGAAATTATACGCCGATTTTATTCGGATGTATGTTTGCGCTGAGTAATTTTATGATTGGCTATTACTTTAATCTGATGTGGCTAGACAGTATCGCTGTTTTGCCGCTTGTGATGATTGGAATAGAACAAATCACAGAGGGAAAGAGCGGAAAAGTCTTTGCGGCTTCCCTTTCCTTTGCCTTGTTTTCAAATTACTATATTGGATTTATGATGTGCGTATTTTCCTGCCTTTACTTTTTGATGATGTGGTGCATCAAAAAGAAAGAAAGTATCAAAAAATTTTTCCGTTCCTGCGTCAATTTTGGATGGTATGCTCTTCTTTCCGGAGGAATCGCAGCGATCGTGCTTGTTCCGGCTTACATGGCGCTTGGAACGACAGAATCGACAACAGGAAATACGTTTCCAAATCCGATCAAGTTGTATACGGGATTATTTTCTCAGCTGACTCAGCATTTTGCGGCGGTAGAGCCAATCACCATCGCTGACACACAGGTTGGATTAAACGCATATTGCGGTGTTCTCGTCATGATCCTGGTGATTTTATATGCACTCGATAAACAGATTTCTTTAAGAAAACGAATCGGATATCTTGCCATGACAGCGTTTTTATACGTCAGCTTCGATGTCAATGTTTTAAATTATATCTGGCATGGATTCCATACGCAAAATGGTCTGCCGAACAGATTTGCATTTCTTTATATAGCAATGCTTCTTGTGATGGCATATGATGTATTTCAGCATATTCGGATCTTACCGATCTGGCGTGTGGCGCTTGCCGCGCTGTTGCCGATTGTGGCGGTATCCGTGACAACGTATCTGAAAACGGGAGAATTTGCATGGTATGTGTATGCGATTACTTTAGCTTTGCTTGCGGTGTATCTGATTTGGCTGCTCTTATATCGCCTTGGCAAAAAGCGTGTGTTGGTGATACGAAATGTGATCATTGGAATAGGAGTTATCGAGATGACTGCCAGTGCAGTCTATGGCGTGTGCTGTAATGGAACGGTCAGCAAAAGCAGTTATGTGGAAGAACAGACGGCGTATCGAAAAATGATAGAGCGCAGAGAGGAAGAAAAACTGTTTTACAGAACGGAGATGGACAGTCAGAGAATGAGAAATGCCAATATGTTCCTTGGAGGAAATGGTATGGTCTTGTTTTCTTCTACGATGCCGGCGGCGACGGTGGATTTATGCAAAGCGCTTGGCATAGAGGCGCGTACAAACAAAAACGGATATATTGGCGTTACAAAATTATTTAATGATGTATTTGGAATCGATTATATTGTATCGAAGGAAAATACAGAAACATTGTATCAATTTGAGCGTGTGGATTATGAAGAACCAGATGGACTCTTTTACAATGACGATGCACTTTCCCTTGGTTTTATGGTGAATGAAAAGATAAAAAATTGGAATATTCATTCAGGAACACCGATGGAAGTTCAGAATCAGTTTATTAATCTGACAACGGGATATGAGCCAATTATCAAGTTAGACCGCACCGTAGATCTCGTTAGCGGGGAGGCATGTACGATAAAGCTGCCAGCAGGATCACAAGTATATGCGCAGTTGATGACTTCTGTGGCGAAACTAGAAGTTTCCACTCCGGAATATCAAAAGACGTACAACAATTATAACAATCAGATGTATAATCTAGGATGTATGGAAGAAGATCAGCTTGCAAATATCACAGCTACCTTCAAAGAAGGTCAGACAGGACCGGTTCAGCTTAAAATTTATGTTTGCCATCAGGATGAATACGAAAAAGTATATGAAGCGTTATCGAAAGAACAGATGGAAATTACCAGTTTTAAAGACGACCATATAGAAGGAAGTATCACAGCCGACCAATCGAGAACGTTACTGTTTAGTATCCCATATGATGAGGGATGGAAGATTACCGTCGATGGAGAGCAGACAAAGCAGTATCGAATCGGCGAGGCATTGATGGGAATTGATTTGGAGGCAGGAACGCATCAGATCACACTTTCCTATACACCGCCGGGATTATGGATGGGAAGCTTTTTGACGATTGCAAGCGTGGGACTTTATCTCGGAACAATAGCATTGGAAGGAAGAAACAGAAAAAAGAGAGAGTAGGACTGGGCAAAAAGAAAAATCTCTGTTATACTTAAATTAGAAGAAAAAACCAAAAAGAAACAGCAAAACAAATGGTGCCGCATTGAGAGAGGGATACTGTATATTTAAGAATAACTTGAAAATGGAAGATATTTTTAAAATGCAGACTCAGTGGCACCTTTATCATTAGGAGGGCTTATGAATCAAGATTTTTGGAAGAAGTTATGTGGAATTGTAAAAGAAGAATATGTAAAGACAGAAGAGCCTATGAAAGACCATACTACATTTCGCATCGGCGGTCCGGCCGATTATTTTGTGATGCCACATACCGTCGATGAAGTAAGACAGCTTGTGGAACTTTGCAGAGATGAAAATATTCCATATTATATTCTGGGAAATGGAAGCAACCTTCTTGTAGGAGATGGCGGCTTTCGCGGTGTTGTGATTCAGATTTTTAAAAATTTTAATGAGATTATTTTGGAGGAGTCCGATGTGGTTCATGCTCAGGCAGGCGCATTACTGTCCAAAGTGGCAAGTTTTGCAAAAGATCATGAACTCACAGGATTTGAGTTTGCCGGAGGAATTCCAGGGACAATCGGCGGCGCTGTTATGATGAATGCGGGAGCATACGGCGGAGAGATGAAGGATGTCTTAAAAGGAGCTACGGTGTTAGATCAGGAAGGAAATATTTTTTACCTTTCAAACGAAGAATTACAGTTAGGATATCGAAAAAGTATTATCGGAGAAAAAGATTACGTTGTTTTAGAGGCGTGGATTGCGCTTGAAAAGGGAGAACAAAAAGAAATCAGCGAAAAGATGGAGGATTTAAAAAATCGCAGAGTTTCCAAGCAGCCGTTAGATTGTCCAAGCGCCGGAAGTACCTTTAAACGTCCAGAAGGTCATTTTGCAGGGAAGTTGATTATGGATGCAGGATTGAGAGGATTTTCCGTAGGAGGAGCGCAGGTTTCTGAAAAACATTGCGGATTTGTTATCAACAAAGGCGGAGCTTCCGCAAAAGATGTGCTGGATTTAATCGCAGAAGTACAGCGTATTGTAAAAGAAAAATTTGGCGTTTTGTTAGAGCCGGAAGTAAAACGAATCGGAGAATTTGAGAAGAAAAAAGAGACAGAGGCGGAGTAAAAAATGAGATTTGTAGTAGTAACGGGAATGTCTGGTGCGGGAAAGAGTTCAGCGCTGAAGATGCTGGAGGACTTTGGATATTTTTGTGTGGATAATCTGCCAATTCCTCTGTTGAATAAATTTGCAGAGCTTGCAAAAAGGCAAGAGAAAGAAGATCGTAAATTTGCGCTGGGTGTGGATATACGAAGCGGTCATTCATTTGATGAGCTGGAGGGCGAATTGGAAAAACTGCCGGTATTAGGAATCCAGTATGAAATTTTATTTTTGGATGCTTCAAATGCAACGTTAATTAAACGATATAAGGAAACACGACGCTCTCACCCATTAGCTGGAATGGGAAGAATAGCGCAGGGAATTGAAGAAGAGAGAATGCGTCTGGAATATTTAAAAAGAAGCGCGGACTATATTATCGATACGAGTCAGATGCTGACGAGAGAGCTGCATCAGGAACTGGAAAAAATTTTTGTGGATAACAGAGAATTTAAAAATTTGATGATTACTGTGTTGTCTTTTGGCTTTAAATATGGTATACCATCTGATGCAGATCTTGTCTTTGATGTACGCTTTTTGCCAAATCCATATTATATTGATGAATTGAAAACAAAGACAGGAAATGACAGCGAAGTACAGGAATATGTGATGGGATTTGATGTCTCCCATATCTTTTTGCAAAAATTAAAAGATCTTTTGGAATTTTTGATTCCAAATTATGTTTTGGAGGGCAAGAATCAGCTTGTCATTGCAATCGGATGCACAGGAGGAAAACATCGGTCGGTCACGCTGTCAAATCAACTGTATGAATCGTTTAAAAATCAGACAGAATATGGACTGCGAATAGAGCATAGGGATATCATGAGATGAGAGGTGGAAGATGTCGTTTTCCAGTCAGGTAAAGGAAGAATTGTCCAGACAATTCAGTAAAGCAAGACATTGTCAGATCGCGGAGATCGCGGCAATCATAAGTATGTGCGGAGGAATAAAAATTTCGGAGAAAGAGAAATACAGCTTAAATATTGAGACAGAAAATGTTCCTGTCGCAAGAAAGTACTTTACATTATTGAGAAAAACCTTTAATATAGATACAGAAATTTCTATCAGACGAAATTCCAATTTGAAGAAGAACAGAATGGTTACTGTATGCGTAAAAAATCATAAGGATACCATTATGATTTTAAAAGCGGCAAAACTGTTAGATGCCAATATGGAGATTTCAGAAAATTTATCCATCAGCAACAATGTGATTATTCAAAGATCATGTTGTAAGAGAGCATTTATCAGAGGAGCTTTTCTGGCAGCAGGTTCAATCAGTGATCCAAATAAATTTTATCATTTTGAGATTGCATGTGCATCATTAGATAAAGCAACCCAGATACAGGCTATATTGAAAACGTTTGAGATCGAGGCTAAGATTGTGACAAGGAAGAGATATTTTGTTGTCTATGTCAAAGAAGGATCTCAGATTGTAGATATATTAAATGTAATGGAAGCGCCGATCAGTCTCATGGATCTGGAAAATGTTAGAATTCTGAAAGAAATGAGAAACAAAGTGAATCGGACAGTAAACTGTGAGACGGCAAATATTAATAAAACAGTCAATGCTGCTGTAAAGCAGGCAGAGGACATCAAATACATTCAGTCTTTTATGAGACTGGATGATTTGCCAGATGGACTTGCTGAGGTGGCAAGAGTCAGGTTGGAAAATCCTGAGGCAACATTAAAAGAATTGGGGATGCTTTTAACGCCTCAAGTTGGGAAGTCCGGAGTGAATCACAGACTGAGAAAACTGAGCGACTTAGCAGAGAAGTTGAAAGAAAAACAAGGAGGAGAACATTATGATTAGAAAACCAATTACGATCCAAATTCCAAGCGGCTTAGAGGCCAGACCTGTGGCGCTTCTGGTACAGGTGGCAAGCCAGTATGAGAGTGAGATCTATGTGGAAAGCGGAGAAAAGAAAGTAAACGCAAAAAGTATCATGGGAATGATGACATTGGGCCTTGTAGCTGGTGAAAATGTAACCGTCACAGCAAATGGTGGAGATGAAGAAGAAGCCATTTTGAATATAGAAAAATACCTGAGCAGTAAATAAGAGATCAGCTTTATCTATAGAGCATAAGACAGTGTGTTGAGAGAGATGGTGCAGCCTCATCCATATGAGGGTGCACCATCTTTTATAGATTTTTCTCTGAAAAAGGAGGTTTTTTATTGATAAATTTGTTTTACAATCTGAATTTAAGCCCACAGGCGATCAGCCACAGGCAATAGAGCAGCTGGTAAAAGGTTTTCAGGAAGGAAATCAATGCCAGACTTTACTTGGAGTGACCGGATCAGGAAAAACATTTACGATGGCAAATGTCATTGCAAAAATAAATAAGCCAACGCTGATTATCGCTCATAATAAAACTTTGGCAGCACAGCTTTATGGCGAGTTTAAGGAGTTCTTTCCAGAGAATGCGGTGGAATATTTCGTATCCTACTATGATTATTATCAGCCTGAGGCATACGTTCCATCTTCTGACACTTATATTGAGAAGGATTCTGCAATCAATGAGGAGATCGACAAACTGCGTCTGTCTGCAACGAGCGCTTTGGCAGAACGAAAAGATGTGATTGTGATTTCAAGTGTCTCCTGCATCTATGGGCTGGGCAGTCCGATTGACTACAAGGAGATGGTCATTTCGCTTCGTCCTGCCATGATAAAAGACAGGGATGAAGTGATCCGAAAATTGATTGATATTCAGTATGAGAGAAATGAGATGGATTTTAAACGAGGAACGTTTCGGGTTCGAGGCGATGTACTGGAGATTTTTCCGGCGGATGCCTCAGAATGCGCAGTTCGTGTAGAGTTTTTTGGCGATGAGATTGACCGAATCAGTGAGATAGATGTGCTGACAGGCGAAGTAAAAGCCATATTGGAGCATGTTGCCATCTTTCCAGCTTCTCACTACGTTGTTCCAATGGAAAAAATTTTAGAAGCGGCAGGTCATATTGAGGAAGAATTAAAAGAAAGAGTCTCTTATTTTAAAAGAAATGATCGCTTGCTTGAGGCGCAGAGAATTTCAGAACGGACACAATTTGACATTGAGATGCTTAAAGAGACTGGTTTTTGCTCTGGAATTGAAAATTATTCCAGACATTTATCAGGATTGGAAGCGGGAGCAGCGCCGCATACGCTGATCGATTACTTCCCAGATGATTTTTTGATTATGATTGATGAGTCCCATAAGACGATTCCGCAGATTCGAGGAATGTATGCAGGGGATCAATCGAGAAAGACGACATTGGTGGATTATGGTTTTCGGCTTCCTTCTGCAAAAGATAACCGTCCGCTTAACTTTGAAGAATTTGAAAGCAAGATTGACCAGATTTTATTTGTTTCAGCGACTCCAGGACCGTATGAAGCGGAACATGAGATGCTTCGGGCAGAGCAGATTATCCGTCCGACAGGGCTTCTTGATCCAAAAGTAGAAGTACGTCCCGTACACGGTCAGATTGATGACTTGATCGGAGAAATCCGAACAGAGACGGAAAAAGGAAATAAAGTTTTGATTACTACACTGACAAAGAGAATGGCAGAAGATCTGACGGAATATATGAAGGAAATAGGAATCCGTGTACGCTATCTTCATTCTGATATTGATACCTTAGAGCGAACAGAGATTATCCGAGATATGAGAATGAATATTTTTGATGTACTGGTAGGAATCAACTTGCTAAGAGAAGGACTCGATATTCCAGAAATCTCCCTTGTAGCGATTTTAGATGCAGATAAGGAAGGATTTTTGAGATCGGAGACTTCGCTAATTCAGACAATCGGACGTGCGGCAAGAAATGCAGAGGGTCGAGTAATCATGTATGCGGATACGATGACGGATTCGATGAAAATGGCAATCGACGAGACAAATCGAAGGCGCGCTGTTCAGGAAGCGTACAATGAGGCGCACCATATCACACCGCAGACGATTAAAAAAGCAGTGCGGGATCTGATCCGTATTACGAAAAAAGCAGATGTAGTAGAAACACAGAAAGATCCAGAATCTATGAGTGAAAAAGAATTAGAAAAATGGATACAGGAAACAGAGAAAAAGATGAGAAAAGCGGCGGCAGATTTAAACTTTGAGGCAGCAGTAGAACTGCGTGATCAGATGATCCAATTAAAGCAGCAGCTTCAGGAAATCAAAGGGACAAAATAAAGTGGGTTAGATGAATGAGAAAGAAAGCCGTATAAAATAAAAAGAGAAGACGAAAAAGAAAAAGGATATAAAAAAGAAAAAAGGTACAGAGCGTGAAAGATTTTCTCAAATTTGACTTTTTGAGATCGCTTCATTGTTCTGTACCTTTTTTATGTCCATTATTTTTTGAATGGTTTTGTTGTCTCACGATTTAAAAGAATCGGTGTGAGGACTTTATGGATTGGTTCTGTAAAAGTACGAGGTTTTCGCTTATGATTTTCTTTGATTCGCTCTGATAAAATTTGCAGCGCCGTATCGGCAATCTTATCAATCTGCTGTCCGACTGTGCTTGTAGGAATGAACGATTCACGAGAAATAGGAGAATCATCAAAACCTACGATTTTATAATCGTCTGGCAATCGGCCGTATCGCTGGAACAGTCGATTTAGAATGATATTGGCAAACGTATCATTCGGAAGAAACAGTCCTTTGACGATATTTTGATATTTTTGATCAATCTCATCTAAGAGGCGGTAAAAAATTTTGATGCTTTCTTCATATGTATGTCCGGTGTCAGTGAGAATCAATTCATAAGGGAGATTTTGCCCTATACAGGTATCCTGAAACCCTTTGATTCGCCCATAGGAAGGAATATCAGGAGAAATATCGGCATTGATGTGAATGAAGATTTCTGCGCCGGATTTGGCAAGGAGACTTGTCGCTTGAACGCCGCCCATATAGTTATCGGTATTTACACTGCAGATATGTTTGTCTTCACGCTCGATTGCCACAATCGGAATATTATAGGAAGCCAGCTCTTTTGAAGAAAGCGTGTGGCTTAAAACGATCATTCCTTCAATCTTATAGGCGAGCAGTTCTTGAATATATTTTCGCTCTGTTTCTTCTTTGTCATTTCCTGTAAACACAAGAAATTTGTACCCATATTTTTCATAAGTGGAAAGAATCTCGTCAAGAATAGCGGAATAGTAGTGCATATATAAATTGGGGATAATGATGCCGATAAATTCCGTTTTTCCATTGGCTAAAATTTTGGCCACTTTATTTTCTTTATAGTTCAGTTCTTCTAGCGCCTTAGCGATAATCTGCTGGTTTTCCAGCGTCAGAGAGTCTGGATTGTTAAAATATCGTGAAATGGTCGTCTTTGAAAAATGAGTATATTCGGCGATATCACTGAAAGTCACATTCTTCTTGCCCATATGAAAGTCCTCCTTAAAAAACGTTCTTATATATAAAACAGTATAGCAAAAAAGGAAAAGCGCTACAAGGATAACCGGTAAAAGAATTGGTTAAGTAACCGGTTTTGTTATAATGTAATAAAAAAATAAAATAAAAATTGTGAATCATTCTGAAAAAAGAAAATCAGGCACAATATTTCTTGACGAATCCTATAATTTCTGTTACTATGAAATTACAAAGTAACCGGTTACTTTACCGGTTATTAAAAAGACGAATATACGAGGAAAGGAAAGAAAAAGGAGGAGAATATGAGGAAAACGAAGTATCTGCTTCTGCTTGGTCTGATTGCGGTTGGAAGTTTGACAGGATGTCAAAAAAAGGAAGTTCAGCCAGGAGAGGTAAAGGGATATGAAGAAGGAGAAGAGTATCTGTCTATCTGGGTTCATAGCATTGAAGATACGCCGGAGGGACAAGTATACAGACAATCTGTAGAAAGTTTCAATGAAAAATATAATGGAACATATTTTGCAGATATTGAATTTATTCCTAGAAATGACAGCGGCGGAGGTTACTCAGATAAGATTAATTCTTCCGTGCTTTCTGGAGATCTGCCAGATGTGCTGACGCTGGATGGCCCAAATGTGGCTGCCTATGCGAAAAATCATATCATCCAGCCATTAGCGCCTTTGACAGAAGAAGAAAGAGGAAGATATCTGGAATCGATTCTGGATCAGGGAACGTATGATGACAAATTGTATGCTTTGGGCGTTATGGAATCGAGCGTTGGTCTTTACTATAATAAAGATATTTTAAAAGAGGCTGGCATTGAAGTTCCAGACGCAGATCATCCTTGGACAAGAACAGAATTTATGGAGATTCTGGAAACATTAAAACCAATCATGGATGAGAAAAAAGGATATCCGCTTGATATGACATTTCCGGTAGGCGAGACGAGTATTTATTACTATGCGCCGTTTATCTGGTCAAATGGAGGAAATCTTGTCAGTGAAGATGGTCTTACCGTAGAAGGATATTTTAATTCTGAAGAAAATATGGAGACGATGAATTATTTCCGTCAGATTGTAGAAAAAAGATATATGTCAGAAGCGCCGATTGAATTTTTATTTGAAAGTGGAAGAGCCGCTTTTAAGTTTGATGGCGCATGGGAAGTCAATACTTTATATGAAAGTTATCCAGATCTGAACTTTGGAGTTGCTCCTTATGTTGTGGGAGATGAATGGAACGGCGAGAGATATACACCGACAGGTTCTTGGGCATTTGCGGCATCTGCAGCGACAGAAAACATTGAAGGAGCGACAGAGCTTGTCAAGTGGATGAGCGGTGTGGAAAGCGGCGTAGATATGTGGGAAACTGCAAAATCACTTCCATCCACATATGAAGCGTTTGAGCAGATTGAAATTTTTAAGACAGATGAAAATTATAATGCTCTTTATGAGCAGCTGAGTAAATATGGTCATCCAAGACCAAAGACACCTGTTTATCCACAGGTAAGTACCTCTTTCCAACAGCTTCTTGAAAGTGTTGCTTTGGGGGGAAAAGATACCCAGACACAAATGGATAAATCTGTAGAAAGGATTAACGCGAAACTGGAACGTTATACGAAAGAATAATGAAGAAAAAAGAATCAATTTTAGGAATGGCGTTTTTTGGACCAGCGCTGATACTGCTTACCTTATTTTTGTTTTTGCCGATGGTGCTTACCTTGGTTTTTAGCTTTACAGATTACTTTGCGCTGAATCCAGACGCGACAAGCTTTGTTGGATTGAAGAATTATGCAAATATCTTTAAAGACGAACTTTTTTTAAAAGCATTTTTTAATACCGTAAAATTTGTACTGATTATTGTTCCGTGTCAGTGTATCGGCGCATTGCTTCTTGCACTTGGAATCAATAAGGTGACACATTGCAAGAAATATTTTAAAGTAGCTTTCTTTATACCGGTTGTAATGTCTCTTGCAGTCGTATCGACTTTGTGGATGGACATTTACAGTCCGGAAGGAATTTTAAATACGATGCTGTCACAGATCGGAATTGATGCGCAGCCTTTTATACACAGTGCAAAACAGGCGCTTCCGTCTATTGCCGTAATGAGTATCTGGCAAGGCGTTGGATATCAGATGATTATTTTCCTTGGCGGACTTCAAAATATCAATCCGGCGCTGTACGAAGCGGCAGAATTAGATCATGCAAGCGCATGGCAGAAATTTAAAGATATTACGCTTCCAGAACTGAAACCGCTTTGCGTATTTGTATTTATTACGGTAACGATTGGCGCGTTCCGTATGCTGGTACAGCCGATGGTTATGACAGGAGGAGGACCAGATCACTCGACGTATACGCTTGTCTATGATATTTATGAGACCGGTACGATGAACTGGGAGATGGGACTTGCGTCCACTATGGCAATCGTATTTACTGTATTTGTGGTGATTCTGACCATTATTCAGAATGTGCTGACAAAAGGAAAGGGGGATAAACATGTTAACAAAAAAGCAAAAAACATTTAATTGGATTTTGATTATCTTTCTTTTAGCATTATCTATATTTTTCTTATTTCCGGTGATCTGGATGATTGCAAACTCCTTTAAACCAGATGCGGCGATCACCGCAGACATGAACTCACTGGCGGCATTTATTCCGCCGGCTTTGAAGGGAAATTATTTTGAGAACTATATCACAATCCTTACTGATACAAACTTTCTTCGCTATATGCTGAACACGTTAGGCTATGCAGCAGTTTTGATCGTACTTGGAATTGTTGTAAACGGTCTGGCAGGCTATGCGCTTGCAAAAATCAAGTTTCCATTTAGAGAGCAATGGCTTTTGATTATCATGATGTTATTGATCGTGCCGACGGAGACTGTTATCACGATTCATTTCCTGATTATTGCAAAGGCAGGTCTTTTAAATACAGTAATCGGTTATATTTTGCCGATGATCGTAAATCCGTTTAATATCTTTTTATTCAGACAGGTATTTGTCAGCTTGCCGGATGATATCTATGAAGCGGCGCAGCTTGATTTTTGCGGACCAGTGAAATACTTTTTCACTATGGTTTTGCCAATGTCTAAAACAGTAGTTGCAACGGTAAGCGTCTTTACTTTTTTAGGTGTATGGAATGATTATCTGTGGCCGTCTCTCGTATTTACATCCAGCGATCTTTTGACAGCGCAGATTGGTTTGAACTCCATCACATCAAACGATAATACAACGATGGGACAGGTACTGGCTGTCATTACATTGATTACGATTCCGGTTATGATCATCTATGCTTTGTTCTCAAAACAGATTGTAGAAGGCGTAACTTCAACAGGTTCTAAGGAGGGTTAATAGATTATGGCTTTTATCGAATTTAAAAATATAGGAAAAAAATATGCAGGAGCAGAGAGAAAATCTGTAAATGATTTTAATTTAGAAATCAATGAGAAAGAGTTTATTGCGTTTGTAGGACCATCCGGCTGCGGAAAATCTACAACACTGCGTATGATTGCAGGTTTTGAGGAAATTACAGAGGGAGAACTTTATATCGACGGAAAAAAAGTGAATGAAGTAGCTCCAAGAGATCGTGGAATTGCCATGGTATTTCAGAATTACGCCCTGTATCCACATATGACAGTAGAAAAAAATATTGGATATGGATTAAAAAATATGAAAATGCCATCCGATCAGATTAAGAAAAAAGTAGACTGGGCGATTGACATTTTAGGACTTCAGGAATATCGTAATAGAAAACCAAAGAACCTCTCTGGCGGACAGCGCCAGAGGGTAGCGCTTGGAAGGGCAATCGTAAAAAATCAGAAAGTATTTTTGATGGATGAGCCATTATCAAATCTGGATGCAAAACTTCGTGTCAGCATGAGAACAGAGATTAGTAAGCTGCATCGAGAGCTGGGAGCAACAACGATCTATGTCACACATGATCAGGTAGAAGCTATGACGATGGCAGACCGCATCGTTATCATGAAAGATGGTATCATTCAGCAGGTAGGAAAACCAATGGAACTGTATGATCATCCTGTAAATAAATTTGTGGCAGGCTTTATTGGATCTCCTCAGATGAACTTCTTCGATGTGACAGTGAAAGGAAATATGATTACATTTGCAGATGGAAATACATTTACTTTATCTGAGAATGTGGTAAAGAAACTGAATGGAAAAGAAGGAGAAATGATTCTTGGAATACGTGGAGAAGATCTGAAGATGGATGCCTCCAATCTGGAACTGTATGGCGAAAGCCGTCAAAAAGCAGTGATCACCGATACAGAGGTGATGGGAAATGAAAACAATCTGTATTTTCAGTTTGGAGGATGTCAGGCAGTGGCAAGAGTATCCAAATATGAAATCAGCCAAGTGGGCGATGAGATTGAATTTGTATTTGTACCATCGAAGATGCACTTCTTTGACAAAGATACCGAAATGAATTATATGTAGGAGAGACAACATGAAGACAATAAATATTTTTTTGGGTACGATCAAAGGCGTAAAGAACTTTGTAAATACCGTCAGTAAACTTGACTGCGATGTAGATATTGTATCTGGACGATATGTAATTGATGCAAAATCCATTATGGGTATCTTTAGTATCAATTTATCAGAGCCTGTCATGGTTCGGATTCATGCAGACGGAGAAGAGGCAGAAGAAGCGGCACAACTGTTAAAACCGTTTGAAGTAAAATAGGAAGTGAGGGATGAATGCGGTGCAGAAAATACATGTAAAACCGAATAACAACTGGATGAACGACCCGAATGGTTTTATTTACTATAAAGGAGCATACCATTTATTTTATCAATGTTTTCCATATAGCGCCAGATGGGGAAGAATGCACTGGAATCATATGATCAGCAAAGATCTCGTTCATTGGGAAGACCTTGGAATCGCTTTGTTTCCAAGTAAGACAGATGACAGAAGCGGCTGTTTTTCAGGAAGCGCTGTTGAAGAGGATGGGAAATTATATTTATATTATACGGGAGTCAATTATGTCGTAGAAAATCCGGAGGACATTAATCTTTGTCTGGATGAGCAGTTTGTGTCTGCACAGATGATGATCACCTCAGAGGATGGGGTTCATTTTGACAATATCCAAGATAAAAAGACAGTGATTCCAGTTCTTCACGATCCGAAAGTAGGAGATGCCAGACATACGCGCGATCCGAAAGTATGGAAAGAAAAAGATGGATGGTATATGGTGCTTGGCAGCACGATAGAAGATCGGGCAGGCAGATTACTCTTCTTTAGAAGTACCGATAAAGAACATTGGGAATATGTAAATAGCGCATCCACAAAAGAAGAACTTGGCTGGATGTGGGAATGCCCAGATTACTTTGAAGTAGACGGCAGACAGATTGTGATTTTTTCACCGATGGGACTTTTAAAGGATGGAAAGAATGACGAAAATCAGGCAATCTGTATGCAGGTGTCTTTTGAAAAAGAAAACTGTGCGATGGAGCTTCCAACTACATATCAGTTTTTAGATTATGGATTGGATCTGTATGCGCCACAGAGTACCGTAGATGAAGAAGGAAGACGAGTTTTGATGGCATGGCTTCGTATGCCGGAACCAGTAGATGGAAAATGGCAGGGAATGATGAGTATTCCGCGTGTTGTGGAGATTAAAAATGACAAAATTTATTTCCGCGTACATCCAAATATTCAAAAATCATATACAAAAGAAATATCATCCCCAGAAGAAGCGTCTGAGGCAGGATATCGACTGCGTTTTTCTTTACAGGATGGAGAAGAAGTCAATGTTGGCGGATATCGCATCTCTCGCCATGGCAAAAAAATTTATACAGACAGAAAAGAATTGTATACAAAATTTCCAAATTTTCGCACACAATGTTCCACTCCAGAATTGGAGGATGGATTTGAATTGGAAGTATATGTAGACCCAAATTTGATCGAAGTGTTTGTAAATAATGGGGAAGCTGTCATATCAAACGCAGTATATCACCTTGGAAAAGAAATAAAGGTACATGGAGAGGGAAGCGTTATAATAGAAACGGTAGAATAACAAAAAATCCTCGGTTATTCCATTGCCGAGAGGAAAGCGATAAGGAGAGAAAAGATGTATGATGTAGTAGCTCTTGGGGAGCTTTTGATTGATTTTACGGAAAGTGGAAAAAGTGAACAAGGAAACCAGATTTTGGAAGTAAATCCTGGAGGAGCGCCATGTAATGTACTTGCCATGTTAAAGAATCTCGGAAAAAAGACTGCATTTATCGGCAAAGTTGGACAGGATATGTTTGGAACGTTACTGAAAAATACATTGGATGAAATAGGAATTTCTTCAGAAGGATTGATCATGGACGAGCAGGTACGGACAACACTTGCATTTGTACATACTTTGCCGGATGGAGACAGAGAGTTTTCTTTTTATCGCAATCCGGGAGCAGATATGATGCTAAAAGAAGAGGAACTTAATTTTGACATAATAAAAGATGCCAAAATCTTCCATTTCGGTACGTTATCTATGACGCATGACGGTGTGAGAGAGGCGACAAAAAAAGCAGTATCGGCTGCAAAAGAAGCAGGAGCGATCATTTCCTTTGATCCGAATTTGAGAGAGCCTCTCTGGGAATGTTTAGAGCTTGCAAAAGAGCAGATGGAATATGGTTTTACACAGTGCGATGTCTTAAAGATTTCAGATAATGAAATCCAGTTCGTGACAGGAAAAGAAGATTATGAAGAAGGAATTGCCGTTTTGCAGGAGAAATATCAGATTCCATTGATTCTTCTTACAAAAGGAAAAGACGGAAGCTGCGCCTATTATAAAGGAATGCGTGTAGAAAAAAAAGGATTCTGTGTGAAGGCAATCGAAACGACAGGAGCGGGAGATACCTTCTGCGGATGTTCCTTAGGATATCTGCTGGACCATGATTTGAACCATTTGTCAGAGAAAGAACTGGAAGAGATGCTTACATTTGCAAATGCAGGCGCTGCATTGATTACATTGAAGAAAGGCGCAATCCGTTCTATGCCAAGAGAACAGGAAATTTTAGGATTTATAGAAGAGAGAAGCAAATAAAGGACAGAAAAATGGAGACAAAAAAAACAAAGTCAGAGCAGTGTTTTGAGAAACGTCTGGAAATATTTTATGATGAATTAAAATGGCTTTATATGGAGCTGTATCCAGAAAGCAGTACACAGTTTGAAAAACTATTACTGCTTATGAGAGAAGCATATAACGTACGAAAACAAAATTTGAAAAAGATGGATGAAGTACGAAAACAAAATCCGGAGTGGTATAAAAAGAATGATCTGCTTGGAATGATGATGTATACAGCCGAGTTTGCAGGCAATTTAAAAGGCGTGAAAGAACGTTTAGACTATATGGAAGCGTGTCATGTGAATTATCTGCATCTGATGCCTCTTCTGTCCTCTCCGCAGGGCAGAAGTGACGGCGGATATGCAGTGGCAGATTTCAGAAGCGTACAGCCAGAACTTGGCACGATGAAAGATTTAGAAGCCCTTACCGAGGATTGTCATAAACGAAATATTTGCGTCTGCCTTGATTTTGTGATGAATCATACATCAGAAGATCATGAGTGGGCAAAGCGTGCAAGGCAAGGCGAGCGGGAATATATGGAACGGTATTATTTCTATGATGCGTATGACCTCCCAGCAGAATTTGAAAAAACAGTTCCACAAGTATTTCCGACGACTGCTCCTGGAAATTTCACATGGCTTTCTGACATTGGAAAATATGTGATGACAACGTTTTATCCGTATCAATGGGATTTGAATTACTGGAATCCTGTAGTATTAAATGAGATGATTGATAATATGTTATATCTTGTCAATCAAGGAATTGATGTTCTAAGATTAGATGCAGTGCCTTATATTTGGAAACAGTTAGGAACAACTTGTCGGAATCTGCCTCAGGTTCACAATATTGTCCGAATTATGAGAATTGTGACAGAGATTGTATGTCCGGGCGTGCTTTTGCTTGGAGAAGTTGTGATGGAACCTTCAAAAGTCGTGCCATATTTTGGAAGCGTGGAGAAACCAGAGTGTCATCTGTTATACAATGTTACAACGATGGCAACGACATGGCATACCGTGGCGACAAAAGATGTCCGACTGTTAAAAAGACAGATGGATCTTGTCAATCACCTGCCGAAACAATATGTATTTTTAAATTACCTCCGTTGTCACGATGATATCGGTTGGGGATTGGACTATGAATGGCTCAAGAATTTTTCTATCAGTGAGATTCCTCATAAACAATATCTAAATGATTATCTGACAGGAAATTATCCAGAAAGTGTAGGGCGCGGAGAGCTGTATAATTCCGATCCAATCAGTAAAGACGCCAGATTATGCGGAACGACAGCCTCCCTTTGCGGTCTGGAAAAAGCTTTGTATGAACAGGATGCAGAGGGAATTGAGAAAGCGGTAAATCGAGTGATTATGCTTCACGCATATTTGCTGGTTCAGTCTGGGATTCCCGTATTATACAGCGGCGATGAAATAGGACAGCTGAATGATTACAGCTATCATGAAGATCCAATGAAATGTACAGATTCGAGATACCTTCACCGTGGAAAATTTCGATGGGATTTACAAAAAAAGATACAGGAAGAGGGAACAAGTCAGTATCAGATCTTTCATGCGTTGCAGAAAATGGAGATCTTCCGCGCAGAACATAAGGTCTTTGATGGAAAGGCTGATGTAGAACTTTTGGAGACGTATGACAATGCGATACTAGGAGTGAAGCGAAGCTTGGAAGATGAAAAATTAATTGCTCTGTTTAATTTTGCAGAGGAAGACAAAACGGCGTGGATTCAGGAAGATGGAAGATATACGGATGTCATGTCGGGAGAACAAAAAGAAGGAAAAGCTGTTTTCATTCCGGCAGGCAGTTTTTGCTGGCTGTATCAAGGATAAGAGATCAAAATATCATAAATAAGAAGTTTAAGTACAGAACAATCGAACTTTTGTTCTGTACTTTTTCTTTTATCTGTGATATAATGAAAACCCAAGGAACAAGCAGATACGAGAAGAAACAGAAAAATACGATAGATTGTCTTTTGTTTTGCATAAAAAGAGACAGAAAAGCAGATATAAAAGAAAGAACAGGAAAAAGCAACAGCTTGAGGAGGCAGAGATGGCAGAAAAACAATGGATCAAAATAAAAGGCGCAAATGAACATAATCTGAAAAATATTGATGTGGAAATTCCACGAAATGAACTTGTAGTTCTGACAGGCTTAAGCGGTTCAGGAAAATCTTCGCTGGCATTTGATACCATCTATGCGGAGGGACAGAGGCGTTATATGGAATCTCTTTCCTCCTATGCGAGACAATTTTTAGGACAGATGGAAAAACCAGATGTGGAGAGTATAGAAGGTCTTCCGCCGGCGATTTCCATAGATCAGAAAACGACAAACAGAAATCCAAGATCAACCGTTGGAACGGTGACAGAAATCTATGATTATTTCAGACTCTTATTTGCGAGAGTAGGGATCGTACACTGCCCGAAATGTGGAAGAGAGATCAGTAAACAGACGGTTGACCAGATGGTAGATCAGATTATGAAACTGCCTGAGAGAACAAAAATTCAGCTTTTAGCGCCTGTTGTGCGGGGCAGAAAAGGCGAACATGTGAAACTGTTAGATCAGGCGAAGAAAAAAGGGTATGTTCGTGTCCGGATTGACGGAAGTTTGTATGAGTTGACAGAGGAGATTAAGCTGGATAAAAATATCAAACATAATATTGAGATTGTTGTGGATCGCCTGATTGTAAAAGAAGGAATTGAAAAACGTCTGGCAGATTCTATAGAACAAGTTATGGAGCTGTCAGAGGGGCTTGTATATGTGGATGTAATCGATCAGGAGATGCTGCGTTTTAGTCAAAGTTTTTCCTGTCCTGACTGTGGAATCAGCATTGATGAGATTGAGCCGAGAAGTTTTTCATTCAACAATCCATTTGGAGCGTGTCCTGACTGTTATGGACTGGGATATAAGATGGAATTTGATGAGGAACTGATGATTCCAGATAAAAGTCTTAGCATTGCAGACGGAGCGATCACAGTAATCGGATGGCAGTCTTGTACCGATCAGGGCAGTTTTACGAGAGCGATACTGGATGCTCTCGCAAAAGAGTATCAGTTTGATCTGAATACACCTTATCAGGATTTGCCTGAGAATGTACAAAAAATTTTGATTCATGGAACAGATGGAAAAAAAGTAAAGGTATATTACAAAGGACAAAGAGGAGAGGGCGTATACGATGTCGCATTTGAAGGTCTGATTAAAAATGTAGAACGGCGTTATCGTGAGACAGGGTCCGATATGATGAAACAGGAATATGAATCGTTTATGCAGATTACACCGTGCAAAACGTGTAAGGGACAGAGACTAAAAAAAGAAGCGCTTGCTGTTACAATCGCAGGAAAAAACATTTATGAGCTGACTTCTATGTCCGTGAAAGAGCTGAATCAATTTTTAGCAGAATTGAAGCTAAGCGAATATCAGGAGATGATTGGAAATCAGATTTTAAAGGAGATTCGGGCAAGAATCGGATTTTTGATGAATGTGGGACTGGATTATCTGACCTTGACAAGAGCGACAGGGACTTTGTCAGGAGGAGAGGCACAGCGTATCCGTCTGGCGACACAGATCGGATCAGGGCTTGTTGGAGTGGCATATATTTTAGATGAGCCAAGTATCGGATTGCATCAACGAGACAATGATAAACTGCTTCACACATTGAACAATCTGAAAGAACTGGGAAATACATTGATTGTGGTGGAGCATGACGAAGATACGATGCGTGCGGCGGACTATATCGTGGATATCGGCCCGGGAGCAGGGGAACATGGAGGAGAGGTCGTTGCGGCTGGAACGGCGGAGAATATCATGGCATGTGAAGCATCTGTCACCGGCGCATATCTGTCTGGGAAGAGAAAGATTCCTGTTCCAAAGGAGCGAAAAAAGCCGACTGGATTTTTAAAAATCAAAGGTGCAAAACAGAACAATCTGAAAAATATTGACGTAGAAATCCCGCTTGGCGTGATGACCTGTGTGACGGGAGTTTC
This sequence comes from uncultured Robinsoniella sp., assembly GCA_965150505.1. Classification (GTDB taxonomy): domain Bacteria; phylum Bacillota; class Clostridia; order Lachnospirales; family Lachnospiraceae; genus JAGZHZ01. The sequence goes on along the minus strand of CBCTVZ010000001.1, from coordinate 47,477 downwards.
CGGTTCGGGAAAAAGTTCTCTGGTCAATGAAATTTTATATAAAGCGCTTGCAAAGAAATTAAATCGCGCCAGAACGATTCCAGGGACTTATAAATCAATAGAAGGGGTGGAACAGCTTGATAAGGTGATTGATATTGACCAATCTCCGATTGGAAGAACACCACGCTCAAATCCAGCGACGTATACGGGAGTTTTTGATCTGATTCGAGATCTGTTTGCAGCGACAACCGATGCCAAGGCAAAAGGATATAAAAAAGGAAGATTTAGCTTTAATGTAAAAGGAGGCAGATGCGAGGCGTGCAGTGGAGATGGAATCTTAAAGATTGAGATGCACTTTTTGCCGGATGTATATGTGCCATGTGAAGTATGCCATGGAAAGCGATACAATAGAGAGACTTTGGAAGTGAAGTATAAAGGAAAAAATATATACGATGTTTTGAATATGACGGTGGAGGAAGCCTTGGACTTTTTTGAAAATGTGCCGTCAATCCGCAGAAAAATTGAGACATTGAATGAAGTGGGATTGTCTTATATTCGATTAGGTCAGCCTTCTACGATGCTGTCAGGAGGAGAAGCGCAGAGAGTGAAATTGGCGACAGAATTGAGTAAACGAAGTACAGGAAAGACGATTTATATTTTAGATGAGCCGACAACGGGACTTCATTTTGCAGATGTACACAAATTGATTGAGATTTTACAGAAATTAGCTTCTGGAGGAAATACGGTTGTTGTGATTGAACATAATTTAGATGTGATAAAAACAGCAGATTATCTGATTGATATGGGACCGGAAGGCGGTGACGGCGGAGGAACGGTGATTGCGTGCGGAACGCCGGAAGAGGTGGCAGAAAACCCTGTCTCTTACACTGGAAAATATGTAAAAAAATATTTGGATATCCATTAGAGAAGAAAAAATATAAGAAGAAAAAGAAAAAACCCTGACGGTCTGTCAGGGCTTTTTCAAAGGAAAGAGAAAAAAATTAAAATATTTGAGGGAGTACTCCGCAGTGTGTGGGTGCTGCGAAGTGTGAGTTATGAAATATATTAGCTCTCTGCTAATATGATGTTAGTATATCCAATAATTGTGTTTAAAATGTGTACATCAGATAAAGAAACATTAAAGTTTATAAAAGAAATTCTTGGGATTTAAAAAGAAAATATAAAAAAACAGAGAACAAAATGGATAAAAAAGAAAGACAAAAGTAGAAAACCCCGGTATTTTTACCGAGGTTTTCAAAGGAAAGAGAAAAAATTAAAATATTTGAGGGAGTTACTTCGCAGTGTGTGGGTGCTGCGAAGTGTGAGTTATGAAATATATTAGCTCCTTGCTAATATGATGTTAGTATATCTGGAATTTGTGTTTAAAGTATGTTTTTGAACTTAAAAAAGAATGAAAATTATAAAGTATTTTGGTAGAAAAAAGAAAAAGAAATGAAGAAAGGAAAAAAGAGCTTTCCAAGAGAAAAGGTCTTGTATATAATAGAAATTACGGATTATGAAAAAATATAGAATGCAGCAAAATTAGAAGATCTGCTAGAAAACAAGGGAGGAGATTGATATGGCGGCTACAAAGATAGGAATTGATTTAGGAACAGCAAGTATTTTAGTGTATGTAAAAGGAAAAGGTGTCGTTTTGAAAGAGCCGTCTCTGGTAGCGTTTGACAGAGAAGAGAATCGAATCAAGGCAATCGGGGAAGAAGCAAGAATTTTGCTGAGCAGATCAGCTGGAAATATTGCGGCAATTCGTCCGTTAAAAAATGGAGTCATTTCTGATTATACAGTGACAGAGAGAATGCTGAAATATTTTATTCAGAAAGCTACAGGAAGAATTTCTTTCTTTAAGCCTCGAATTAGTATCTGTGTTCCGACCAGTGTGACGGAGGTAGAAAAAAAAGCAGTGGAAGATGCGGCATATCAGGCAGGAGCTAGAGAAGTACGCATTATTGAAGGTCCGATTGCAGCGGCGATGGGATCTGGGATTGACACATCCAGACCATGTGGAAATATGATCGTCGATATTGGCGCTGGAACGTGTGACGTAGCTGTGATTTCACTGGATGGCATTGTTGTCAGCTCTTCCGTGAAGGTTGCAGGCGATAATTTTGATCAGGATATTATGCGCTATATGAAACAAAAATACAACCTGATTATTGGAGAAGAGATGGCTGAGGACATTAAGATCAGAATTGGAACGGCATTTCAGAAACCGGAACAGAAAATGATGGAAGTATTGGGAAGAGATGTGATCACAGGGCTTCCAAAGACAGTCAGAATGACATCGGAAGATACGAGAGATGCGCTGAAAGATTCGATTGCACAGATTGTAGATGTTGTGCGAAGTGTGTTGGAGCGAACACCGCCAGAACTTGCAGCAGATGTGGCGGATCGAGGTATTGTTCTGACAGGAGGAGGGGCTCTTTTAAATGGATTAGAGGAGCTGATTGAGGAAAAGACGGGAATCAATACGATGACAGCAGAAGAACCGTTGACCGCTGTTGCAATGGGAACAGGCAGATTTGTAGAATTGACAGCTTCAAACAATAAAATGGAAGATTGAGAAAGAGCGGGGGATCTTTAGACTGGGATGGTCTGAAGTTGCCCCCGCTTTTGAAGTAGAAAGAAGAGACGTTTTGTATAAAAGAAAAAATAGAGGATGAAGATGGGAGGAAATCATGGAGATAATAGAAGGATATGTAGATCATATTATATTTCGGAATCAGGAGAATGGATATACGGTAATGGAGATCATCAGAGGGGGAGAAGAATTGACCTGCGTGGGAACGATTCCGTATATTGACGAAGGAGAAAATATAGAGGCAGAAGGCGTATTTGTGGAACACGCCATCTATGGAAAGCAATTTAAGATTCAGAAAATGGAGATTAAAACACCAGAAGATGAAAGCGCGATTGAGCGATATCTTGGAAGCGGAGCGATCTAAGGGATCGGCGCAGATTTGGAATCAAGAATTGTGAAAATATTTAAGCAGGATACCTTTCGGATTATGGAAGAAGAACCTGAACGGTTGGCAGAGATTAAAGGAATCAGCGAGAGAAAGGCACGAGAGATTGCAGAACAGATGGCAGAAAAGCATGATATGAGAAAAGCAATGGTTTTTTTGCAGAAATATGGAATTTCTACGGCGACAGGGGCAAAAATATATCAGCGCTATAAAGAAGGCGTTTATCAGGTGATACAGGAAAATCCATATCGAATGGCGGAAGATATTGCAGGAATTGGATTTAAAATGGCAGATGAAATAGCAGCTCGTGTGGGGATTCATCTGGATTCTGATTATCGGATAAAATGTGGGATTTCCTATTGTCTTCAGCAGGCGGCGACAGAAGGTCATGTGTATCTGCCAAAAAAAATTTTGATGGATCGAGCCGGAGAACTGTTAGGATTACTGACAGAACAGATCGAAAAACATTTGATGGATCTTGCGATTGAGAGAAAAATTGTGATAAAAGAAAAACAAGGCGATGTGATTGTATATGGAAGCCAATATTATTTTATGGAACTTCAGATCGCAAAGAAATTGTATGATTTGAATGTATCGGAGGAAATTGCACCGGAACAGATTCTGGAAAAGATCGCTAAGATCGAAAAGCAAAATCATACCGTGCTGGATGAACTGCAAAAAAAAGCGGTGATGGAAGCTGTGCGGACAGGTGTGCTGATTTTGACTGGAGGACCTGGAACAGGAAAAACAACCACCATCAATGCAATGATTGACTACTTTGAGATGGAGGGATTCGAGGTGATGCTGGCAGCGCCGACTGGAAGAGCGGCAAAGCGTATGGCAGAAGCTACCGGAAGAGAAGCGCAGACCATTCACCGACTATTGGAAGTCTCAACGATCTCTGATGAAAGTCAGGAGCGAGGAATTTTTGGGAAAGGGGAAGAAGATCCGATTGAAACAGATGTTTTGATCATTGATGAAATGTCTATGGTAGATATTTATCTGATGAAAGCTCTTTTAAATGCAGTTCTTGTAGGAACGAGGCTCGTTCTTGTCGGAGATATCAATCAGCTTCCTTCTGTTGGCCCAGGGAGTATATTAAAGGATTTGATCCAGTCCAACTGCTTGAATGTTGTTCGATTAAATAAGATTTTCAGACAGGCAACACAGAGTGATATTATTGTGAATGCGCATAAAATTAATCGAGGGGAAAAGATTATACTGGATAATAAAAGCAGAGATTTTTTCTTTTTAAAGAGAGAGGATGCAAATGTGATTATCAGTGTTGTGCTTACTCTAATCTTAAAAAAGATGCCTCGCTACGTCAATGCAGATCCATTTGACATTCAAGTTTTGACTCCGATGCGAAAAGGATTGCTTGGAGTAGAACGCTTAAATCGTATTTTACAGGAATACTTAAATCCTAAGGCAGAGTTTAAAAGGGAGAGAGAGCATGGGGATGGGCTGTTTCGTGAAGGCGATAAGGTCATGCAGATTAAAAACAATTATCAGATTGAATGGGAAGTACGCGGAAATTATGGCATACCGATAGAAAAAGGAACGGGTGTCTTTAACGGAGATATGGGGATTGTGAGAGAAATTAATTTGTTCGCAGAGACGATGACCGTGGAATTTGATGAAAAGCGATTTGTGGAATATGGATTTAAACAGCTCGATGAACTGGAACTTGCGTATGCTGTCACAGTACATAAATCGCAGGGAAGCGAATATCCGGCAGTGGTGATTCCATTGATGACAGGACCTAGAATGCTGATGACAAGAAATCTTTTATATACAGCAGTGACAAGAGCCAGAAAATGTGTAACCTTGGTGGGAAATCCAGACACGTTTGATCAAATGGTACACAATGAATTTGAACAGAAACGATATACTACGTTAAGCGACAGAATACAGGAAATTTTTCAGATCGGTTCTTGATTTGAATAGGGGAGATATGCCCTAGAGTATTTTTGAGCAGGGTAAACAGGCATTGTAAAATGATTGAAAATAGATACCGTATGGGAGAGAGCCTCGGAATTTCAATGATAAAAATGTGGATAGCAGGGATTTTTTATCCTTTGAGATGTCCTCTGTGTCAAAATTTGATGGCAGGAGGAAAGCTGGAAATTTGTGATTCATGTAAGAAAAAAATAAAAAAGATTTCAGAGCCACGGTGCAAAAAATGTGGAAGACCGATTCGATTAAAGGAACAGGAATTTTGCCATGATTGCCAAAAGAAACATCATATTTATAAAGAAGGAACAGCAATCTATTTATATAAGGAAGAAATAAGAAAAGCAGTTCATCGGATGAAGTTTCACAATCAGAGAATTTATGCAGAAATTTTTGGACGTATTATGGCAAAAGAGGCAAAAGAAAAGATCCGGATGTGGGGAATAGAAGCCATCATTCCTGTGCCAATGTATCGAAAAAAACAAAAAATAAGGGGATATAATCAGGCAGAATTACTGGCAAAAGAAATTGCAGATCAGCTGAATCTGCCATTGATTTGTGATTTTGTTATGCGTGTGAGAGATACAAGACCGCAAAAAGAATTGGCAGGAAAAGCCAGAGAAAATAATCTGAAAAAAGCTTTTATTATAACAAAAAATGATGTAAAATTAAAAAAAATACTGATTGTGGATGACATTTATACGACAGGCAGTACGGTAGATGCCGTGGCAGACGTATTAAAAACATACGGTGTCGAGGAAATTTATTTTTTAAGTCTTTGCATTGGAGAATCAGAGGAAGGAGATCTTGCGTGATAGAAGATTATAAAAAGAAGAAGGAAGAGTGGAAAAAATATTCTGCAAAAGCGTTGCTGGTATTTTTTGTGATTGCAGCGGCGATTCTCTTTTCATTTGCTATTTTTAACATAAAAGAAATCGTTCAGTTTTTGAAAGTATTGGTGTATGTACTCCAACCTGTACTGATTGGAATTATGATTGCATATCTCTTAAATCCGATTGTAAATTTTATGGAAAGATGGGGGATTTTGACTGCTCAAAAACTGAAATGGAAAAAGATCACATCGAATCAGATTAGAATGCTTAGCGTAGCGGTGACAGAAATTTTGGCAATGATTGTTATTCTCGGAATAGGATCTATTTTGATGCCAGAATTAGTAAACAGTCTTGGAACATTTATCGGATCATTGCCGGGATATATTAATAAAATAGCAGAATTGCTGGAAGTGCTGACAAAGAATAGCGATAGCCAATGGGTGGAATTTATAGAAAATTTGTTAAATGATGGCAGCAGAGAGATTTCTTCTTGGATTAACGCAGGAGTGCTTCAAAATTTAGAAAATTTTCTTTCTTATTTTACAACAAGTGTGATCGGAATTGCAAAGATGATTCTGAATATCATGATAGGTGTGATCATCTCCGTGTACTTGCTTGTAAGTAAACAGAAATTTGTAGGTCAAGGAAAAAAAGTGCTGTATGCTCTTTTTTATGAACGTCAGGCGAACAATATCTTGGAAGTAGTCAGAAAAAGTCATTCTATTTTCAGCGGATTTATTTCAGGAAAATTGATCGATTCTCTGATTATCGGCGTACTTTGTTTTATCGGAATGAGTATCATGAAAATGCCATATATTCCTCTTGTGAGTGTTTTGGTAGGAGTGACAAATGTGATTCCTTTCTTTGGACCGTATTTAGGAGCAATTCCGAGTGTCTTATTAATTTTATTAATCAGTCCTGGAAAAGGAATTATGTTTTTGATCTTTATTATTATTCTACAGCAGTTAGACGGAAATATCATTGGACCTAAAATTTTGGGAAGCTCGACAGGACTCTCAGCATTTTGGGTGATCTTTGCCATTTTGATAGGAAGCGGTCTGTTTGGAATTATTGGAATGATTGCAGGAGTTCCTGTGTTTGCAGTCATCTATTATCTGATTAAGACAGGATTGGAGTACAGTCTGCGAAAGAAGAAACTTCCAACGGATACGAAAGAGTATGAGAAACTGGATTATATTGAGACAGAGAAACATACGTTGATTTATCAGACGGAAGAACAGAAAGAAAAGAAACAACTGCATAAAGAATAGAACTTTCTTTCCAAAAGGAGTTATGCTATAATAAAACAGTGACTTCTGAAAAAAGAAAATAGATAAAAGAAGTGAAACAAAATAATCAGGAGAAAAAAATGATAGACGAAAAAAAAGTGCAGAGGATGACTAGACTGGCGATATTTGAAAAAAATCATAGAAAAGAATTAGAAACGGTCAAGACGACATACAGAAGCGATTATGTGAGCGCAAAGATGATAAAAAACTGGATTTTTATTACAGTTGCTTTTTGTATCGGTTTTGCAGTTTGGGCTTTGTATCGTCTGGATGAAATCGCTGCCTCTTTAAATAAAATGGATTTTGTACAGTTTGGACTCCAGATTTTAACGGTGTATCTGATAATTGTGGGAGTCTATATGGTTCTGACATGGGTGATTTATACAATTCGGTATCAGAAGATGAAAAAAGCAAGAGATCGGTATCAAAAGATGATGCAGCCTCTTATCAAAGAGTATGAAAAGACAGAAAGAAGGAGAACAAAAGGATGAAACTACTGTTAAAATTACAGAGATCTCTTCAAAAATTTTATAATAAAAATGCAGTTCTGATCCGTGCTGTTTTAAAGTTCTTGCTTGCTTTGACGGTATTTCAGGTGATTCAGATGCAGTTTCAATCAGGCAATACCATTCGTGATCTGTTGATTACAGTAGGAGCGGCAGGAATCTGCGCTTTTCTGTCTACGAATACCATCAGCGTTGTGGCAGGTGTTTTTCTGATTGGTAATCTTGCGTCCATGTCGATAGAGGCGCTTGGCGTGGGCGGCGCTGCAATTTTCATCATAGGATTGATTTATTTTGGTATGGGACCAAAGGAAAGCGCTTCTATGCTGTTGATGCCAGTGAGTTTATGGTTACATATTCCCTGTCTGATACCGGTTGTCTTAGGATTGACATTAGAACTTCCAAGCGCCGTTGGAATTGTAGTCGGTACGGTTCTATATTATATGGTACAGATTATAACAGGAAGCGCTTATATGGCGCATTCTGGAAGCGATATGAATGAAATTTTGAAAAATATTACAGGCGTTGTGGGAGAAATCGCTCAGGCAAAAGAGATGATTTTGATGGTTGTAATTTTGCTTCTTGTTTTTCTGATTGTATTTATGATAAGAAGAATGTCTGTTGATTACGCATGGCATTTTGCAATCGGCGCTGGTGTTTGCTCTTATGTTTTGTTGAGTGTGATTGGAATCTTTATGCTGGAAAGCGGTGAAAGTTTTATTGGTACAGTAATCAGTGCAGTGGTAACCGTTTTTGCAGGATTGGTCGTACAGATTTTTATGTTTCATGCAGATTATCGGCGGACAGAAAAAGTACAGTTTGAAGATGATGAATATTATTATTATGTAAAAGCTGTTCCTAAGATGGGAAAAAAGAAGAGCCATTCACAGCAGATCAATGATTATGCACAGCCAAGGATGCCTGAATATACACAGGAGAGAAATCAGGCGGCGCAGCCAAGGATGTCTGAATATGCACAGGAGAGAAATCAAGCGACTCAGCCAAGGATGCCTGAATATACACAGGAGAGAAATCAAGCGACTCAGCCAAGGATGTCTGAATATGTACAGGAGAGAAATCAGGTACAGAATCAGCGACAGATGGGACGCAATTATCAAAATCAATCGAGATATGATGCTCCAACGCCGAAAATAGATGTACAAGAACAGCAGAGACAAGAATGGCTGAGACGACGGACAGAGCAAGGCGGAAGCCGATATGACAAAAGAAAGGGAGGATGAGATATATGAGTGCGGTCAGAAATTTTTTTATTAAATATTTATCATGGCTTTCTGTGCCGGCTGTCCATATTTCTTTGACGGACATTTTGGAAATTATTATATTGTCCATCATTGTATATCGCATTCTGCTTTGGATCAAAGACACACGGGCATGGACCTTGCTAAAAGGAATTGTATTTATCTGTATGTTTATCTTAATTGCGAAAATATGCCAGATGGATACGATTATGTACATTATCACAAAAGGATTAGATATGGCGATTGTAGCGGCGCTTGTCATCTTTCAGCCAGAACTTAGAAGAGCGTTGGAACAGCTTGGAGAGAAAAAGTTTTTCTCATCATGGATTCCGTTTGAAAATTCAAAAGAGGTAAAACAGCGGTTTACAGATAAGACGATCAATGAGATTGTAAAAGGCTGTGTGGAGATGGGAAAGGCAAAGACAGGAGCTTTGATTGTAATTGAACAAAATGTGAGTCTGGCAGAGTTTGAGAGAACAGGTATTGCTTTGGATTCTATCCTGACAAGTCAGCTTTTGATCAATATATTTGAGCATAATACCCCTCTCCATGATGGCGCTATTATCGTCAGAGGAGATCGAATTGTGTCGGCAACGTGTTATCTGCCATTGTCTGACAATATGGAATTGAGCAAAGAGCTGGGTACAAGACATCGCGCTGGAGTCGGAGTCAGTGAAGTGACGGATTCTCTGACGATTATTGTATCAGAGGAAACAGGAAATATTTCGATTGCATTGAAAGGAAAATTAATGCGCGCTGTTACGCCGGAAGTTTTGAAACAACAGCTTGTGATCGTGCAGAATAAATCCATCGATACCAAAAAGTTTAAATTATGGAAGGGGTGGAGTAAGTGAAGCTGACTTGGAACAATATCGGGTTAAAAATAATTTCTGTTCTTGTGGCCTTTGGGATATGGCTTATGGTAGTGAATACGGATGATCCGGAAAAGACACAGCCGTTCAATGTGACGGTGACAATAGAAAATAAAGAGAAACTAGATGAGGCAGGAAAAGTTTATCGTGTAATTGACAATACAGATGAGGTGACAATCTGGGTGACAGCCAGAAAATCCGTCATTCAGAGTTTAAGAGCATCCGATTTTAAGGCGATTGCCGATTTTGAAAATCTGAATGAAGCGGTAGGTGCGATTCCGATTATTGTTGAATGCAGCAATGGAAAAATTACGCAAGATAAAATAAAGATTCTTCCCCCATCATTGAAGATTGAACTGGAAAATAAAAAAGAACAGGAATTTGTGCTGAATGTAGAAAAAACAGGAAAACCGGCGAAAGGGTACGAGATTGCATCCATGGAAGCGGTTCAGGGAAAAAAGATTTATGTAGCAGGCGCAGAAAGTTTATTGAAAATTATTGGAAAAGTTTCTGTCCCTGTATCCGTGCAGGGGTATTCTTCAGATCGAACGGTAGCTTCCTCCATTAAAATTACAGATAAAAATGGAGCTCCATTTACGGAGACGCAGATGAATAGTCTGGAATTAAAGACGATGGAAGGAGCAGTAATCTCTGAAGGAAAAGTAGATGTGGATGTGAAATTGTGGCCGATTAAAAATGGAGTTCCAATTAAAATTATTCCAAAAAGCACACCGGCAGACGGATATCATATCACAGAGATCTCGACAACACCGGAAACTTTAAATATTGCAGGATCAGAAAAAGCATTAAAAGATATGGGATCTTCACTGAAAATTGAAGATATTGTCTCAGTAGAAGGAATAACAGAAGACATGGAGACAGAGATTGACATAACAGAGATTCTGCAGGAAAAGAATTTGAAGTTGGAATCTGGAACAGAGCCTTTTATCACAGTAAAGGTAAAAATTGAGAAATGGGGAGACAGCACAGTTGCTTTTCCGGTATCGCAGTTAAATATTATCTCATATCCGAAAAATAAAAATCTGGTATTTACACCGGCAGATCAGCTGATGATCGGAGTGCGCTCTACAGGAAAAGCGGACGCATTGACTTCCATGCTGACGGCAGATCAGATAAAGGCTTCTGTGGATCTGACAGATTATCAGGCTGCCGGCACATACAGTGTACCGGTAGAAGTAGAATTGCCGGATGGATATGAGCTTGTCTCACCTGTTATGATTTATGTCAATGTGGAAGAAACCAATTCGGACAAGTAATAGGATAGTCGCTAAATAGGGGAGAGATCAATATGGTAAGTCAAAAAGTGACCATTAAAAACAAAAAAGGGCTGCATATGAGACCTGTAACACAGATGTGCAGGGAAGCGGCAAAATATGAAGCCATCATCACCTTTACAGCCGGAAATAAGACGGTCAATGCAAAGAGTCTTTTAAATGTTTTGAGCGCGAAAGTTCAATATGGAGATGAAATTGAATTTGTATGCGAAGGAATCGATGAAAAAGAAGCATTGCAGGAGATGATTCAGATTATCTCAGAGGGGCTTGGCGAAGAAATAGAATAGAGACGAGAAAAGAACTGCTTTTGGGGAAGGATAAAACCCTCATCCCGAAGCAGTTCTTTTTTTCATCAATTTACTTTTTTAATTAAAGATTTGGATCAGTCGGATCGTAATTCTGTGTCAGAGGAATACGAATCGGCACAGGTTTTCCAAGAGGTCCAGGTGAACTAGCATCATCGTAGATATAGACATCCGTTCCAATCGGACAGTTATCATACATCCATTTTGCATCGCCGCAAGTCAGACGGATACAGCCGGCTGAAGCAGGATCTCCAAGTTTATTGTAGTAATCTGCTTTTAACGTATGATTGTCCATCTGATAATATGGAACAGAGTGGAATAAGATATCAGGTGTGATATGGGAACAATACTGCCCATAACTTGGACCGTCTAACGTATGCCAGCGAAGCTTATCCAAAAGCTGGAAATGGCCAGCCGGAGTCCATCCGAGGACAAGACCTGTGGAACATACGATTGCCTTACAAGGGATTCCACCGCGATAAATTGTGATACAGTTCATCAGTCGATTGACGCGGATCGTATATTCACCTGTCAGAGGAATTGCGCCTGTAGAACCAAAATCATATGTAACACCGTCAATGACATGAACGCCTGTATACATTACACCATTAGAACCAAAGTAATAGCGGTAATTGTCAATCGCCATCCAGCCGACCGCTCGTTTTCCATCATGCTGGAGATAATACCAGTTATTGCCGATTTGTTTCCAGCAGTTTGACTGCATAGAACCGTCAGAACCCATATAGTAATAGCCAGTTCCGTCAGAAGCCCATCCATTTTTTATCATTGCTTTTGAGGATGGATCAAAATAGAATTTTTTTCCGCCAGATTCCAGCCATCCTGTCTTTGCTGTTCCATCACCATACAGGTAATATGTTTTTCCGCCTGTTGTGATAAGACCTGTTTTTTTCTTGCCACTGCCGTCGAGATAGTACAATCCGCCGTTGATCGTTACAAGACCGCGCATTTTTGCTCCCGTCTTAGGATCAAAGTAGAACATATGACCGCCATATTTCTGCCATCCAGTTAAAAGAGCGCCGCTTGCACTTGCCCAATAATTTTTTCCATTGCGGGAGAAATGAGCATCCATGATCAGAGAACCGTCTGTGCGGACATAGTAAAGACGATTGTTATAACGAATCAGGCTATCCTTAACCAAAATGCCTTTTGTATTAAAGTAGTATTTCTTTCCGCTGATCGTTATCCATTTATTCTTGACAGCAGCGCCGTCAGAACCAAAATAATACGTCTTTCCATCGACAGTAGTTCTTGTGTTAGAAACACGCGTTCCATAGCGGTTGAAATAGAAGATTTTTCCATTGATACCATGGAGTTCGCTCTTCATCAGCGTATAATCAAGTTTAGCATAATAATATTTTCCAGTGTTTGGATCTCTTTTGTAGCCTCTCAGACAGTTGCCAGCGCCGTCCAGAAAATAAGATTTGCCATTGATGGTATAAGGTCCTTTCTTTCCAAGAATCAAAGATCCCATACTGTTGAAGGCTTTCATCTGATTTCCGTAAGGTACGACACCTGGAGAACCAATTCCATCTGCATTTAAGTAATAAGTTTTGCCGTTAAATTGATAAACTTGATTGCATACGAGACGGCATTGTTTATCAAAGACTAAGAATTTTCCGCTATAACCAGGAATGCGTTTTGTTGTGCTTCCATTGCAGAACAGATGAGCATCAGAAGGATCGCCATAAAAACGTTCTCCTTTTAAATTAGTACTCCATCCTGTAGACAGGCGACCGTCTGTATTGAAATAATACCAAGAGTTGGAGGAAGAAGGTTTCATAGGACCAGACCATCCTGTGCGAAGACGACCGCTTAAAACAGGATCAAAATAATAAAACTCTCCATGTTTTAAAATATTTTGACCAATTTGTACTTTAATTGCCCCTTTTTGTTTATATCCATCTTTCAAATAATAAATACCATCCGGTAATTGAATCGGTCCGGTATAATTTTCTTTGGAAGCATAATATTCGCCTTTTGCATCTTTTCTCCAACCAACTTCTTGGACAGAACGTTCAGAAAGAGAAGAAGGATATTCTGATGCTGCGCTGATCAATGGCGCTCCAAGTGCAAGACAGGTCGCAGCACATAAAATAGATAATAAGTGATACTTTTTCATAAAACTCCTTTCTTAAAAAATAATTTGTTTATGGAATGGAAAGAGAAGAGAAGAAAACGAAAACTCTCTTCTTAATATTAAATATACTATAAAGTAAAAAAATTTTCAATTAAGTTTAAAGCTTCTTAAAAAATCTTAAGACTTTATCAATGCTTGTCAGATAAAAAGAAAATATCACGCAAAAAAGAAAAATAAAAGTAATGAATAGAAACAAAAATTACAAAATTGTTACAAAAAATTGACAAAAAAACAAGGATACTTTATAATGAAATAAATTCTTAAAAATAACAGGAGTAAAGTTTAAGGAAAGGAGTACTTATGAAACACGACATAGGGAAAAAACCATATATGAGACGTATTGCAGGTTTTATAATCTGTATCCTGCTATTATGTAATATTTTTGGAGCGGTATTGCAGGCAGAGGGTATTTCTTCTGAAGGTCAATTATATGAAACAAGTCAGGAAACGGAAAGTATCACAGAACAGTTGGAAACGCAGACGGAAAGTGAAACGCAGATAGAAAGCGAAACACAGACGGAAAGTGAAACGCAGATAGAAAGCGAAACACAGACGGAAAGCGAAACGCAGGCAGAAAGCGAAACGCAGACGGAAAGCGAAACGGAAACAGAGAGCGAAACGCAGACGGAAAGCGAAATAGAGACGGAGAGCGAAACACAGACAGAAAGCGAAACGGAAACAGAAAGCGAAACGGAAAGTGAAACGGAAACAGAGAGCGAAACGGAAACAGAGAGTGAAACGGAAACAGAAAGCGAAACCGAGACAGAAGAGAAAACGCCTGAAATTGTAATGATGTATTTAGGACAGCCGGCAGAGGAAGAAGTAGCGCAGGCGATTGTTTTTCAGGTGGATTTAGCAGGAGGAGTCTTAGAAAGCGCTTCTTTATCATATGTAGATCCGTCTTCTGGTCAGAACGTAAATTTATCTTGTGTGGAGATTGCAGAAGATTATATTGCTTTTTTAGTGGAAGGCAAGGTTTTAACGCAAGGGGATCTTCAGAGCCTTTCTTTGACGATAGACGGAAAAGATACCATCTGTTCCATTCCTGAATTTATCAGCAGTAAGGAAACTTCAACGGATTCCTTTCAGGAGGAAGGCACAGTAGAAGTAGCGCAATATAGTGGAGAAGATACAGGACTGGTAGCAGCTGACGCTTCACAGATCGGAAGTATTATGGATGCAGCAGGTGCACAGGGCGGTAATTCAGATCTTTCCAGAGCAAATGGAAGTGTTGTAGTTGTCTTAGATCCAGGACATGGCGGATATGACGGAGGCGCTTCCCGCACATGGAATGGGATAACATATGTGGAAAAAGACATTGCGCTGAAAATATCACAGGCTACAAAAGAAGAATTAGAGACATATGAAGGAGTTCGTGTCTACATGACAAGAACGTCCGATGTCTATGTGGGATTAAAAGAGCGAGTAGATTATGCCGTTTCTGTAGGAGGCGATGTGCTGATCAGTCAGCATATTAATTCAACTGCCCAGACACAGACGACGGTTTCAGGAGCGCTTGTATATGTGTCAAATGGAAAGTATCGTCCAGATGTGGCAAACGAGGCAAAGGCGATTGCAAATGAGATCCTTTCAAAATTGGGCAGTATTGGATTGAAAAATATGGGCTTTTTGATTCAGGAAAGCGATGACGGAGGCAAATATCCAAATGGACAGCCATCTGACTATATGGCAATCGTGCGCTATGGAATCCTTGCAAATCTTCCAAGTATGATTGTGGAACATGGATTTGTAAGCAACCCATCTGATTGTGAAAAATATTATGGAAGCGATGCGAAGATTAGAGCTTTAGGCGTTGCAGATGCCAAGGCAATCGCAGAGTATTATGGACTGAAGAAGAAAAACACGGGAACGATTCGACCGGGATTTAATGTAGTCAACGGCAAGACGAGATATTACACAGAAGATCTAAAGATGGTCAAAGGATGGTACCGCATTGACGGAGATTTATATTATTTTAACCGATACGGTACGATGCTGACGGGACGCTGGAAATTGCCAGACGGATATTATCACCATTTCCATACAGATGGAGTTGTAAAATCTGGATGGAATACCATTAATGGGAAAAAATATTTTATGAACAGCAGAGGAGTCATGCAGTTTGGATGGGTGAAATACGGCACAAAGTGGTATTATCTGCAAAAAGATGGATCTATGGCAATCAGCAAACATCTGAAATTAAATGGAAAGTATTATTATGTAAATAGATATGGCCGCCGTGTAAGTGGATGGCTGACACTTGGAAGCAGCAAGCTGTATTATGACAGCAATGGCGTTCGTCAGCATGGATGGGTTAATATCGGAAATGACAGATATTATTTCAGAGTAGGAAACGGTCATATGGTCAGAAGCTGCTGGGCGCAGTTAAATGGAAATCGATATTATCTGAAAGCAGATGGAACAATGGCAAAATCAGAGAATTTATATATCAATGGCAGATGGTATCGCTTTTCACAGTATGGCGTATGTTTGAATTATTAGGCAATTAAGAAAAAATAAAGTAGAGCGATGAGGGAAAAATGAGTGTAGTTTGGAAGGCAATCATACTGCTAGTGGCAGCAGGTATTTTTCCGCTTTGTTTGGGAACGTGGTGTACACACTGGGGAAAAGAAAAAGATGGATTGATTTTAAATTATATAAGCGGATGGATTTTTATTCTTGCATGGTTTGAAATCTTGTGTGTTCCGATGACGCTGTTAAAAGTGCCATATCATATTTTGCGGATAGTCTGCCATGTCTTTTTTTCAGGGATGGCAGTTATAGCCGTTCTTGTATTTCGATATCAGTTTTTACAGATGATAAAAAGTGTCGGCAGGTCAATAAGAAAAATAAATTTTTGGGCTGTGCTTGCCGTCCTAGCCGTAGCGGCGCAGATTTTTATTCTTGTATTTTATGTACATGAAGATGCAGATGATGCTTTTTATGTGGCAACAGCCGTTACAACGCTGAAGACAGATTCCATGTATCGCTTTTCAAGTTATACAGGAATGCCGCTGAATGGACTGCCAACGAGGTATGCGCTGTCATCCTTTCCAATTTTTACAGCATATTTTGCAGAGTTGATCCATATTCATCCAACGATCACAGCGCATACCATTTTTCCAGTGATTTTGATAGCAGTTGCTTACCTGATTTATTATAAAATGGGGAAAGAATTGACAGGGGACGAAAAAAAAGCAGCATTTTTTGTCGTAACCATCAGTTTTTTGAATGTGTTTGGAAACTTCAGCATATATACTTCTTCTAGTTTTTTACTGTTTCGCATCTGGCAAGGAAAAGCAATCTTATCAGCGATTTTAATACCGGCAATCTTTCTGTTTGCATTTCGCCTTTATGAGAAAAAAGAAAATTGGTCAGAATGGTTTATCATGTTTTTGTTGATGTGTTCAGGATGTATGGTATCTTCTATGGGCGTAGTATTAGGGCCATTTGTTCTGGGAGCATTTTCCCTTGCAGAATTGATCAGAAGAAGAACGATCCGAACAGTATGGCCGGCTGTTTTATGCCTGATACCGTCGATTGTTCTGGGCGGAATTTATTTGATACTATAGGGGGATGCTGAGATGAATCATTTTGAGACGGCAGTACAGGCATTTTGGCAGTATTTTGCCGATGGATGGTATTTTTATTTCATGATTGCGGCATTGCTATATATTATCATCCGTAAGCGTGCAAGAAAAAAGGCGGGACTTTTTGCGTATGCTGCAATCATATTGCTTATTTTGATTTTTAATCCTATTGTGGCGGCTATCGTTGAGAAAATGCTGGAAGGAAATGTTTACTGGAGAGTCTTTTGGACCTTACCCCTGCTTCCTTTAATTGCCTATGTAGTGACAGATGTCGCATGGGAGAGAAAAGAATGGTTTATGCGTCTTTTTGCGTGTATCATGTTTTCGGCAATGATCATAATAGGCGGTAAATGGATCTATACACAGGAAAATTTCACAAAAGCAGAGAATACATATAAAATACCAGATCAGGCAGCAGGAGTATGTGAACTGATTATCGAGGATGGAGCAGAAGGAAGAGCCATTGTCCATCCGGATTTAATCACATATGTGCGTCAATACTCAGCAGATGTGACAATGCTGTATGGAAGAAGAGGATATTCCTCCAATCTGACTCGTGTTATGGATGCTTTGCAGCAGGAAGTGATCGATGTGGAATATTTAGAGAAAGTGGCAAAATATTATAAATGTTCTTATATCGTAATAAAGGCAGATGCTCTCTTTCAATCTATGCCGGAAGAAGCAGGTTGGACACTTTTAGGAGATACAGGTATGTACTGTGTCTATAAGAGAATGTAGAAAAACAAGCAAAAAAAGACATTTCCAGCGATTGTAAAAGCAGGAAATGTCTTTTTTATTGTTTTTTTACGAAGTTTGTTCTATAATGAGATCAGTTTAAAAGGCTAAACGGCAGAACAGAACGCTTTTCCATCCTGATTCTGCTCTTTTAATGATGAAAATAAATGTAGAAATGAGGTTATATGTTTGGAGCGAAGAGAGCAATATAAACGGTTAATTATGTTTCTGGCTTCTGCACTGATCATGGCAATACAGACAGGATTATTTGCATATGTGTGGTTTCAGCAGTACAATGATCGGGCAATTATTAAGATTAAGTATTTTTATAGGGGAAACTGGGCATTAATTGCGCTGTATGGAGTCATTTTGTTTTTGTTTTTGAAAGTTTTTGGCGGATTTAAAGTGGGCTACTTAAGAGTCGTGGAGGTTTTATTTTCCCAAGTCATCTCGGTACTTTTTACAAATGCCATTGCTTATTTACAGTTGGCTTTAATCGGTCGATGGAAATTTCTTCATCACATAGAACCAATGATCTGGCTGACGTGTGTGGAACTCCTTGTCGTTCTGATCTGGACGGTCTTTATGCGGTGGATTTACAGCAGGATTTATCCGCCGAGAAGTATGCTTTTTATTTATGGGGATTACAGTCCCGTAGAACTGATGGAAAAAATATCGAAGAGAG
Organism: uncultured Robinsoniella sp.; assembly: GCA_965150505.1. Classification (GTDB taxonomy): domain Bacteria; phylum Bacillota; class Clostridia; order Lachnospirales; family Lachnospiraceae; genus JAGZHZ01. Next base: position 29,040 of record CBCTVZ010000001.1, on the reverse strand, counting down.
AGGATAAGTATCAGATTTCTGAGGCGGTTCATTTAAGTTTAGGAGAACAGAAAATCAAAGAAAGAATCAATGAATATCACGCCGTCGTTCTGGGAGATATGCCTTCCCATGAGCGAAATTTATACTTAAAGTATTGTTTCGAGAAAGATATCCGATGCTATTCCGTTCCGAAGATCTCTGATATCATGATTATGAGTTCCGATAAAATTCATTTATTTGATTCACCTCTTTTGTTATTTCGAAATAGAAGGCTGACAATCGAACAGCAGATCTGCAAGAGGATTTTTGACTTAGTCTGTTCTCTGACAGGACTGATTTTGGCATCTCCGATTATGATTGTCATTGCCATTTTGATTAAGGCATATGACAGAGGACCTGTTTTTTATAAGCAAGATCGTCTGACTACCGATGGACGTATTTTTCAAGTATATAAATTTCGGAGTATGAGAGTAGATTCTGAGACAGCCGGAGCAAGACTTGCAATGAAAGGGGACAGCCGTGTTACGCCGATTGGACGCGTTCTAAGAAATATTCATTTTGATGAGCTTCCACAGCTTTTTAATATCATCAAGGGCGATATGTCGCTTGTAGGCCCTAGACCGGAACGACCTGAGATTGCTGCGGAGTACACAAAAGAAATTCCAGAATTTCCTTACCGGCTGAAAGTGAAAGCTGGATTGACAGGATATGCGCAAGTATATGGAAAATATAATACAACGCCATATGATAAGTTAAAGCTTGATTTGACCTATATTGAAAATTATTCCTTTTTATTAGATATACAGATTTTAATGACAACATTTAAGATTCTATTCCAAAAAGAAAATACAGAAGGGGTGGAACAGTGGCAAGTGACAGCCGCCACGAAAGAAAATCATAAGAATCCGAAAAAAAGTGAGATAGAAAAGGGATGGCAAGATGAAAAATAAACCGCTTGTTTCCGTAATCATACCAGCGTATCAGTGCAGTGAAACAATCAGAAAAACGATTCATTCCGTGATGGTTCAGAACGTTGATGTTGAGATTTTAGTTTTGGCAGATGGATATGATGAAAAGCTGGATCGTGTGATGGAAGCGTATAAAAAAGAGGAACGGGTCCGCTATGTGAAAAACAGCACAAATATAGGAGCGGCTGCAACAAGAAACAAAGGGGTTCAAATGGCAGAGGGAGAATATATTGCCTTTCTGGACGCAGATGACTGGTGGGAGAAGGGAAAATTACAGCGCCAGCTTGATGTGATGGAAAAATCAAATGCCGTTTTATGCACGACTGCCCGTGAGCTTTTGACACCGGATGGCAAGAAGACAGGAAGAGTTATTCCTGTTCCTGAGAAAATCACATATAAAAAGATGCTTTCTCATAATTGTATTGCGTGTTCTTCTGTGCTGATTAAAAAAGAAGTGATACAATCCGTGCCGATGGAGCATGATGACTGCCACGAAGATTATCTTACATGGCTGAAGATCTTAAAGCGGTATGGAGATGGCTGCGGGATAAATCAGCCGTTTTTGAAATACAGACTGAGCAGTACAGGAAAGTCAGGCAATAAGTTAAAAGCGGCAAAAATGACATGGAAAGTATATCAATATATGGGATTTTCTTTACCACAGTCTGTCCTTTGCTTTGTGCGATATGCCTTTCATGGCGTTTGGAAATATACAGCGGCAGTTGTCAGAAAAAGCAGATTGTGAATGTTTGCTTTACTTCAAAATATTGCTATGATATAATAGGGCGAATAAAAAGGGAAGCAAATCATTTTTGAATGGAGCGATTATGGAAAAAATATTGACGGTAGTAGTTCCTACTTATAATGTGGAAAAATATTTAGAAGAATGTCTGTCATCCTTTGCACTCCCAAGATGGAAGGAGAAACTGGATGTCTTGATTGTGGATGACGGGTCAACCGATCATTCTTCAGAAATTGCAGAAAAATTTGTGCGGGATATGCCGGAAATTTTTCGGGTGATTCACAAAGAAAACGGAGGTCATGGATCGACGATTAATTGCGGGCTGCAGGCGGCCAAGGGTAAATATTTTAAAGTGGTGGATTCTGATGACTATGTAAAAAAAATACCGTTTGAAAATCTGATGAAATGTCTCAGTGTAACGCAGTCTGACCTTGTCGTGACAAATTATTGCTGGCTGGCGGATGGGACGAACAGAGTAAAAGCAGAGAGAAAACATCCGTTTCAAAATGTAGAATATGGACGGGAGTACAGATTTTCAGAAATTGGAAACGATGCCTATTTTAAAATGCACGCAGTGACATTTAAGACAGAACTACTTAGAACATATATGCCGAAATTAGACGAACACTGTTATTATGTAGATATGGAATTTGTGGTCTTCCCGATTCCTTATATAGAGACGGTGACTTGTCTTGACGAATATGTGTATCGCTATCGAATCGGACTTCCGACGCAAAGCATGAATTTAAAAGGAATGCAGCGTCATGAAGAAAATTTTGACCGCGTATTAAACAGATTGCTGGAGTATTATACAGAACAAAGAAAAAAAGGGATTGCACAGTATTATTTGAATTATATAGAAAACATTTTGGCGCGTATGGTGACGAGCCGATTTAAAATATTTTTGAGTTATCCGATCAGCCGCAAACAAAGGAAAAAGATGATGCAGTTTGACCGAATGGTAAAAAAAGAATATCCGGTTATTTACGGAAAAGTGACAAATAAAGCAGTACGGATGCTGCGGGCATCTTCCTGCTCTCTTTATCCTGCGGCAAAAATAGTATTTGACATTTCAGAAAGGTGGAAAAGCAGATGGATGCATTAAAATCAGAAATACAGACATTTTATAAATATAAGGATCTTGTCGTTCAGCTGGTATCAAGAGATTTAAAACTGAAGTATAGAAGAAGTTTCCTTGGATATGTCTGGAGCGTTCTGAATCCGTTATTGATTATGATTGTTATGACGATCGTATTTTCAACGATGTTTGACAAGCATATTGAAAATTTTCCGGTCTATCTTTTAACGGGACGAACATTATTTGAGTTTATGACAACTTCTACAAACGCAGCAATGAGATCGATTATAGCAAATGCTTCGCTGATTAAAAAGACGTATGTGCCGAAGTATATTTTTACATTTGCAAAAGTGACGAGCTGTCTTGTAGACTTTGTACTTTCACTTGGCGCTCTTTTGATAGTAATGATTGTGACAAGAGCAAAATTTACGCCATATTTTTTCTTATTCCCATTTGTAATTGTTCAGATTTATATTTTCTGTATGGGATTAGGACTGTTTCTGGCACAGGCAAACGTATTTTTCAGGGATATGCAGTATATTTATAAGGCAATCACAACAGCGTGGATGTATCTGTCTGCAATCTTCTATCCGCTTTCTTCCTTGCCAGTACAGCTTCAGAGTTTTATCAAAACATTTAACCCATTATATTACTATATTCAACAATTCCGTGATTTTGTCTATGAGGGACAGATGACAGAGCCGAGAATCTTTATCATGGGATGGGTCATTGCGCTTGTGACACTTGGAATTGGCGCTTGGACATTTAAACGGTCACAGGATCGGTTTATCTTATATATCTAAAGAGAATGGTGGAAATATGGAAGAAAAATATATCATTGAAGTAAATGATCTCACAATCCGTTTTAATTTGGCGAGTGAGAAAGTAGATAATTTAAAAGAATATTTTGTTAAACTGGTGAAAAAAGAATTGATGTTTCAGGAGTTTTTAGCTCTGAAAAATATCAATTTAAAGATAAAAAAAGGGGAAGCTTGGGGACTGATCGGAACAAATGGTTCAGGAAAGTCCACTTTATTAAAGGCGATCAGCGGAATCATGAAGCCATATAAAGGGGAAGTGATTGTACGAGGAGAGATCGCACCGCTGATTGAACTGGGAGCAGGATTCGACATGAATTTGACTGCGCGAGAAAATATTTATCTGAATGGAACTGTTTTGGGACATTCTAAGAAATTTATGGATGAGCATTTTGATGAAATTGTAGAATTTGCAGATCTGCATCAGTTTTTGGATTCTCCGATCAAAAATTTCTCTTCGGGTATGAAAGCAAGACTGGGATTTTCAGTGGCTACGATGGTCAACCCAGATATTTTAGTGGTGGATGAAATTTTGGCAGTTGGAGATGCGCGTTTTAGAAAAAAATGCAATCAGCGTATGACGCAAATGCTCGGTGGAGGCACAACGCTTTTATATGTTTCACACAATATTGATTCTGTAAAAAAACTGTGTGATCATGCAATCTGGATCAACAAAGGGGAGCAGATGATGGCAGGAGAGGTCAATACGGTCTGTGACGCTTACATGGAAGCACTGGAACAGGAAAAGAAATAGGGTGAAAAATATGATAGAACTGCAGAAACTGCTTTTTCCTGCGAAAATGGAAAAAGAAAAGAGAGCCTTATATTATGACAGCAAAGAAAAACTGGAATACGGACCGGTCAATGGAGAAATATTTTTACAGGAAGGCCAGAAGATCAAATTTGATACGTATTTAAACAGTTTTTCGTCGGGAAAATGGAAGAAATACACAACTGTAACGGAAGTTTCTCTGAAGATGATTCTTCAGGGGAAGTTCCGTATTGTCTTATATCACAAATTTTTACACCAAGGCATCTGTCACACAAAAAAGATTCTGGAACAAATGATTGATACGGATAAAAAAGAAGAAAGAATACTGGACTTTGGCATTTTAGAAAAAGAAGGATTATTTTATTTCTCATGTGAAAGCATCGGCGGAACAGGAATTTTGTACGGAGGTTCTTATGTCACAAAAGATTGCCATAGAAGAACTGTCCATTTAGGATTAAATATCTGTACTTTTAAAAGAGAAGCATACGTGGAAAGAAATATGAAAATCTTGCAGAAAGCGTTTCTGGAGAATCCAGATTCGGAGCTGTATGGAAATATCTCTGTCTATATTGCAGATAATGGACAGTCTCTGCCGAAAGAAATCAGTCAAATTCCAGATATTTTTGTGTTTAAAAATAAAAATGTCGGAGGAGTAGGAGGATTTACAAGGGGAATTTTGGAATGTTGTGATAAAGTGACCCATGTTGTGATGATGGATGACGATGCGGTGATTCTTCCGGCTTCGATTGAGCGGACGTATGTTTTGCTTACTCTTTTAAAAGAACGGTATCTGGATTATACAATTGGAGGCGCATTGATGCGCTTGGATACGCCATATATTCAATATGAATGTGGAGCGCAGTGGAACAATGGAGATATTTATGCTCTTCATCACAACTGGGATATGCGTGATAAGATGCTGGTTTTAAAAAATGAGTTAGAAAATGAGCCGGTAGAATATACGGGTTGGTGGTATAGCTGCGTTCCGGTTAAAATGATTAAAAAAGAAAAACTGCCTCTTCCAATTTTTATTCATCGAGATGATATTGAATATGGGATCAGAACAGGAGTGGGCTTTTTGTTCTTAAATGGTATCTGCGTCTGGCATGAGGCATTTGAAAATAAGATGCCTGGAACGCTAGAGTATTATGATATCCGAAATTTAGCGATTGTAAATGCCATTCATGATCCAAAATATGGAAAACGGCAGTTCAAACAGATTTTATTTAAGTGGGTCAGCGGAAATATTGCCAGATATCGGTATCAATATGTGGACTTGAATCTGCGGGGAGCGATTGATTTTTGTAAAGGAATCGACTGGCTGAAACAGCAGGATGGTCAGCTTCTACACCAAAAAGTGTTTGCTCTTAATTATAAGGCAAAGCCTAGACACGAATGGAAAGGTCATTGGGGATTAGAGGAGAAAGACTTATATCCAGATCAATCTGCAAAGCTTCAAAAAGAAGAAAGCATCAGTCATCAGAGAAAAATGCTTCAGATTTTGACGGCAAACGGATATTTCTTGCCGGCAAAGAGAGGAAAAGCGCTTGTCGTTACGCCATATGACAATGTTTACCGGCTATATAGGGTAGACAAAATTGTTTTTATGGATCAAAATGGAAATGGAGTTGCAGTAAAGAGAAGTTTACGGCAGTTTTTTGAGTGTTACCGAAAACTTTTTAAAGTGATGCGTTATATTGATCGCCATTATGATACGGCAAAGGAACAGTACAAAACGCGCTACAAGGAATTGACAGAAGAGAAATTCTGGAATCATTATCTGAGTTTGCAAGAGAATCAAAAAAATAGAAAAAAATAGAAAGAGAGGAAAGTGAAAGGATGAAATTGACAAAACTTCAGAATATTATATTTCCATCGCAAAAGCGTTTTATTCCTTATACCAGAATGTTTTATTATGGAGAAGGAATGGAACAAAGCGCAGATAAAGAATATTGGGGAATTGCAGAATATCATGCAGTAGATTTTGCGGCTTACTTTAATTCTTTTTCCATCAAAAAATGGATGAAGTATACGAAAATTGATAATGTGAAGATTTGCCTCACCATGAAAGGAAACTTTAAAATCCGAATCAGCGGATATTACATGAACAGAGGACCATTTCAAGAAGAAGTATTATCGGAAGAAAATTTTTCTTTAGATGAAAAACAAGAATTGATTCTGGATATTCCAAAAGTGAGCGATCAGGTGACAATCGTAGGATTTCAGATTGTAGGATACAAAGATTGTTGTCTGTACAGCGGATACTATGCGACAGAGATTGCAGAGACAGAAAAGAGAGAAGTGCGTCTGGCGCTTGCCACAACGACTTTTAAAAAGGAAGATTTTATTCTGCCGAATATTCAGTTGTTAAAAGATGAAATTTTGAATGCAGAAGATGAAATGGCAAAAAATTTCTATGTCCATGTCATTGATAATGGAAGAACTTTAAATAAAGAAGAGTTAGAATGCGATCATTTATGGATTCATCCAAATCCAAACACAGGAGGATCAGGAGGATTTTCGCGTGGAATCATTGAAGCAAATTTGCAGAAAGAACCGGCGACCCATGTTCTTTTGATGGATGACGATGTGATTATTTTGCCAGAAAGTTTAAAAAGAACGTATCGCTTGCTGACTCTTTTAAAAGAAGAATATAAGAATCATTTTATCAGCGGCGCGATGTTGTACTATGAGAGAATGAACGAACAGCATGAGGACATTGGATATGTACATGATGACGGCTCTTATGGACCGGTAAAACATCGTCTTGATATGCAGCGCCTCGATGCTGTTGTGCGAAATGAAGAACCATGGGCAAAAAGAAAAAATCAGTATGCAGGCTGGTGGTACTGCTGTATTCCAACGACAGTTGCAAGACTGGACAATCTGCCGCTGCCTCTGTTTGTAAGAGGAGATGACGTAGAATACAGTCTGAGAAACCATGCAAAATTTATCACGATGAACAGTATCTGCGTATGGCATATGGGATTTACTTTGAAATTTAATGCAGCGATGGAGTTATATCAGGTGCATCGGAACAGCCTTGCGATTCAGGCTGCAAGCGGTATCTGTCAGAATATTGATTTTGTAGAGCGAATGAGGAAGTTTACGAGAGTAGAGCTGCTTCGATTTAATTATAACAGCGCGGAACTGCTGATGGATGCGGTGGACGATTATCTGAAAGGGCCGGCATTTTTTGAAAAACCGGATGGAGAACGGATCATGAAAGAGAAAGGCGCAAAGAATGAACAGTTTGAACCTCTCTCTAAATTTAAAAATATTCCAGTTGATCTTGATACGGTATATGGAGATGGACCAAGAGGAAGAAAAGAAAAATTTATTTACCGTCTGACATTTAATGGTCTGTTCTGTCCAGATTTTATGTTGAAAAAAGAACCAGCTGTTATTGCATATGACTGGTTTTATGCACCACACAGACAGTATTTGAGAAAGAAATTGCTTGCAGTTAATCCTCATATGCAGACAGGAGCGATCCGTACGCTCGACAAAAAGCGTGGAAAAGAATTAGTGAAACGATACAGAAAGACATTTAAAGAGATTGACCAGAGACAGAAAACGATCAGAAAGAAATATCAGGATAGACAAGCATATATGACTTCTTATGAATTTTGGAAAAAATATCTAGGAATCTAAAAGAATAAAATATAGAAAGTCCCCCGCTTCCACAAGACGAATGGGCAGGGGACTTCCATTTATCTGCAAAAAGCAGATCAGATAAAAGAGGAAATGCAATGAAGAATATCAGGCAGTTAAAAGAAAATGAATGTACTGGATGTGGAAGCTGTTATGACAGCTGTGCTGAAAAAGCAATCATGATGAAATCAGACGGAATGGGATTTTATTATCCAGATATCAATGAAAATCTTTGCAAAGAATGTGGAAAATGTCTCAGTGTCTGTCCAGCATTGCAGAGATTAACTCCAGAGTCAGAACCAATACAGCTTTATGCAGCGTACGCGCCAGAAAAAACGTGCGAAGACAGCGCATCAGGAGGAATTTTCCCTCTCCTTGCCCAAAAAGTAATACAAGAGGGCGGAGTTGTCTGCGGATGTGGATGGAATGAACGATTTCAGGCTGAACATCAGATCATTGAAAGAGAAGAAGAGATCTGGAAGCTTCAGGGATTGAAATATGTACAGAGTGATACGAAACACATCTATGAGACGATTCGGAAGTATCTGGAGCAGAAAAGGACAGTATTATTTTGCGGAACGCCGTGTCAGACCGCAGGACTTTTAAACAGTACAAAGGAAAGAGAACATTTGATTACCGTCGATTTTGACTGTATGGGTGTCAGCTCCCCATGTATTTTTGAAAAATATAAAAAAGAGATTTTAAAAGAGAAAAAAATCAAAAAGATTTCTTTCCGCAGTAAAAAAGTGTCAGGCTGGTTTTCGGCAATGGCGGCAGAATTTGAAGATGGAAGTGTATATCATCGCTCTAAAGATCAGGATATTTTGTTAAAGGCTTATTTTGAAAGGCTGGATATTCGCAAATGCTGTGAGACTTGTTCTTATCGCACATGGAAGAGAGTATCCGACTTGACATTAGCAGACTTTTGGGGAATAGAGCGGTATGATGAGACGTTTGCCCACCATGCCGGTGTTTCCGCTGTGTTTGTCAACACAGAAAAAGGAAAAAAGATCTTTGAAGATATAAAAGAGAAGCTGGAAAAAATAAGAGAAGTGCCTCTTGACTATGCAAAACAAGAGACAAAACTTTTGAAAAATGAAGCGATACAGAATCCTCAAAGAGAGCGTTTCTATGAGCTGGCATCTAAAAATTCACTTCAAAAAGCATATGTATATGCTTCGGAAAAGAAATATGATGTGGGGATCATGGGCGTTTGGTTTGGATGCAATTATGGAAGTTTGATGACATATTATTCGCTCTATCGTCTGATTCAGTCCTTTGGGCTATCGGTACTCATGATTGATAAACCAAAATTGATGGAGAATGATCCAGAACTTGGAGATAATCATGCCAGAAGATTTTCTCTTAGCCATTATCGTGATATTGCGCCGTCTATGCCAATTTGGGCTTTGAAAGATTTAAACAGACAGTGCGACAGTTTTGTGATTGGCTCAGATCAGGTGTGGAATTATGGAATTTCATCCAATTTTGGCCGCAGTTTCTTTTTTGACTTTGTAGAAGAAGAGAAAAAGAAGATTGCGTATGCTGCTTCTTTTGGTCATGAAACATTTTTTGCCCCTGTGGTAGAAATAGGAACAACAAAGGGACTGTTGGAACGCTTTGACGGAATTTCTTTAAGAGAAGCGGACGGAGTGCGCATTGTCAATGAAACATTCGGTCTGAAAGCAGAGCATGTATTAGATCCGGTTTTTGCTGTTCATCCTGGCATTTTTGATGAAATTGCAGAGGAGTCAAAGCGAAAAAAAGAAAAAGACTATATTGCGACGTATATTCTAGATCCAACACCAGAAAAGAGAGAAGCGATTTTGTTTGCATCTCGAATATTAAATAAAAAAGTGATCAATATGGTAGATGGAATGCCATGGAACTTTGAGAGAAATAAAGAGCAGTTAGGGCTTGAAAATGTCGTGGAAAATCTGGAGGTACAAGATTGGATTTTCTATCTGAAAAACAGCAGCTTTGTCATCACAGATTCTTGTCATGGCGCAAGTTTTGCAATCTTGTTTCAGAAAGATTTTGTATGTTTTGGAAACCCTCAAAGAGGGCTGTCACGTTTTCACTCTCTTTTGGATCTGTTCCAGATGCGGGATCGTATGCTGATGAATCCAAAGGATTTAGAAAAGAGAAGAGAGTTATTACAGCATATGGATTATACGCAGAGCAGAAGAATTTTAAATGAAGAGAGAAAACGAAGCAGAAAATGGTTGCATGATATGTTATTTCAGCCAAAGTCAGTCGATTATTTGACTGCATATGAAAAAATAGACAGCAGAATAACAGAAAAACCAGATCAGACGTATCACGTTGTCATTCCAAAACAGGAAGAAATGAAACAGCAGGTAAAAAGAGTTCACAAACCTGTGAAAAATGTACTGCATAAAATAAAAAGAAAAATCAGTAAAAAGTAGTAGGAATAGGAGGATGTGTATGAGATACGATTATTTAATTGTCGGCGCTGGATTGTTTGGGAGCGTATTCGCATACGAAGCGAAAAAAAGAGGAAAAAAATGTCTTGTGATTGATAAACGAAATCATATTGGAGGAAATATTTACTGCGAAAATAGAAATGGAATCAATGTTCACCGCTACGGCGCTCATATTTTCCATACTAGCAATAAAGAAGTCTGGGAATATATTAATCAGTTTGCAGAATTTAATAACTATATCAATTCTCCGATTGCCATTTACAAAGATGAATTATACAATATGCCTTTTAACATGAATACTTTCAGTAAATTATGGGGAATCCGTACACCGGATGAAGCAAAGGCAAAAATTGCAGAGCAGATTGCAGAATTGAATATCACAGAGCCAAAAAATCTGGAAGAGCAGGCGCTGTCTCTTGTGGGAAGAGATGTGTATGAAAAATTAGTGAAAGGATATACAGAAAAACAGTGGGGAAGACCATGTACAGAATTGCCATCCTTTATCATTAAGCGTCTTCCGCTGCGTTTTACTTATGACAACAATTATTTTAACGACCGCTATCAGGGAATCCCGATAGGAGGCTATACAAAAATCGTAGAAAAGATGCTGGATGGTATCGATGTGAAACTGGATACCGATTATTTTGAATTTATTCAGAACAATCAGGATGTCGCAGAAAAAACGATTTTTACAGGTATGATCGATGAATTTTATCATTATCAGCTTGGAACGCTGCAGTACCGCACCGTACGGTTTGAGACAGAAGAATTAGATTGTGAAAACTATCAGGGAAATGCCGTTGTAAACTATACAGACAGAGAAGTGCCTTATACAAGAGTGATTGAACATAAACATTTTGAATTTGGCAAACAGAAAACAACGGTAATTTCAAGAGAATATTCTTCGGAGTGGAAGCCGGGCATTGAGCCATATTATCCAATCAATGATGAGAAAAATAATAGTCTGTTTGAAAAATACAGAGCGCTGGCTGACAAAGAAAGCAACGTTATTTTTGGCGGAAGACTTGGAAATTATAAATATTATGATATGGATAAAGTAATTGAAGCAGCGCTGGCACTTGTAAATGAAGAATTATAAAAGAGAGGAAGCAATATGAGTAGATTTATCACCCCAAAGGATGTAGAGCAAGAAAAGTTTGATGCGGCAATCTATGGCGTGTGGAAGGGAGAAAATTATGGCGGAATTGCCACGTATTATGCTCTGTATCGCTGTATTACGTCATTGGGGCTTTCTGCTTTGCTGATCAGCCCAGAAATGAAGCAGGAAGGAAAAGAAGAGCGTCCGCTCACCCATTCAGACAGATTTGCAGAGCGTCATTATGAGGCAGTCACAAAAGATTTTGCTTATTATGATCTGGAAAAACTGAACGAATGCTGTGATACATTTGTGATGGGATGCGATCAGATCTGGAATTATGGAATCAGCAGAGGATTTGGAAAGAGCTTTTATCTTCATTTTGCAGATGACGATAAGCGACTGATTTCCTATGCCTCTTCCTTTGGTCATGCAGTTTCCTTTACACCTTATGACGAAGCACAGGAAATAGAAGATTTATTCCGAAGATTTGATTTTCTGTCTGTTCGTGAGACAGGAGCAGTCTCCGTTCTAAAAAAAGAATTTGGCGTGGATGCCGTGCGTGTGCTAGATCCAGTCTTTCTTGCTGATCCTGAGATTTTTGACGAGATTACAGAAGAATCTTCTCACAAAGAAGAAGAAAAATATCTTGTCTCCTACATCTTAGACCCGACACCAGAAATCAGAGAAGCGCTTCAGTATGCGGCAAAGAAATTGAATCTGAAGCTGATCAATATGCTGGATGGGATTCAGTCGAAATTTGAGAGCAATAAAGAAAAATTAAATCTGGACAACGTCGTGGAAAATCTGGAGACACAAGATTGGCTGTATTATATAAAACATAGTCAATTTGTCATCACCGATTCTTGTCATGGCGCAAGTTTTGCACTTGTTTTTAAAAGACCATTTGTATGTATTGGAAACAGAGGGCGTGGCTTAGATCGATTTGAAAGTCTGACAAAACTGTTTCAGATTGAAGATCGTTATATCTTAGATCCGAAGAAAATTATGGAAGAAGAACATCTTCTGACACCGATGGACTATGATAAAATTCAAAAAATCATGGATTCTGAACGGGAACGTTCATGGAAATGGCTGAAAAATGCTCTGTCTTATAAAAAAGAGACGATTTCAAAAATTGGACAAAGCAACAAGACAGCGCGCAGCGGATATACGATTCAGAAATTAGATCAGCTGAAAAAAACAGTGATTCAAAAAGAACTGGAGAAGGGGACAACGGTTTATCTGCCATCGTTTGATGAAGACTGGTCTGTTAAAATCCAAAAACAGAAAATAGACAGTGAACTAGAGGAGATCTTAAAGATTCCAGCATATTTGGCAGATCAGGAATTTGACTGGAATCAGATCAAAGAGACATTGGAAAAGAAAGAGAATGTCTTATTCTTTGGAACACAGACTCAAATAGACAGATTGTATCAGGAATTAGGAAAAGTGTACGAAAACCTGACAGCTGTGACCGTATTAGAAAAAGAAAATAGTTTGTCTGAAATTTGGAAACGGTATATAAGAGAAGTTCATGGCAAAAAAGAAATTTCACAGATTCGTTTTGACGTGGATGAGGAAAAGGCAATTCAGATTCTGTATAAAGACGGAAAAAAATATGAAAGAAAAAAAGAGGAGGATCTCTTTTTCAAGATTGTAGATTCTAATGTAGCTTGTCACGGTGAGCCACCATATAAGACGCGAAGAACGGTGATGCGAAATCTGGGATGGATTTTGCCGGGAGCGACTTTGACAGATCGAAACTGGATCATTACAAACGGTACGAATGGGGAAAGACTTTTTGACGAGTGTAAAGAAGAAGTTTTGGCACAGAAATGGGAAGATTTCGCAAAAGAAGAATATACGATTTGCAAAAACAGCAGTGAGGGAGATCTTCCAAAAGCAGACTGCGAACATTTTAAAAACTTGATTGCGAAAAAGACATTAAAAGAGTCATGGCAGTTTGCCACAGAGAAAAAATATGACGTTGGAATCTATGGTCCATGGATGAGCAGCAATTATGGAAGTATGCTGACTTATTATGCACTTTGCCGTACAGTGGAATCTTTCGGGTATGATGTTTTGATGATTGAAAAAGGCAAAGAGCGCTATGTACAGAAAAATGAATCGTATAACGCTTCCAGAAGATTTGCTTATCAAAATTATAAAGCAATCAGCCCAGTATATGATTATGTAAATCAGAGCAAATTAAATGACCACTGCGAGACCTTTTTGCTTGGATCGAATCAGGTGTGGAATTACGGTGTGGCAAAGGGATACGGTCTTGGATTTTACTTTGATTTTGTAAAAGAAGAGCGCAAAAAAGTAGCATATGGAGCGTCATTTGCTCACCCAAGATCTTTTATTCCGCCTTCTAAGTATACGCATATTATAAAGCTGATGCAGCAGTTTGATCAGATCGCCATGAGAGAACAGGGAGGAGCAAAGCTTTTAAAAGAAGAGTTCCATCTAAATGGAGAGGTTGTATTAGATCCTGTCTTTTTAGCTGACCCTGCGATCTATGAAGAACAGATCAAAAAAGTAGAAAAGAAAGAAACCGAAAAGTTCATGGTTTCTTATGTCTTAGATCCGACACCGCAGTTAAATGAAGTGTTAGCTGAGATCAAAAAGAAAACGGGATGGAAGGTCATTCTGCTGTCTGACGGAAATGGACAAGGATGGAAGAAGACAAAGAAAGTAATCGATGATTCCATCGGAACGGTGATAGAAGACGCATCGGTGCAAGAATGGCTGTACTATATGAAAAATTGTGAGTTTGTATTGACCGATTCCTGTCAAGGCACAAACTTTTCATTACTGTTCCATAAACCAATGGCTGTGATTGGAAATGAAAAAAGAGGAATTGTCCGTTTCCAAGAATTAGTCAAAACGTTTGGACTGGAAACGCGATATGTAAAAAAAGCAGAACAATTACTCGGAAATGAAACGATTCTTCAGCCGATGGATTTTGAGCGAATCGATCAGATCATAGAAGAAAAAAGAGAGTTTTCTATAAAATGGCTGAGAGAATCTCTAAAAAAAGACGAGAAACAGCCAAATGATATCCGAGCGGTTGCAAAACGCCAGTGCTGTGGCTGTGGAGCATGTGAAAACAGCTGTCCTGTCGATGCGATCACAATGGTTCAGGATCAAGAAGGCTTCTTTTATCCTGTCATCGATGAAGAAAAATGTATTCACTGCGGCAAATGCTTAAAGGCATGTCCGGCGGCGCACGAAAGAGATGTCAACTGGAAAGTTCCAAAATGTTATGCCGCATACACAGAAGAGCCGGTAAGAGATGTCAGTTCATCGGGAGGAATTTTTTCACTCGTGGCAGAAGATATCTTAGAAAAAGGCGGAGCAGTGTGCGGAGCTGCTTTTGACGAACAATTTCATCTGGAACATACGGTTGTCTATGAGAAAGAAGGACTTGCAAAACTGCGCGGTTCTAAGTATCTGCAAAGTACGTCAAAACGGACATACCGTGAGATCAAAAAAGTGTTAGAATCAGGAAAGCCTGCTTTATTTTGCGGATGTCCATGTCAAGTAGCGGGGCTGTATGGTTATCTTGGCCGTGATTATGATCAGTTATTTACGATTGATTTGATGTGTCATGGCGGACCTTCACCGATGGTATTCCAGAAATATTTAAAGGAAGTGCATGGCGGTCATAAAATTACACACGTCGGATTCCGTGATAAAGATTATTTTGGATGGTCAACAGAGATGACGGTCAAGTATGAGGATGGAAAAGTGTATCGAAAGACGAGAGATCAGGATTTATTCTATCGGGCATTTTTACCATGTCTGTCTGTGCGGCCGCATTGCCAGATCTGTAAATATTCTCGTCTTTCCAGACAAGGAGACATGACATTGGCCGATTTCTGGGGAATACAGAAATATAATCCAGATTATACAGACGGAAAAGGAACGTCTATTTTAGTAGTCAACAATAAAAAAGCAGATGAAATGTTAAAGACGATTAAAGTGCGTCTGAATCTGTGTGAGCCGGCAAAATTTGAATATATTCTGACACATGGACAGCCATTTGCAAAACCGTTTAAGACGTATAATCCAAAAAGAGATCGTTTTATGGATCTGATTCAAAAGACTACGATGCAAAAAGCAGTCACAGATACGGCATCAGATCACTACGATGTTGGAATCTATGGCGTATGGCCGGGAGGAAATTATGGAAGTGTCATGACATATTATTCCCTTTGCCGTGCGATAGAATCGTTGGGATATTCTGTCTTGATGATTGAAAAACCTAGAATCTCAGAGAAGGATAAACCGCATCCGCTCTTACATTCCAGAAGATTTGCATATGAGAGATATAAGGCAATCAGTCCGATGTATCCTTTAAAAGAAATAGGAAAATTGAATCAAAACTGTGATACGTTTGTTATCGGATCAGATCAGGTATGGAATTACGGTGTCAATCAGTGGTGTGGCAATAGCTACTATTTCGATTTTGCCGAAAAAGGAAAACGATTAATCTCCTATGCGGCATCCTTTGGTCATAACCGTTCTTTCACACCGCCAGAAAAGAGAAAAGAAGTTTCTGAGTTACTTGGAAGATTTACAGGAATCTCTGTCCGTGAAAAGAGCGCTGTCACGGTATTGAAAAAAGAATTTGGCATGGAGGGAACACAGGTATTAGACCCAGTCTTCTTGCCAGAAGACCGTGTCTTTGAAGAATTGATTGCAGATTCTTGTTATCAGGAAAAAGAGAAATTCTTACTTTCCTATATCTTAGATCCGACTCCAGAAATACGGGAAGCGCTTCAATATGTGGCAAAGAAAAAGAATTTAAAATTAATCCATATCTTGGATGGAATACCGGGAACATTTGAAAAAAATAAGAAAAAGATGAATATGGATCATATTTTAAATGACGTACAGACGGAAGAATGGTTGTATTATCTGAAAAACTGTGAATTTTTGATCACAGATTCCTGCCATGGAGCAAGTTTTGCAATTCGTTTCCATCGCCCATTTATCTGTATCTATAACAAACACAGAGGATTGGATCGTTTCTTGTCTTTGGCAGATGTATTTGGACTTCAGAAACGTTTTATTCCAAATGCGGCACAGATTATGAAGGATGAGAGTCTGCTCGATGAGATCGACTATGACGCTGTCGATGCAATCATGCAGAGAGAAAGAGCGCGTTCTCTTACATGGCTTCGGGAAAAATTGGCTGAACCAGTCAAAGAACCAGTGGCTGTGAAGATGAAAGGCGGAATCCGCACAATACAGGATAAGATACCGCACAGCATCAAAAAGAAAATGCTTCCTCTTATCAAAAATACAAAGTTTTATAAAAAATATATTAAGAAATAAGAAATGAAAAAGAAGAGGCTGGAGTAAATCCGCCTCTTCTTAATATTTGATTAAAAAATAGAAAAGAACTTTGACGGGATTGTATACATGGTGTAAGATTAAAAAAAGAGTAAAAAAAAGAAAGGATGTTGAGAAATGCTGTCAGTAGTATTGCCTGCCTACAATGAAGAAAAAATGGTAGGAAAAGCAGCAGAAGTAATTTCAGAAATTTTAGAACAGGCTGATATCTCTTATGAACTGATTTTTATAAATGATGGTTCAAAGGATAGAACTTGGGAAGAGATAAAAAAGGCAGCTGAAAAAAATACTCATGTAAGAGGACTGTTGTTTTCAAGAAATTTTGGAAAAGAATCTGCAATTTTTGCCGGACTTGCAGGAGCAGAAGGAGATTGTTGCGCCGTCATGGACTGTGATCTGCAGCATCCTCCGCAGACGCTTGTAGAGATGTATCGCCTGTGGGAGCAGGGATATGAGGTTGTAGAAGGAGTAAAAAAGAGCAGAGGAGAAGAAAGCGCCCTTCATAAGGCAAGCGCAGGCTTGTTTTACCGTCTGATGACGATGGCAGTCAAGATTGATATGTCAAGGGCATCCGATTATAAATTGCTTGACAGAAAAGCAGTCGATGCACTGCTTGCTATGCCAGAGAGAAATGCCTTTTTTAGAGCATTATCATCATGGATCGGCTATCGAACGGCAACGGTGGAATTTGATGTGCAGGAGAGAGAAGAAGGAGAATCGAAATGGTCCACATGGTCTCTCATAAAATATGCCGTTACGAATATTGCTTCTTTTTCAGCAGCGCCGATGCAGCTTGTCACGATTGCAGGCACATTTGTTCTGCTAATGGCAGTTGTTTTAGGGATTCAGTCGCTTGTGCGCTATTTTTCAGGTCATGCGGTGGAAGGATTTACAACCGTAATTTTGTTGATTTTGATTATAGGAAGTATTGTGATGATCAGTCTTGGAATTATCGGATATTATATCGCTAAAATTTACGAAGAAGTAAAAGGACGGCCACGATATCTGATTTCTGCCCAAATCGGTAAGGAAGGAAAAAGAGTTGAAGAAAAATAGGATGTTTGTTATACTCTCTATACAGAATTAAAAAGGCTTAGAACAGCAGTATCTTTTGATACTGCTTGTCTGCGTTCAAAAAGCAGATCAGAGCAGAGAAAGGAAAGTGAAGAGCAGGTTGGAAAAAATCACAGTAAAAATACCGAAAAAAGGAGAAAATTGTCGATGGAAACCTTGAAAAAGAATAAAAAATTAATGATATATCTTGCAAAAAATGATTTCCGGACAAAATATGCCGGTTCTTATTTCGGCATTTTCTGGGCTTTTGTGCAGCCTTTGATTACCATTTTATTGTACTGGTTCGTCTTTCAGTTGGGATTTCGCAGTTCAGATATAGAAAATATACCGTTTGTGCTTTGGCTGATGGCAGGTTTGATTCCATGGTTTTATTTTTCAGAATCCGTAATTAATGGAACAAACTGTTTTTTAGAATATAATTATCTTGTCAAAAAAGTAAAATTTGAGATTAAAATTCTTCCGATTGTAAAAATTATGTCGTCTTTATTTGTACATGGCTTTTTTGTGATTCTGCTTCTTGTCTGCTATGCGATCATGGGACTATTTCCAGGAATAATTGTGATTCAGCTGCTTTATTATTCAGCGGCAATGATTTTACTGTCTCTGGCTGTCTGCTATCTAACTTCAGCGATTGCCGTATTTTTTCGCGACACAACACAGATTGTAGGAATTATTATGCAGATTGGAGTTTGGATGACACCGATTATGTGGCAGTTTGAGACGATGCCGCTTCCAGGCTGGTTAAAACAGATTTTTAAGCTGAATCCGATGTTTTATATTGTTCAGGGATATCGTGACACCATGATTGGGCATGTTTGGTTTTTTGAGCGATGGAAGATTACAATTTATTTTTGGGTATTTACCATTTTATTATTTGTTGTGAGCCGAAAGGTATACCAGAAGTTAAAACCGCATTTTGCAGATGTATTATAAGACAGGAGAAAATAGATGAGTGATATAGCAATTTCCGTTTCTGATGTCTCAAAAGTGTACAGTCTTTATGATAAGCCAACGTTGAGATTTAAAGAAGCACTCAGTATTCATAAAAAAAGTTATCACAAAGAATTTCATGCCCTGAACCATGTTTCCTTTGAAGTGAAAAAAGGAGAAATGGTGGGAATTATTGGAAAAAATGGGGCAGGAAAATCTACAATTCTAAAAATTATCACCGGTGTTTTGATGCCTACATCGGGAGAAGTGACGATAAATGGAAAGATTTCAGCGCTTTTAGAGCTTGGAGCCGGATTTAATCCAGAATATAATGGGATTCAAAACGCATATTTAAGCGGAACGATGATGGGATTTTCTGAGGAAGAGATGGAGAAGAAGCTTCCAGAGATTTTAAAATTTGCTGATATTGGAGATTTTATTAAACAGCCAGTAAAGACGTATTCCAGCGGAATGTTTGCACGCCTTGCCTTTGCTGTGGCGATCAGCGTAGATCCAGATATTTTAATCATTGATGAAGCGTTGTCGGTGGGGGATGTCTTCTTTCAGGCAAAATGTTATAAACGGATGGAAGATTTAAAAAACAGCGGAAAAACAGTATTGTTTGTGACACATGATATGGGAAGCGTGATGAAATACTGTGAGAGAGCGATCATCATTAACGACGGAAAAAAATATGCAGAAGGCCCTACAAAAGAGATGGTGGATCTGTATAAGAAGATTTTGGTAGGTCAGGATGAGCCAGAAGAGGAAAAGCAAGAAGAAAAAAAGCCGCAGAGCAATTTGGAAGTGCAGAAGGGAACGTGGCTTGATTATATGCTTTTAAATCCGAACTATCAGGATTATGGGGATAAACGCGCCACGATCATAAGTTTTGGAATTTTTGATCATGAGAATCAGATTTCCAATACGATCTATAAAATGAAGCCGTTTACTATCAAGATGAGAGTGAAATTTCATCAGACGATCGAAAATCCGATTTTTGCGTTCAGTATCAAGGATTTAAAAGGAAATGAATTGGCAGGGACAAATACGATCATTGAAAAGACGGATACAGGGAAGATAGAGGCTGGAGAAACAGTAGAGATTGCATTTTCACAGAAAATGGTTCTGCAGGGAGGACAGCATTTACTTTCGCTTGGGTGTACAGGATATGAAGGAGATACGCTCGTCGTCTATCACAGATTGTATGATATCTGCTGTATTCAAGTGCTGTCAAAGAAAACTACTGTCGGATTTTGTGATCTGGACTCGACGGTAACGTATAAAAGGAGTATAGAGAATGCAGAAAATTAAAAAGATTTTTGCAATGGCAAGTCTTTGCGTCAGAAAACCAAAGACATTTTTTAAGGGGATAAAATATTTTATAAAACATGGACCGAAGGGATTCATGGAGAATTTTAAACATCGTGCAGATTATGAATTGTATCCGTATGAGCCAGAAGAAAAAGAGGCGCAGAAATGTACAGGCGATATTCGCTTTTCTATTTTAATGCCGGTATACAATGTAGAAATCAAATGGCTTGAAGCGGCGATCTCATCTATTCGCCATCAGAATTATGAAAATTGGGAGCTTTGTATCGTAGACGACTGCTCCACAGATCCAAAAGTTCGCCTGTATTTGGAAGAAATTGAAGACAAAAGAATTAAAATACAGTTTCAAAAAGAAAACGGAGGTATTTCTGAAGCCACGAACGCAGCGGCGCGCCTTGCATCAGGAGAATACCTCGTTTTAATGGACAATGACGATGAGCTTGCACCGCGTGCATTATATGAATTTTATAAGAGAATTAAAAAGACAGATGCCGATATTCTTTACAGTGATCAGGATATCATTGACGAGGAAGGAAAACATAGAGAGCCGCTTCATAAGCCAGATTGGTCGTATGATTTGCTTTTAAGCCAGATGTATATTGGACATTTACTTGGTTTTCGCAAAAGTTTATTTGAAAAAGTTGGAGGATTTCGCAGTGAATATAATGGTAGTCAGGATTATGATTTGATGCTTCGACTTGTAGAGCAGACACAGAACATCGAACACATTGCCAAAGTGTTATATTATTGGAGAGCGCTTCCAAGTTCTACTGCCGCAAATCCAGATTCCAAACCGTATGCGCAGACGGCAGGCTTAAAGGCGATTCAAAGTCATCTTGACCGTTTTTATGGAGAAGGGACAGCCACGGCAGAGGAGACTGATTCTTTATTTGTATATGATGTCAGATTTCATCTGAAAACGAAACCACTTGTTTCCATTATCATGCCGACAAAAGACCATGCAGATTATCTGAGAAATGTGATTGACACGATTGAAGAAAAAACAACGTATCCGAATTATGAGATCATTATTTTAAACAATAATTCAGAAGAAGAGGAAACAAAACGATATTTTGCAGAGGCAGTACAGAAATATTCCAATCTACGAGTGGTGGATGCACTGTTTGAATTTAACTGGTCAAAGTTAAATAATTTTGGAATACGTCAGGCCAAGGGAGATCTCTTTATCTTTATGAACAACGACATGGATGTGATTACGCCTGATTGGATGGAGAGATTAGCAGAAAAAGCGATGAGAAAGGGTACAGGAGTCGTTGGAGGGCTGCTGCTTTATGAGGATGGCACAATCCAACATGCCGGAGTCGTCTCTGGTATGGGAGGATGGGCAGATCATGTATTTAAGGGCATGAAACCTGTTCATTATGGATCACCGTTTATCTCACCAATGGTAACACGAAATGTGACAGCCGTGACGGGGGCATGTATGGCGATCTCAAGAGAGACGATTGAGACCATCGGAAATTTTGATGAGCAGTTTATTATCTGCGGAAGTGATATTGAAATCTGCATTCGTGCTATTAACAGAGGATATGTCAATGTATATGACCCTTATGTACAACTGCATCATTTTGAATCAAAAAGCAGGGATTCTTATATTCCAGAAATAGATTTTAAACTTTCTTATAAGATGTATGAAAATTATCATGGACACAGCGATCCTTACTATAATAAGTGTCTCGATATGAACAGCTGTGTACCGCGGTTAAAATAAAAAAACAAAGAGGTATCAAAAAAGAGACTATGAAAAAGAATTTAATTAAGCGTGCCATACGCAAAGCTGCGAATATGGTGGTGGAAGAGACAACGACACTTGACACAAATGTGGCTGAGATTACGCCATATACGTTTCGGAAAATTTCATTTCCAAACAAAAGATTGAATCTGCTTGTACCATCGATCAATCCAGAACACGTATTTGGAGGAATTTCAACAGCATTAAAATTTTTTGAGGAACTGGTCAGCAAAACAGGATATGACAGCAGAATTATTTTAGTGGATGCCGCGCCGAGCGAGGCGGCAAAAGCGCCATATACAGACCGGTATGTATTTGTAGAGGCAGATCAGGACAGTCAGGAGAAAAGACAGATTCTGCCTTACAGCGACCGATTTGGAAAGAGTATGCCGGTATCCGATCAGGATTATTTTATGTTCACAGGCTGGTGGACGGCTTTTTGCGCTCAGGAGGCATATCGCAGATTTGAGAAAGAATGTGGGATCTCTCCAAAACCGTTTATAAACTTTATTCAGGATTACGAACCGGGATTTTATCCGTGGTCTACGCGATATCTGCTTGCAGATGCCACATATAAAGATGAATATCCTCAGATTGCTGTCTTTAATACAGGATTGCTCAGAGATTATTTTATTCAGAATGGATATCATTTTCCATGGATGTTTTCCTTTGAGCCTGTCTTAAATGGAACATTAAAAAAACATCTGGACACCTTAGATGGTCATGCGACAAAAAAGAAGCAGATTTTAATTTATGGAAGACCAGGGACAGAGCGAAATGCCTTTAATTTGATCGTTGCAATTTTAAAAAAATGGGTTTGGATGCAGGAAGACGTTGCACAGTGGGAAATCTTATCGGCAGGAGAACAGCATGATCCAGTAGATTTGGGAAATGGAAAAAGTGTCCGCTCCGTTGGAAAATTGACTCTGGAGGAGTATGCAAAAATGCTGGAAGAGTCTTATGCTGGAATTTCTTTGATGGCTTCTCCGCATCCAAGTTATCCTCCGCTTGAGATGGCTTCTTTTGGAGTGAAAGTAATCACAAATACATTTGCAAATAAAGATTTAAAAGATTTCAATGAAAATATTGTATCCATGAACAGTATCAGCCCTGATCTCGTTGCACAGAAGCTGCATGAGCTGTGCAGTTCCTATCAGGCAGAGGTTTCACTTGGAAAGAGAAATCAAAAATATTGTGAAAATCCGAATCCATTTTCTTTCATAGAGGAGATCAAGACGATTCTGGAATGAAAAAATAAAACAGGGGCATAGCGACAGGAGGGACGATTTTGAAGGAACAAATAGGAAAAGTGACAATGGACTATACATTTTATTCCGGAAATGACGAATATAGCGACGGCGATATTGAGCAGGAATTGCTTGATATGGTGAAAGAAGATGCAGACTGGAATAAAATTTTAAAGAAAGAAAAGCGTTGGCCGATTTTGTATCATATGTCGCCAGTGCGGGAAAATATTGTAGAGTGGTATCCATTTGAAAAAGGCGCAAGAATATTGGAAGTCGGTTCAGGATGCGGAGCGGTCACGGGAGCTTTGTGCAGAGCGGCACGCTCTGTCACTTGCGTAGATCTGTCAAAGCGCAGATCTTTGATCAATGCACTGCGCCACAGACAATATTCAAACTTGAATATTGTAGTTGGAAATTTTAATGACATTGAATTGAATCAGGAATTTGACTATATTACACTGATCGGAGTGTTTGAATATGCCGCCTATTATACAGCTACAGACAATCCTTTTCCAGATTTCTTAAGAAACGTTGGAAAAATGTTAAAGCCGGGCGGAAAAATTTTGATGGCGATTGAAAATAAATATGGGCTGAAATACTGGGGAGGAGTCAGAGAAGATCACACTGGAAAATATTTTGAGGGCTTGGAAGGATATCCAAGCGGTGACAGCCATGTGAGAACATTCTCAAAAGATAAGTTGATTTCCATTATTGAAGAAGCAGGATTTTCAAAGACCGTATTTTATTATCCATTTCCAGATTATAAGTTTCCAAGACAGATTTTTTCAGATGATTATCTTCCAAAAGAAGAGGATTTAATCTGTACACTTAGCACATATGACGACAGCCGTGTGAAGCTGTTTGATGAGACAGCCGTATATCAAGGGCTGATTGAGGAAGGAAAGTTTGATTTTTTTGCAAATTCCTTTTTTGTTGAAATCGGAAAAGAATAGAAGGTGATCATCTTGAAAAAAATATATACAAAATTTACAAAAGAAAGAGCAAAAAACTTTCAGATTGAGACGGCAATTTATGAGACAGAAGAAGGAAAAAAGGTTTCTAAAAGACCTCTAAATGACGAGGCAAAAGAGCATATTGAGCGTATGCACCAAAATTATATTTATTTTCGGGCGCATGGAAGTGAATATTATGCGCCGTGTCAGAAAGCTGGAAAAGAAATTTTGTTTTCCTATATAGAGGGCGATACCTTCTATAACAGACTTCTTTCGGCAATTCGTCAGGAAAGAATTGATCAGTTTTTTATTCTCCTGCAGGATTATCAAGATTTTGTGCGGAATTTTTGCGTTCAGGATACGGAAGAATTTCAGATGACAGAGGAATTTAAACAAGTTTTTGGAGATCAGCAGGGACTCGAAGGCAAAGAGTCAAGCAGAATGCTGAATATTGACCTGACTTTGGATAATATTATTTTAGAGGAAGAAACGGGAAAACCTCAGATTATTGATTATGAGTGGGTGTTTGCTTTTCCTATTCCAGTTGACTTTATTTTTTATCGCACGGTTTTAGCAATGTATGTAAAACATGGGCAGGAGCTGATGCAGCTGGTAGATCCTGAAAATTTGTATGAACTGTTTCATCTAAGCGCAGAAGACAGAGAAATTTACCAGTCTATGAATGAACATTTTAATGCGTATGTAAACGGCGGAGAGGACGCATATGAAAATATCATAAAATCATATGAAAAGAAAACGTATGAATGGGAACGACTGCAAGGGGGCAGTATCCAGTTTGCGCAGATCTTAGCTTCCAAAGATATGAACTTTAGAGAAGAAGACAGCGTAGTCTTAAAACTCGATGAGTCCGATGAAGAGATTAAGATCGCGATGGATTTGACAACATATGAGCATATCGGCATGATCCGTTTTGATCCTTTAAATGGACCGTGTGAGATTGAGATGGGAAAGATTTATCTGTATGTCGGTGAGACAAAAAAAGAAATCTTCCCAAAAGATTTGAAAAATAATGCCGTGTTAAACAGAGGCAATATTTATCTTTTTGATCATGATGACCCAATGTTTCTGATTCCAATGGATCCAGAAATGAAATGGGATAAAATAGAAGTGAATTTTCGATTTTTATTGAGAGATCAGCTGAAAAAAGATCAGATTCAAGAGATGGCACGGCTTGTCAATGACACAGAAAACAGATTGGCGAGAAAATTGGTCGAATTAGAAAGTCGCTGCGAACAGATTGGCGAGTTAAAGAAAGAGATTCTAAAGCTGCAGGAAAGACTGAAATTTATTGAGTCAACGAAAATGTATCGTTGGTTTATAAAAAAGAAAGTAAAAAAGTTTTTTGATCTTAATTAGGAATACAGAGAGGATAGGAAATGGAAAAATTAAAAATAAACTGGAGGGAAAACTGGAAAGAGTGGAGTTTTGTGCTTACCATGCTGGCAGTCTTTTTGATCTGGGCAGCAGTAGTGCCATTTGATTCTGCTCCAGATGAGGCGATGCGCTTTCAGATTCCAGCGTATATTTTAAATTATGGAAAACTGCCAAACGGCGCAGATCCTTTGATTCGTGACGGACAATGGGGAATCTCATATGGATTTGGACCGCCTCTTGCAGCGATCTTTGGCGCATTTTTTATGAAATTGATCGGCATTTTGTCCAAAACAGGAGGAGCATTCCGATATGCTTGTAGATTAGTCAGCGTCATCTGTGGCGCAGGCGTAGTGGGAATGACCATTCTGATTGGAAAAAAACGGTTTCAAAAAGAGGAAAGACATCTGTTTGTAGCGCTGGTAGCTTTTTTACCTCAGTTTGTATTTCTATGTTCTTATATTAATAATGATGCGATGGCGCTGCTAGGAGCGGCAGTGATTGTATATAGCTGGATTCGCGGTCTTGAGACGAAATGGAATCTAAAATCATGTATCATCTTGGCTCTGGGAATTTCGATTTGTACCTTGACATATTATAATTCTTACGGCTTTATTCTGTGCAGTATTTTTCTGTTTGGAATTTCTGTTTTGTATCAAAAGCAGGGAATAAAAGAGCTTTTGAAAAAAGGACTTCTGATCTCTGTGATTGTCCTTGGTCTGACGGGATGGTATTTTGTGCGTAATTATATCTTATATGACGGAGACTTTTTAGGAATGGCAACCAGCACAAAATATGCAGAATTGTATGCAGTTCCTTCTTTGAAACCATCGATGCGTCACACGCCGATGAATGACGGTTTGTCACTGTTTGAGATGTTTGAGGATGGACAGTGGTTTTATTCTTTCTACACGAGCTTTATCGGAGTTTTTGGATATATGGAATTGATGCTTCCAGGTTGGGTCTATACGGTCTATACCGTTTTATTCTGGTTTGCATCCATCGGAGGAATCTGGCATCTGATCGACTGGATCAAAGGCAGAAAGCAGGGAAAAAGAGAGAAAAAGGCATGGGAATGGCGTTTGTTTGATTGGATGATGGCGATTTCTGCAATCATACCGAATATGCTCAATGTCTGGTATTCCTATAGCAGCGACTATCAGCCGCAGGGACGTTACAGTATGCCAATGTTGATTCCACTTATGTATTTTGTGACAAAAGGGCTGATTATCCTGAAAGATAAATTGATTAAAGAACAGATGCAGAGAAAGACCATGCGTTTTATCTCCGCTCTTTTAGGGATCATTGTGATCTGGAGTCTTGTCGGAACGATTATTCCTTATTACTATATGTAATGTGTATCAGCCTGACTTGAGATCAGAAGTATATGAGGAGGATAGGAGAAAAATGATTGATTTTAATATACCACCGTATATAGGAAAAGAACTGAATTATATACAAGAAGCAGTGGAATCCGGTAAAATTTGCGGAGACGGCGCTTTTACAAAAAAGTGTTCCGATTGGATGGAAAAACGATACGGTGCGAAAAAAGTACTGCTGACAACATCGTGTACCCATGCGCTTGAGATGGCCGCACATCTGGCAAAGATTCAGCCAGGAGACGAGGTAATTCTGCCCTCTTATACTTTTGTATCTACCGCAGATGCCTTTGTATTGAGAGGAGCAAAACTGGTTTTTGTAGATATTCGACCAGAGACGATGAACTTAGATGAACGGCTTATAGAAGAGGCGATCACAGAAAAGACGAAAGCGATTCTTCCTGTTCACTATGCAGGGGTTGCATGTGAGATGGATACGATTATGGAAATCGCAAAAAAGCGCCATTTATTTGTAGTGGAGGATGCCGCACAGGGAATTGAGTCATCGTATAAAGGAAAAGCATTAGGCACAATCGGTGATTTTGGCTGTTACAGTTTCCACGAGACAAAAAATTATAGTATGGGAGAAGGCGGAGCGCTCCTGATACAAGATCAGGAATACATAGAAAAAGCAGAGGTACTCCGAGAAAAAGGGACAAACCGTTCCAGATTTTTCAGAGGAGAGATTGACAAGTATACATGGGTAGATTTTGGTTCTTCTTATCTGCCAAGCGAGTTGAATGCTGCGTATTTATGGGCGCAATTAGAAAGCGCAGAACAGATTTTTAACGACCGGATGGCAACGTGGAACTTTTACCATGAAAGCTTGAAGGATTTGGAAGAAAAAGAAAAAATTGTGCGCCCGTATATTCCGCCGTATGCCTCCCATAATGCACATATGTATTATATTAAGACAAAAGATATGGAGGAACGGACAAGACTGATTCGCTTTTTAAAAGAAAAAGGGATTCATTGTGTGTTCCATTATATTCCGCTTCACTCTTCAGAAGCGGGAAAGAAATTTGGAACTTTTTATGGAGAAGACCGCTATACGACAAAAGAAAGTGAACGTCTGTTGAGACTGCCGATGTATTATGGAATGAAAGAACGTGACAGACAGTATGTTGTGGAGGAGATTCATAATTTTTATAAAAATGAGTGAAAAACCATCTGCCTTTCGGCATGAGGAGTGTCGGTTGGGAAAATAAATAAGAAGGAAAAAACATGAGCAGACATAGTATTGCATGGAAAGATGTATTAAAAAAATTATCGCCTTATACGATCAAAAAAGGAATCCTTTACTTCAAACATTACGGCGCAAAAGAATTTGTGATTAAGATGGCGGAGCGATTTGAAAAATCGAGTGAAGATTATCAAAAGTGGTTTTTGGAGCATCGCATTACACCAGAAAAATGGAAAGAACAAAAACATACTGTCTGGGAAGAGCCAGTAAAAATCAGTATCGCTGTTCCTGTCTATAAAACGCCGGAAGTATTTCTGCGTCAAATGATAGACTCTGTCCGAAGACAAAGCTATCCATACTGGGAACTTTGTATTGCGGATGGAAGCGAAAATGATACGTCAGTAGGGCAGATTCTTTTAGAATACCAGAACAAAGATAAGAGAATCCATTATCAGAAACTGGAAAAAAACAGAGGAATCGCCCAAAATACGAATGCAGCAATTCAGATGGCGACAGGAGAATATCTGGCGCTGCTAGATCATGATGATCTCTTAGAGCCAGATGCTTTGTTTGAAATTGCAAAGAATATCAAAAAAAAGCGAGCGGATATCATTTACACAGATGAAGATAAGATTTCCGGTGATGGAAAAGAATATTTTCAGCCGCATTTTAAACCAGAGTTTAATCTGGATTTACTGCGTTCCAACAACTATATTTGTCATTTTTTTGTTGTGAGAAGAACGATTGCAGAGAAAGCAGGCTATTTTCGGGAAGAATTTGACGGGGCGCAGGATTATGATTTTATCTTTCGATGTGTGGAGAACAGCAAAAGAATTGTGCGCATTCCTAAAATTTTGTATCACTGGAGATCACACA